>SHZD01000097.1 GCA_009692465.1 Myxococcales bacterium
GCGACCCACTAAGCAAGCTGCGGCGAGTCGGCTCACTAGCCGCGAGCTTAGCGACCCACTAAGCAAGCTGCGGCGAGTCGGCTCACTAGCCGCGAGCTTAGCGACCCACTAAGCCAGCAAACGGGCGCAGAAAAAAAATCGCTTAGATTTTTTGGCGCCCTAGATTCCGCGCAGGCCTTTTTCGGTAATCGCCCACCACGCCGCCCGGTTGGCGTCGTTTTCTTTGGTTGCGAACTCTTTTTCGAACAGGCGCACCAAGGCGTTCTGCAGGTTTTCTTTCTGGTAGCGACCGCCACTGAGGTCATGCAGTTCAGAAATCTGAATTTCGCGGTCAGGCCACCTGCGCAGCACGTGCAGCACAAAAGTGGTTGCGGTTTCTTTAATAATCGAATAGGCCATGGTTTTCCTTAGTTGAAGCCATATGGCTGCTGTAAAACCAGCAAAAGGGCGTACAAAACGACCGCAACGGTGCGGCAAACGAGCGGCAAGGTCGCGTCAACTGCCGGCATCCGTTGGCAATGCGAGCAAGGGGCCGAAATTGTACCATACAACCAAAGCGTGGGCCAAGGTCTACAAGTTGGTTTCGGTCGCCAGATCCGGCGCCGTTACCGGGGTGGCGTCGTCGGCAAAGGCGCGCTCGGTCACTGCCGCCAGACTGTCGGCTTTAGCGGGGGGCGCGGTGGGCTGGGTCGTGGACGCTGGCCCACCCGCAGACGACGACGGCTGGTCTGGCAAGGCGCTTGGCCCTGATGGTTCGCGCCGACCCTGCGGAAAATCCAGCCCGATGTCGCTCTCACCGCGTTGCCAACGCACCGCGGCGACCGACAAGGTTGGAAAGCGAATGAACAGCCACAGCGCCAGCAAGGTGATGGTCAGCGTGGGCAGCACCGCCCGCGTGACCATCCCAAACGGCTTCTTGAACACCGCAGCAGCGACGAATAGGTTGGTGGCGACTGGCGGCATTAAGTAGCCGATTTCCATGTTGATCACAAAGACCACCCCAAAATGCAGCGGGTCGATGCCATACACATCGAAGGCCACCGGCGCCAGCAGCGGGGCAAAAATCAGGGTGCACGAAATCGAGTCCATCAGCGCGCCGATCACCACCAGCAACACGTTGACGGCAATCATAAAACCCATCGGCCCCAGCGTAGACTGGCGAATCCACGCCGACAACTGGCCGGCAACGTCGATGTCGGCTAGGAACTCGTTGAGTCCAAAGGCTAAAACAATGATCAGAATAAGCGACCCCATCAGCGTCGACGACTCGACCAAGGTGGCCATCAGCTTGGCCACGGTCAGCTGGCGCTCAATGACCACGGTGACGAAAAGCGCATAGATCGCCGCCACCGCGCCCGCTTCGGACGGGGTATACAGGCCGCCGTAGATGCCACCCAACACCAGAACGGGCAACAGCAGAGCCCATACTCCGTCCTTGGTCGCGCGCACCAATTTGGACCACTCAAAAGGCTGGCGACCAGCGGGGTTGAGGATGCCCGTGACAATCGCGTACAGCGCCAGCGTGCCGCCAATGACCGCTGCCGGAATTAGGCCGGCCAAAAACAGGTCCTGCGGATCGATGTGCGCTGAGGTGGATGTGATGGTAACTGCGTAAATCAACATCGAAATTGACGGCGGAACCAGACAGCCCAGCGACCCAGAGGTCGTCAGCAGGCCGATCGAAAAATGCTCGTCGTAGTTGGAGGCCAGCAGCGCCGGATACAGGATCGAGCCGACCGCAATGAGCGTCACCGGAGAACTGCCTGAAATAGCGGCAAAAAACATGCAGGCAAACACCGCCGCCACCGCCAGACCGCCGGGCAGCCAGCCCAGCAGCGCCTTGGCAAAGTCGACCAACCGCCCAGCGATGCCGCCGGCCGTCATAATCGCGCCCGAGGCCATAAACAGCGGGATGGCCAAGAACTCTTGCTTGCCGACTAGTTCCTCCATGTTCTGCACGATCGGCAGCAGCGACAGCGCGGTGGTGTGGTCGACGGTAAAAAACACAAAAGCCAGCGCGGTCGCCGCACCGACGATGACGAACAGCGGAACGCCGAGCAGCGCCAGCCCCAGCAAAATGGCGACGTAGGCGGCGCTCATGCCGGGTCACTGTCGGCGGCGGCGGGTTCGACACCGGCTGATTCGGCACCAGTTGGCTCTGCACCGGCTGGTTCGACACCGGCTGGTTCGACACCGGCTGGTTCGACATCGGCTGGTTCGATATCGGCCACGATCCGCAGGCCCTCGGCCAAGAACCGCAGCGAAATCAGGGTCCACGCGATCGGCAGCGCGACCAGCAACACCCAGCGCGGCCACGCCGTCGGCAACAGGGTCCCGGCCTCCGGGTCCGCCTGCCAGGTGTCAAAGTGCGCGCGCACGCTGTACCACGCCAGGACGCTGAGCAGGGCACACAGGGCCGTCGTCAACAGCAACGCCAGCCCCTTGACCGCGCGTTGCCAGGGCTGCGGCCAGATCTTGTCGGCCAGCTCCAGCGCCAGATGTTTTTTCTCGTAAGTGGCCAACGAAGCACCCAGAAATCCGCTCCACAACATGCCGACCAGCGCCGCCGACGGCCCCCAAATCAAGCCATTGGGCAGCGCCACCAACACCAGCGCCACCGCCGCCACGCCCGTCACCGTCAGGGCCAGCGCCGCCGTCAAGGCCTTGGACCACGGCCACGTCTTCGTGCCGACACTGGTGCGCATGACCAACAGCGCCAAACCAAAGCCCAAAGTCAAGTTGACAGCCGTAGAGACCGGCCCGTGGACCACCAGCGGATCGGGAGCCTGACCGACCGCGCCAGCAATCTTGAGCATCGCCGTCGACAGCCGGCCTTGCGGCCGCGAAAACACTCGCTGCAGCACGTAGATCGCCATCACCGCGATCAGGGTCAGAAACACCACGCCGCACACCACTTGCTCGCCACGGTAAATCGCACGGTCGCAACGGTCGAGCTGTCGTAGCCAAGGCGGGCGCGGCTTCATCGGCTATTTGCCCCGAATCTTCTTGAGTTCTGCTTCAATGGCGTTGAGCATCGCCACTGCGGTCGGCTTGGCGGCCTTGCGAAACTTGTCGCGCACCACTTTGGCCGGGGCGTCAAAGGTCGCCTTGTCGGCGGCAGTTAATTCACGGACTTGCACGCCAGCATCTTTGACCAACTGCAACACCTGGGGGCCCATCGCCCGCACTTTCTTGCGCCCAAACTCTTGGACCGCCTTGCCTTCGTCGAGCAAGATTTTTTGCAAATCGGGCGCTAACTGGTCAAACCACGGCTTGTTAAAAGCGATGACCGCGGGCTGATACATGTGGCCGGACAGGGTCAAGTACTTGATCGAGCTGTGCCAATTGGCGGCAACCATGTACAGCAACGCCTGATCAAAACCATCGACGGTGCCGTTTTGCAGGGCCGGCAAGACTTCAGTTTGCGCAATCGCCACCGGCGCCGCTCCAAACGCCCGCCACATGTCGAGGTGAACGGTCGATTCTTGCGAGCGCATTTTCTTGCCCTTCAAGTCCTCAGGAGACTTGACGAATTTGTCGCGAGTGCCAAAGTGGCGGTAGCCATTCTCGTTCCAAAACCCGACCACAAAGCCGGCGCGCTCAAAAGCCTGCTGCATCGGCTGGGCCAACACCGTGTCGATAATGTGGTCGGCTTCAGCGGAGTTTTTGAACAAATAGGGCAACTCAACGACGTTGACCTCGGGAATCTGCGACGCAATCGAGCCCATTGACGAGGCCACGGCGGCGATTTGGCCGCGCTTGCAGCGCAACACTGCTTCGGCTTCGCTGCCGAGCTGACCACCCAGAAAGACCCGCACCTTGATGCGTCCAGCGGACTTGTCCTCGACGCCCTTTTGCCAGCGCTTTAGCATCTCGGACCACGCCGTCTTGTCGGGAGCGACCGTGGCGATTTTCAAGATGATTTCTTCAGCAACGGCCGGGCGACTGGCCACAAGCGCCAGCGCAATCGCAGTGCAAATTATCGCGCGCATGGGGGCTCCAAGTGGCCGCTTAAAGGTGGCCATTCGCTATGCCGTGGTGATGCCTGACAGTTGGCTACGCCGGCGAGATGGCGGGCAAGGCGTCGGGATCAAAGCCCAAGCGCTCGCGAAAAAACTTTTGGACTCGCAGGTGAATTAACTCCGGAAATTCCAGAGGCGTGTAATGAGTCCCACTGGGAATCACCATCAACTCGGCACCAGCGATGCGCTTGGCCATTTGCCGCGACTGCTCGATCGGGGTGAACAAGTCGCGGTCGCCGGTAATAATCAGCACCGCGCGGTCGATCTGTGGCAGGATGGCCTCGGCGCAATGATCCCCCAGTGAGTTCAAAATCGCCATATAACGCGGCATGTTGAGCGCCGCCACCTGGCTGGCCAGTTCGACAAACGCGCGCTCGTCTAAAGTCGGGCTGACCAACCCCAAACCTTTGAGCACCGTCAGTGCGGCTTTGGTTTGCACCACTTTTTGGGCGTAGGGCTGGGCTGGTTCCGCTAAGAACGAAACCGCTTCGACTGCGCGCAAGATCGCTGGAATCATAAGCTTAAGTGGACTGGACCGCAGCAGAGGCGCAAAAGCCGTCGCCAGCGGTCGCCCGTAGGTGCCATTGACCAAGACCAGTCCCAAAGCACGGTCGGCATGACGGCGCATGATCTCAAAGCTGACTTGGACACCCATCGACCAGCCGACCAGCACCACTTTGGCCAAGCCCATCGCATCGATCACCGCCAAGGCGTCGTCGGCATGGGCGCTGACGCTGTAATCGCTGCCCGCCGCCGGACCCGAGCGGTACAAACCGCGGTAATCCCACGAGACAATTCGGTGGCGTCTGCCAAAAAACTCCGTGAAATAGCGCCATGCGTCGATATTGCCGCCTAGACCATTGCACAGCAGTAGAGGGGGGCCACTGCCGCCGCCGCAGTCATAGCCCATCAGCTCGGTGCCGTCGTGGGCGCGCAGGGGGATGTGTTTAATTTCAATCATTTAGACTGGGCCAGAGCGCAGCATGACGCTGCGGCAGGGCGCAAAAGTGTGGGTAATTGGGGCCAATGTCAAGAACCGTCGGGGACCGCAGATACCCCGCTGCGGGGCAAAACTCTGAGCTGTCGCCAGCGCCTGTAGCCAGCGGACCGCAAGGAAGTGCACAAAATTAATACGATCGATGAGGGAACTGAACGGAGCAAAGAGTCGGCTTGCCAAGCCGCGAGTTTGCGACCCACCAACCGCGATCCCCCGCTTTGGGCGCAGCTCGGCGTCACTGCGTCGCTTTTCGCCCAGCGACGTACGCGAGTACGCCACTGGGCGAAAAGCTCCTTGTTCCTTGTCGAGCGACAGCGAGCGACAGGGCACTGGCATCCCAAATCGGGGGCCGCGGGGATCTCGATGGGGAATTTGGGCCAAGCGAGCAGTGGGCCCGGCTGCAAAATCGCCTAGATTTTACCTAGGCCCTAAAACAACTTGCTAGAATCCAAAAGAATAGTCACCGGCCCGTCGTTGCACGAACTGACCTGCATGTCGGCGGCGAATACGCCTTGGGCTACTGTCAGACCCCGCTTGCGCAAGGATTGGGCAAACTCGTCGACAATTGGCGCTGCGCGCTCAGGGGGCATCGCTGCCGTGAAACTGGGGCGCTTACCGCGCCGCACATCGCCATGCAAGGTGAACTGGCTGACCACTAAGATCGCGCCGCCCGTTTGGCCGACGTCCAAGTTCATTTTGCCCGCGGAGTCGGCGAAAATGCGCAAGCCGGCGACCTTGTCGACCAGCCAGCCCAAGTCCGCGGGGCCGTCGGCCTGACCCACCGACAACAGGACCAACAGGCCGTTGCTGATCTGGCCCACAGCGACGCCGGCCACTTCTACTGTGGCGAAGGTGACCCGCTGGACTACTGCGCGCATACTGAGGGCGCGCATACTGAGTGCGCGCATACTGAGTGCGCGCATAGCGAGTGTTGGTAAAGGCTCAGAAAGGTTGACGAAACTGCAAACCCACCGGCGACAAGCTGGTAATCTTCAAGGTCGCGGTCCGGATCTGCAAAGTGGTCAAGCGATTGGTGATGGAACGCAGGTCAAGCGCTTTGAAAATAGAGACTTGGCCAGGCTGAGCCGTCGCCGCGGTAGTCACACACACATCACAGCGCACGCTGGCCGGTCGCGCCAAGCGGTCGTGGTCGGACAACCACTGGGTGTGCAACTGCAGCCGGGCCGCCAGCGCGATGGGCGTGTTCGCGTCGGTCCCAGTGTTCGGATCGGTCGCACTGTTGCGGACGCCACCGGCGCGGCTAGCGACGACCACCACGGAGTGGTGCGGTTCGACCGCCTTGCGCACGGGCTTTTCGCGCACCACCCGGCGTTTCGCTGAGGTAGCGGCAGTCGCGTCAACGGCCAAACCCAGTACGGCGCAGACCGAAGCGCCAGCGATCAGCAGCATCACTGACCGAAGGGGGCATGGGCACGCGCTAAAAGTGCGCATCGTAGGCACACCAATGGAGGGACCAAGCCCGCCACGGTCAGCCTAGCGACTGCCTGAGCGTGACGCAACTGGCACGGCAATTCGTCGGGGCGCAGTGACCTAATGGTCGGCGTTGGCGGCAAAAACGGTTGAACAGCCAGCCCGCAACCCGTAGACTCCCGCGCCTTTTGGCGCGCGAAATTGGCCAGCAGATCCAGAGAAATCAAATGAATCCTACCAACTTGCGCACCAGTGGGCGTCAAGGGCTGGTCCAGGATGCCGATTTTTCGCTGACCCGATCGTTGGCGGCGGCCCGATCACGGACGGTGGCGACGGCGCTCAGGCTGGCGTTGCTGATGCTGGCGTCGCTGGCGGTCGGCTGCGAAAACAGTGGCCCCACCGACACTGGCGCCGGCGGTGCTGGCGTGATTTTTGACTCCAGCGGCGGCCTCGACCTGCCGATCGCCGATGGCGAAAATCCAGCCGAAGACGCCGCCGTTGCAGCAGAAATCGCGCCGACCCCAAACGTAGGCACCGCCGAAACTGCGACCAAAGACGTGCCCGTTGGCCCCGACTTGCCGCCCGCCTGCAGCGAAGGTGGCTGTGCCTGCGCCGAAAACAGCCAATGTGCATCCGGGTATTGCCTGAACGACGCCGGTTCTGCAGTGTGCGCGTTTTCCTGTACGCCCGCGTGTCCGTCGGGCAGCGCCTGCAAGACGCTGAAGGCGGGCAACGATGACGTGCAAGTGTGCGTGCCCAAGTTTGCCCGCCTGTGCGATCCGTGCAACCAAGACAGCGACTGCCAAGGCGGTTCGGCAGGCACCACGGCCCTGTGCCTCGATTACGCCGATGGCAAGGGCAACAGCCGCGGCAAGTACTGTGCGGGCGCCTGCGACGCAGCTGGCATTGCGGTCCAACGCTACGCGGCCAACGGGGCCCTGATCGGCGGCGAAGTAGTGGTCAACACCTTCATGACCGGGGCGCAAATCACCCCTTCGATCGGCATGGACACTGCAGGCAACTTTGCGGTGGGGTGGAACAGCATCGGCCAAGACGGCGACATCGACGGCATCTACGCCCAGCGCTTCAAGAGCGATGGCAGCACGGCCGGCGCCGAAGTCGCGATTAGCCAGACCAAAGCCAACGAGCAGCAAAAGCCGGTGGTGGCCATGCTCGGCGACGGTTCGTTTGCGGTGGCGTGGGAGTCGTTTGGCCAAAGCCCAGGCAATAAATATGACGTTATCCTGCGCTGTTATGACGCTGCGGGCGCCGCAGTCGGCAATGAACAACTGGTCAATACCACGGTGACGGACAACCAGCAGGCGCCGCACATCGTGCCGTTTGCCGATGGCCGCTATTTGGTGGTGTGGCAGTCGTTTGCTGAAGACGGCGCTGGCTGGGGTGTTTATGGCCAACTGCTGTACAAGGACTGCAAGGCGATTGGCAATCAGTTCATCGTTCACACCACCAAAGCGAGCGATCAGACCGCGCCGCGGGCCGCTGCGGACGTCAACGGCGGCTTTGTGATTGTGTGGAGTTCACTTGGACAAGACGGCGACAACTATGGCAGCTACGCCCAGTTGTTTGACAAGACCGGTGGCAAAGCGGGCGGAGAATTCAAGCTCAACGCGGTCACCGCAGGCGAACAGAGCAAGCCGATGGTGGCGTTCCTGCCCAACGGCAACTTGGTGGCGACGTGGCAGACGGTCGGCGAAGATGAAGCGGGGCACTCGATCAAGTCTGTGTAATTCAAGGGTAATGTTCAACAATCGCTCGACTGGATGGTCAACACGACTTTTGGCGCCGATCAGAGCCAACCGGCGTTGGTGGGGCGCTTTGACAACTCGTGGGTGGTGGCGTGGCGGTCGCTGGGCCAAGATGGGGCCAAGGGCGCGGTGGT
The DNA here is from genome assembly GCA_009692465.1 of Myxococcales bacterium. Taxonomy (GTDB): domain Bacteria; phylum Myxococcota_A; class UBA9042; order UBA9042; family UBA9042; genus SXRM01. Next base: position 8,351 of record SHZD01000097.1, read on the forward strand.
TGGGCGGTTGTTTCAGTAGGCCGCGATTCCCCGCTTTGGGCGCATCTCGGCGTCACTGCGGCGCTTTCGTCCCTGCTGCGTACACAAGTACGCCTCAGTCGTCAAGCCCCTTGCTCCTTGTCGAGCGACAGCGAGCGACAGCGAGCGACAGCGAGCGACAGGGCACTGGCATCCCAAATCGGGGCTCGCGGAGATTTCGGTGGTGAATCTGAGGTAGGTAGGCGCTCGGCTGCGGGCAAGACCTAGGTGCATCTCGCGGACCCTTAGGAACTGTGACAATTTAAGTCGATCGATTTGATTCTTGCCGGAGCGGCGAGTCGACTTGCAAAGTCGCGAGCTTGCGACCCACCTAGCAAGCAAATGGAGCCCTGTGACAGAACGACTTGTTCTGTCACAGTTCCTTAGGGCACACTGCGCGTCCAAGCGCGCACCGGCAGGTCCGGCTGGCCCAAGGATCGGCATGTTTACTCGTAAGCTCATGTTTTCGGTGCTATTTTGCGCGCTTGGTCTGCCGTTTGCGGGGCGACCTGCCGAGGCACTGCCGCCACCCCCCGAAGTGCCGGACGCGCTCAAGCCGTGGCAAGCCTGGACGCTGCACGACGAGCCCGCTCTGTTGTGTACATCGTGGGGTGACGGCCGCGCCTGTGAGTGGCCCGGTCACTTGCAAGTGCGTATTGACAAAGAGGGGGGCGGGTTTTCACTCGACATCTGGTTGGACCAAGCGGCGGTGGTGGCGCTGCCCGGCGACGCTGCGGCTTGGCCGCAGCAAGTGACCGTCAACGACCTGCCCGCAGTGGTGCAGTTCGATGGCAGCCGGCCGGCGCTAAGGCTGCCCGCGGGCCATCACAAGGTCGCCGCGGTTTTCGTGTGGGCCGAGGCGCCCGAACTGTTGGCTTTGCCTAAAGAAATTGGCGTCATCGAGCTGACCTTACTCGGCACCAAGGTCGATGTGGCCCGCCGCGATGACGCCGGACGATTGCTGCTGCAAAAGGACGGCAGTGGCACCGGGGCCGAGACCGATTCGCTGACGGTGACGGTGGCGCGCCGGGTGCGCGATGGGGTGCCCCTGCGCCTGACGACGCGGCTGACCCTGCGGGTGGGCGGCAAGGCCCGCGATGCGGTGCTGGGCGCAGTGCTGCCTTTAGGCTGGCGACCCGTCGGCATCCACTGCCCGCTGCCCGTGCAAGTGGGCGCCGATGGCGCGGTGCGGGTTCATGTGCGCCCTGGCCAGCATGTGCTTGATATCGAAGCAGTATTGCCGGTAGCAGCGGCCCACATTGAGGTACCGACGCTGCACGGCGGTTTTTTTGAGAGCCCCGAAACGTGGGTGTGGGTGCCCGACGAAGCCGTGCGTTCGGTCGAAGTCAGTGGCCTGATCAGCGTCGATCCCGATCGCACCCAACTGGATTCAGCATGGAAAAAGGGCCGCAGCTATCTAGGCGAACCGGGTCAAAAGCTCGAACTCAAAGTGGCGCGCCGCGGCGAAATCGAACCCGCGCCCAACCACATCGAACTGTCGCGCCACTGGTGGCTGGACTTGGACGGTGAGGGCCTGACCAGTCGCGATGTGCTGCACGGACAACTGCACCAGACTTGGCGACTGGGCACGGCCGGCGGCTGGCAATTGGGGCGTGCTGAAGTCTCTGATCGCAATCAGTTAATCACCCTGCCAGCCGATGGTTCTGCCACCGTTGGCCACCCGGGAGCTGGCGTTGAATTGCGCGACGGCAACTTGCGCATGGAGGCCGATGTGCGGCTGGACAGCCACACCGGTGCGCTGGCGGCGGTCGGTTGGTCTACGGACGTGCAAAAGTTGTCGGCGGTGTTGCACTTGCCGCCCGGCTGGACCCTGCTCAGTGCGACCGGGGTCGATAAACTGCCGACGACGTGGACCGATTCTTGGGATTTACTCGATTTTTTCTTCGTGCTGATGCTGTCGCTGGGCTTTGCCAAGCTGCTCGGCAAGGGCTGGGGGCTGGCGACCGCGGCGCTACTGGTGGTGTGCCACGGCCAACCGGACGCTCCTGGTGGGGTGTTGCTGGCGGCGCTGGCGTGTCTGGGCTTGCTGGCGGTGCTGCCAGAGGGTCGTTTTCGCAAAGGCATCAACTTCATTTATGCCTTTGTTTTGATTGGTCTTGTTGTCGAAGTGGTGCCATTTTGCGCCGATCAGATTCGCCACGGCATCTATCCGCAGGTGGCTAGCCGCGGCGACATGGGTGGCGGGTGGCTGTTGGGCAGCGCTGGCAAGGGCGATCGGGCACCGCCGATGGTGGAGGCCAAAATGGCCGAACAGGCTGCCACTGACGCCCCGACCTCGCCGGCGGTAGTGCCGATGGAGTCGCCAGCCGCTCGCGAAGAAGACAAGGAGATGGCCAAAAAAGACGAACTGAGCAATGTGCAAGCGCAACAAGCGGTCGATCCCAATCGCAATCAGCGCAAGCTCACCGGCAAGACCAAGGGCGGTTGGTCCAAGCGCGGGTCGTTCAACTACGATCTGAGCACCAGCGATGACCGTCAGTTGCAGCAAATCGACCCCCAAGCGGTGGTCCAAACGGGCCCGGGGGTGCCGACGTGGCAGTGGTCCGACTGGCCGCTGACTTGGAATGGTCCGGTGCGCGCCGATCATCAAGTGGAACTGTACTTGTTGTCGCCCCTGCACAATTTGCTGTTGGCCCTGCTGCGCGCGGTGCTGGTGGTGCTACTGGCGCTCAAATTGGTCGACGTCGGGCGGCTGCGCAAATTGGCCAGCGCGCTGCAACCGACTGCGGCGACAATGGGCTTGCTGGTGCTGATCGCGCTGGGGCTGCCCAATTTAGGCCACGCGTCGGAGGCGCCGTTCGCGGCTCAGATGCAAAATAATGCGCCGCCAACGACCGCCGTGTTGCAGACCCTGCACGATCGCTTGGTGGCCGCCCAGCACTGTGAAGGTCCGTGCCTGGTGGTGTCGCACCTGCAGATTCGCTTGCAAGGTCAGCGCTTTGTGCTGCAAGCGGCGCTATCGGCCCAGCGCTCGGCGGCGTGGACGGTGCCGGGCCCGCTCGATGCGCTGCAACTGGAGCAAGTCACGCTGGACAGCAAGCCAACTCGTGAACTGCGCCGCGACGATCAGGGGCTTCTGCGCCTGCGGGTGCCTACGGGACACCACGTGGTTCAAGTCACAGGCAACTTGGTGCGGCGCAATGTGATTGATGTGCAACTGGGCAGCGAGGCCTTGCCCAAACAAGTGCGGATGGACGCCCCAGGCTGGGCCGTCGATGGGTTGGACAGCAACGGCGTGCCGCAACAGAGTCTGCAACTCACACGCCGTCAAGTGCCGCTGCCGGCCGCTGTCACCCCAGTTGTGGGTGCAGGAGGCGCTGTCAATCCTGCGACTGCCGCCACCGCTGCCGACGCGGCCGTCGAATTGCCGCCGTGGTACAGCGTCGAACGTCACCTGCAGTTGGGCCTGCCATGGACGGTGCAAACGACGGTGCGCCGCGACAACGCCGAGCGGCCACAGCTGGTCAAAGTACCCTTGCTCGCGGGTGAGGTGGTGCTGACCGATGGGGTGCGGGTCGAAGAAACTGAGCCGGGCAGGCCACAAGCAGGTCGGCGGGCACTGGTCACCTTTGCCCGCGGCGAGACCGTGGTCACCCTAGAGGGCCAATTGCCGTTGCCCGAAGGGGCTGCGGCCGCCATCACCTTGGTGGCGCCAAGTGGCGAAGCGTGGACCGAGACGTGGCGCTTGGACTGTTCGCCGATTTGGCGCTGCAGCTGGCAAGGACTGCCGCCGACGCACAGCCGCGACAGCACCGATGCCGCGCTGCGCCCGCTGTGGCAGCCGTGGCCGGGCGAGACGCTGCAAGTGCAGGTGCGGCGGCCGGCGGGTGCCCCCGGTCAGTCGATCACCATCGATCGCGTCCAGTACACGCTCGAACCGGGTCAGCGCTTGCTGGCCGCGACTTTGGTGTTGCGGGTCCGCACCTCGCAAGGTGGGGTCCAAAAACTGACGTTGCCGCCCGGGGCCGAAGTGCAAAGTGTGGTCATCGCCGGTCAGGCCAAAACGCTGCGGCCGCAGGGTCAGCTGCTGCTGGTCCCGCTCAATCCCGGTCAACAAGAGATTACGGTCAAGTGGCAGCAGGCATGGCAACGACAAATCCATGAAACCGTGCCGCAATTGGACTTGGGTGGCGCCGCAGCCAACCTGCAAATTAGTCTAAAACCGGGCGAGAGCCGCTGGTTGCTGTTCGCCCATGGCCCTAAGTGGGGCGCGGCGGTGTTGTTCTGGAGTCGGCTGCTGCTGGCGTTGCTGGTGGCAGTGGCGCTGGGGCGCATCGGCGGTTTGCCACTAAAAACAAGACATTGGCTGCTGTTGAGCTTGGGGTTGGCGCCGCTGCCGGTACCACTGGTGCTAGTCGTCGTCGGCTGGTTCTTGGCGATGGGCTGGCGCCGCCGCTACGGCAGCGTAGGTCGCGACGGTCTGGGCCAGACCTTCGGGCCAGTGGTGCATAACCTGTTGCAGATTGTGCTGTTTGGCTGGGGGTTGGCGGCGCTGGGCTGTCTGTATGGCGCGATTCACAGCAACTTGCTGGGCGATCTCGACATGCAAGTGCAAGGCGCTGGCTCCACTCAGTGGCAATTGCAATGGATTATCGATCGCACCACTGGCAAGCTGCCCGACGCTGGCATGGTCAGTTTGCCGCTGTGGCTGTGGCGGGCGCTGATGCTGGGGTGGGCGCTGTGGTTGGCGGCGGCGTTGCTGCGCTGGCTGCCATGGGCGTGGCAGGCGCTGACCAGTGGCCAGGCGTGGCTGGCGTGGACGGGGGCAGTCGCGGTGCCGCCAGGTCATTCGACTGGTTCGCCGCCGCCGCCGCCTCCACCGCCGCCTGCGCAACAACCGGATGCGGCGCAGTAGGACCGGGCGAACTGGCCAACTCAGGTCCAGTCAGGTCCAGTCAGGTCCAGTCAGGTCCAGTCAGGTCCAGTCAGGCTGCAAGCTGGACTGGAGTAAGGGCTCGTGAAAAAATAACGCGATCGATCCGCGATTGAAACGGAGCGTCGAGCCGGCTTGCAAAGCCGCGAGTTAGCGACCCACCAAGCAAGCAATGGGCCGGGGTGCAAAATCGACTTGATTTTGCATGGGCCATAACTGGCTGTTATTTTAGAATAAGCTGCCAGTAACCGACATCGACCCACTGCTCAAACTTGAAGCCAACTTGGGCAAAATGGGCGACTTTGTGCAGCCCAAAACGCTGGTGCAACGCCACACTGGCGGCATTGGGCAAGGCGATACCGGCCATGACGGCGTGGGTGGGGCCCCTGCGCAACTCGGCAAACAGCGCTTGGTACAACAGCGTGCCGACGCCACGCGCGGCCAAATTGGCCTGCACATACACAGTGATTTCAACAGAAAACCGGTAGGCACAACGACCTTTCCACCGCGATGCGTAGCAATAGCCCGCGACTTGACCGCTGCTCTCCGCGACTAACCACGGCAGCGCAGTGGCGTTGACTTCTTGGATGCGCTGGTGCATTTGGGCGGCATCGATCGCAGCTTCTTCAAAGGTAATCGTGGTATGCGTGATGTAGTGGTTGTAAATTGCCGCGATTGCGGCGGCGGCGGCGGCGGTCGCCGGGCGAATCTGCGCTGGCGGATTGGCGACAGATGGTGGAGTTGAGTCGTGGTTCGGCATCGCTGCGTTATCCGATTTGGGCCTAGGGACCCGACCAATTAACGCCGAAACTCAAAGAATTCCCAAACAAAACGGAGCGGCCTGACGCCAACCCGCAGGCAATTGAATAAGTGCCGCATGCTCGCGACCCACAAAGCAAGCACTGAGACGCCGAGCAAAGCTGATTTGATCGGCTAACTATACACAGTCTCCCAATTACGAGATCAACCTTGGATCGGAGCCGCGAGTCGGCTGCACAGCAGACGCGAGCTTGGCGACCCACCCAGCAAGCACGAGATCGCCGATCCGGCACGCGGTGCCGGACTTGGGCGATCGAGTATAGACGCCGCACTGGTGACTGTCGGTCGTGCTGGCGGCGAACGGTGTCGGCCCCAGCTTGGGCAGGCCGCTCGCGCCTGTCAACTCATGGCCAAAACCGCTATGCTGCGGCGGGTATTTCCCCCAATTGAGTTCATAATGCACAAGACCATCATCGCCCACGCCACAGTCGCAGTTTGGCTGACCGCTTGCGCCACCCCCGCGGGCAGTGCGGCCGCTGGTGGCGCGGACTCTGCCGCCAATGGTGCAGACGTCGCCAGCGAAACAGACTCCAACTCCAGCGGCGAAACTGCCGCCGATTCGGGCGCAACTGGCTCCGCCGACGCGAGTAGTGTCGACGGATCCAAGCCCGATGGCGGCCTGACTGATGCTGCCGGCGATGCCGCCGCTAGCGACGTTGCCGCAGATAGCGGTGCCGCCGATACAGGCAAGGCAGACGCAATCGCGCCCGCCGACGCAGCAGCCGCTTGCCCGGCTGGAGCCTTCAAGCCGAGCCCGGCTGCCGGCTGCCAAGAGGCGACCTGCACCAACATGGCTGCCGCGGTGCAAGCGACCTTGGCCGCTGCCCAAGCCAAGTATGAGGGCGGCTGCACGGTCGACGACAATTGCGTGGTCGCCCCGACTGACACCGCCTGCGCCGGCAGTTGCGGCATGGCGATTGTCAAGACTGCCGCCGCCGCGTTGAGCCAAGTCATCGCCGACTTGGACGCCAGCATCTGCAAACCGTTGGGCTACGGCGCCAAGTGCGGCTTTGCCACCCCCAGCTGCATGGAACCCACCGTCGGCTGCGCCAATGGCAAATGCGTCTACAGCAAGCCGGCCTCTAGTCCCTGCGTCCAACCTCAGCCCGCCAATAGCGTGTGCGAGGGCACGCTTTGGGTGTGTAAGACTGGATTTTTCAAGGGTTATGCTGCCAACGAGTGTATGGAAGCGACTTGCGCCAACTTGGCCGCGGCCAAGAACGAGGCCATCCAAACCGCGGTTGCCAAAGCCCAAGCCTGTTCAAGCAGCGAAGATTGCGTCCATATCTCGACCGGCACCGATTGCGGCGGAACCTGCGGGGTCGCCGTCAACGCCGGTATGCAAAACGACGTTCTCAAGATCGTCGGCTGGATCGACGATAATCTGTGCAAGAAGTACGAGTTCAAGACCAAGTGCGGCTTTTCAACGCCCAAGTGTGTGGCGCCCAAGCCAACCTGTGGTCAAGGGGTGTGCTGGTACAACGCCACCGTGCCGTGAGCGACTGTCCCAGAATACGTCAGTGCAGGACCGGTTCCGTTTGCGTGCTGGGTGGTTCGCAAAGGGCACCAACAAAATCTAATCGATTTTGTTTGCGCCCGTTTGCTTGCTGTGTGGGTCGCTAAGCTCGCGTCTATTCAGCCGACTCGCCGCTCCGACCCAGACGAGCGTCGTCGAGTTTATTGTGCTGGGGCCCTAAGCTGGCCCACTGATCAGCGCAGCCACACCGCCAGATCCACCGGCAAATACTTGAAAAGGCCAGGATCTGCGCACGCGCCTGCGCCGCCACCCAGCGTGCTGGTCTGACCGTTGGCTTCCATGTTGGCGCCATTGCCGTACAAGTTGGTGATATCGCAATACGACGCGATCGGCGACGACTCGTAGTTGTGGCCCCAGCCGGCGTTGGTGTGGTAGCCGCCGATGCCGCCAAAAGTATGGGCATACTCGCCGTTGCTGGCCGTCGTCGCTAAGCGATTGAAATTATTCTGGGCGCTCCATCCAGAAGCTTTGTTGACCACCAGCGCCTCGCCATTGTTTTTGTCGAAAAACGGGTCACCAAAGCGCGACTGGGTGCGCTTGGTGTTCAGCACCGCGCCGCTGACCCCACTTTGCGCTTTGCGCGCGGCGCTGATGGTCGCCTCGCCGCCCTTGAACAACGTCAGTAGCGGGGTGTTTTGGTAAGTAGCCAGCAGGTCGTAGGCGGCGTAGCCGATTGGGCTGCCATTGTCGTGGCCGAAAACCAACAGCTCCTTGCCGCCCAACTGCGCAAATGCACTAGACTTATTGCCGCTGGTCAGGGCGCTGGCTGCATTGCCCTCGGTGCTCGCCCCTTGCCAAAAGCCGGTGTCCTGCCACACATGGCGCGCGCTGTCGGCCGAGTCCAAGTTGAAGACCAAGGTCCAGCCACCGCCCAAAATCGTCATTTCGCAGTGAACTTCAAAGGCGGCCGCGCCGCCCAAACCGTCAACGTCGACCCAGTACGGCCCGTTGACGGCGGTGGGTTGTTTGGTCAACAGGTCCTTGCACGAGGCGGCGGGGTTTTCTTTGGTGCCGGGCAGCGCCAAATAGATCGCCGCCCAACCCTTGCCGTTGCAGACATACAGCGCTTGAGTTTGCGGATTGCCGTAGGTCGCGCCGAAATTATTGGCGTCGCACGGCACCGGCGGCGTGGCGGCCCCGTAGAACACTAGCGCGCCGCCGACCCCGACTTTCTTGGTGCTTTTTACGCCGGTGGTGATTTTCCAGCTGTTGAGCTTGCCGTCCTTGTTGCCTAAGGTGCCAACCAAATCGGCGATAGTGACTGACCATAGGCCCTTGGGATTCTTACCAATCCACGGCGACAAGTCGCCCGCAACCAGCTTGTCAGTGGCGGCAAAAGTAACCTGCAAGGCCTGACCGGTCCCCGTTTGTTCGTGCAGCTTGTAGGCGACACCCTGGGGGTCAAACAACGTCACCCGCACCTTAGAAATATCGGAATTGCTGATGTCGATGGTGACAGCAAACGACTCAGCGATGCCGAAGTCAGGCACTTCGATGGCGTCGGACACCCCAGTGGCGATGCCGTCGGGGATATCGAGCGGCGTTTTTGTGCTGGTGGCGAGTTCGTTGAACTGGGTGGTCAACAAGTTGCCGGAAACTTCGTTCAAGCCGTCCGCTGGCAAGTCTTTGGCGGTGACCGCGCTGGTGGCGCAGTCCAAGCTGCCATCGGCCTTCAGCCCTTTGACGACCAAGCCAGTGCCACACGAACTGTTGATTTTGGCCAATACGGGCAGCCCGGTCAGATCGCCATAGGCGCCTGAAAGGGCGACATCGGCCAGCTTAGGTGGGTCTTTGAGGTCCTTGAAGTTGCCCGATGCCGCTACAGTCGCTAGGGATGCGGCCTTGACGTAGTCGCCCAAGTCGGTTGTTTGGGCGTACTTGCTCAGGTCGGCCGCTTTGGCGTAGGGGGCCAAGTCGGCGGTTTTGGCATAGCCGACCAACGCTTTGGGATCCAGATGCCCGATGCCGACGCAGCCGGAGCAGTCGATGCCTTCGGCGATGGCCGCCCGCAGCGTATAGGGCACGGCGGTCAGTTGTTTGCGCGGCAGTTCAGGGTCCGTGCCGACGGTGACGCCCAACCAGGCTTGCGGCAGGGCCGCCAATGTTTGGGCCGTCAAGGGCGTGGCCAAACCAAGCAGGGTGGCAAACAGACCGCCTTTGACGGTGACTTTGAATGGGCCCTCTTTCCAGGCCGGCGTCGCTGCCTTTTCGCCCTCGTAAATCGCGAAAGCAATCAGGTACTCGCCGTCGGCGCCTGGACCACCGCCAGCGGAAACCAAGGCCCCGTCGACAGCAGTGGTAACGGGGACCGCAGCAGCAGCGGGTGCGCCAGCCAACGCCGTGCCCGCCAAGACCAGACCCAAAACCGCCGAGCACAGCCCTGTACGCATAGGACCCTCCGAACTAAGCAGGTGTCATCCAAAAGCCACGCAGGGGTCATCCAAAAGCCACGCAGGGGTCATCCAAAAGCCGCGCGACAAGCACAGGTGGCACAGCGAGCACTGACAGCATAGCGAGCACTGACAGCATAGCGAGCACTGACAGCACAGCGAGCACTGGTAGCCGCTACCGCTACGGCGTCGCCAGCACAATCGACTGGTGACCCTCGACCGTTTCCAGCTTCTTTTGGGCAGCGCGGGCGACGTCCAAGGTGCCAAACGGCCCCATCCGCACCCGGAAAAACTGCCCTTTTTCAGGGACATCCACCGTCGAAACCGACACCGTGTAGCCGCGGATGCGCAGTTCACCCGCAAAACTGTCCGCCTCAGCCTGATTGCGAAAAGCCTTGATCTGCACCACATACTTGCCGGCGGGTGGCCGACCTGCGCGCGGGGTCTTGTCGGGATCCTTGTCGCCGTTGCGCTCCGCTTCGTGTGTTGCTTCGCCTGCAGCCAGCGCCACCTTTGCAACCGTAACCGGCGCGGGAGTCGCCACCCCCGCGGGGGCTTGAGGTTGGGCCGGCGCGGCCGGCTTGGTGCCAGCGGCGCTAGCGGCAGCAGCTTGGGTTGCGGCAGCCTTATTGAGGGCAGCACTCTTGCTTTTGGCGGCATCTGCGGTGGCCTTAGCACCGTCGAGCGCGGCTTTGGCAGCCTCTTGGGCGGCCTTTTCGTAGACTGCCTTGCTCGCTTTCAGATTGGCCCTAAGCGTGTCCTGGGCGGCCTTGGCCGCATCCTGCACGGCCCTAATCGCGTCTTGGGCGGCCCTAATCGTGTTCTGCGCAGTCTGGGCGGCATCGCGCACAGCCTTGCCTGCTTGGACTGCGGCCGCTGCCGGGGCTCCGGAGGTCGCGGGCATTGCTAGGAGCTCGCCATCGCGATCGAGGCTGACCGCTGGACCCTTAGATGGCTTGAGTACGGCCGACTGCGCCGCAGTGGCGCGGGCGCCGTCAGCGATCGCCGCCACCGCTGGAACGGCAGAAGGTTTTGCGGCTGCGCAAGATTGCACAGTCGCCGCCGGAGTTGGTTTTTCGGCAACCGCTGCGATTGGTTTTTCGGCAACCGCTGCGATTGGTCTTTCGGCAACCGCTGCGATTGGTTTTTCGGCAACCGCTGCGATTGGTTTTTCGGCAACCGCTGCGATTGGTTTTTCGGCAACCGCTGCGATTGGTTTTTCGGCAGGCGCCGCGACTGGTTTTTCGACAACTGCCGCGGCTGGTTTTTCGGCCAGTGCAGGCGCTGGTTGTACTGCGATGGCAGCAACCGGCATGACTTCGGCCTGCGCTGGAGCAGCTGGTAAGGCTGGTTCGGCCAGTTCGTCGGCGCCGACGATGCGTTCGTCGGCCGAGGTGACTGCCAAGTGGGCGGCAGTCAATACCGCTGGAGTGTCGGCAATTTGAGCCGCCAAGGCCGCGCTATCGAACGCCGCCAGCATCGCTTCAGCCGAAGCCACCGCTGGCGCGGGCACGGCTGGCACTGCCTCGGCGGGCTGCAGCGCTTCGGTGACCACTGCCGGTGGTTCTTGCTCGGGCAGCGCCGCGGCTGGAACGGCAACAGCTAGCCATTGGGGTCGCCAACCGTGGACGGCGGCTGACCACCCGCCGACAAAGGCGACAGCGCAGGTGATGGCGATCCCGATCACCACCTGAATAGCGTGCCGCGCTTCGACCTTGAGGTAACGTCGTTCGCGCACCTTATCGAAATCGCGCAACTTGTGGCCAAATTGCGGCAAGGTGTTCGCTTCAAAAGGTCGGGCCGCGTCCGTGGCGGTGGGCATAGCCAGCTCCTTGGGTGATTCGGCGGCGCTCAACAGGCGGCCACCGCGGCGATGGGTGGTCGTGAATTGGCAGCAGGGACCACCGCGGTATCGGCAGCGGTATCGGCAGCGGTATCGGCAGCGGTATCGGCAGCGGTATCGGCAGTGGTATCGGCAGCGGTATCGGCAGTGGTATCGGCAGCGGTATCGGCAGTGGTATCGGCAGCGGTATCGGCAGTGGTATCGGCAGCGCCATCGTCGTCTGCTTCAGACGGGCCAGCCAGATTCGCCATCCGTTCGGGCGCAGTAATCCCAAGCAGAATTAGGCCATTGCGAACAACTTGCGCCAGTGCGGCCACCAACGTCAGGCGCGCTTGGGTGCACGCCACATCGTCGCTGATGACGCGGGCCGTGGCCTTGTTTTGACTGTAATAAGCGTGAAATGCCGCACACAGATCGCGCAGATAATAGGCCACTTGATGGGGTTCGCGGCTGCGAGCGGCGCGCGCCACCACTTCTGGATAATCTGCTGCAAAAATAGCCAGTTCTCTCTCAGCATCGAGAGTCAGGGCCGTCAGATCCGCGCTGTGCACGGCCTTTTGAGCGTCCAGCCCCTTGCCAAGCTCGCGGGCCCGCGCCAGCACCGAAGCCAGCCTAGCGTGCCCGTACTGCACGTAATACACCGGGTTATCGAGCGAGGCCCGCCGCGCCACTTCCAAATCAAAATCGATCTGAGCGTCGGCCTTGCGCGACAAAAAGGTAAACCGCACCGCATCGGCGCCCGAGTGCGGATTGCCCACGGTGGTCACTTCTTCGACCACATCGGCCAGAGTGACAAACTCGCCCGAGCGCTTGCCCATCGGCACCGGCTTGCCATCGCGCAACAGCGCCACCATTTGCACCAGCGGGACTTCAAGGCGCTCGCCCGACCACGCCTGCGCGTTGGGGTCGCCTTCGCAGCGCCGCATGTCACCCAAGGCATGCAACACGCCCTTAAGCCGCGGCACATAGCCGTGATGATCGGCGCCTAACACATTGATAAGATGAGTGAATCCGCGCGAAAGCTTGTCGTCATGGTAGGCGATATCGGCGGCGAAATAGGTCGGTCGACCGTCGCTGCGCACAATCACCCGATCTTTGCTGTCGCGAAAGGCCTTGGGAATGTCCTCGCGGGTGCCGGCAAAGAACACCGCTTGACTGGGGCCTACCTCGCTAGACCCTGCTGCTGGAGCGGGCGCGTCGCCGTCGGTGGCCGGCTGAGGATAAGCCCAACCCGCCTGGACCAGCCGCTGTGCACACAAAGAAACGCGATCGTGGCTGTCGTCCAAGCCGCCATCTAGGCCATGCAGAGTGCGCTCACTCTGCCATTTATCAAAGCGAATCCCGATCTGGCTGAGATCGGCGGCGATGCGGGCAATCATCAGTTGCCACGCGCGCACACTCACGGCCCGATTGTCGGCGCGGCCAGTCGGATTGTGCCGATCGAGCGCGGCCCACCCAGCGGTGTCGGTCCACGACGTCAGCGCGGCGCATCGGGCGATCGCAGGGTCGTCGGCCAGCTGCTGAGCCGTGGCGGCGATGTAGGCGCCCCGATAGCCATCATCTGGAAATCCATTGGGAAATCCATCAGGAAAGGCCACCGGTTGGTCCGCAGCCCACACTGCCAGCGCGGCCGCCCGCCGATCCGCAGCGCGCAGCCAGTGCCACACGCTTTCGCCGAGTTTGTTGATCTGATTGCCGACGTTGTTAATGTAATATTCAGTGCTTACTGCAAACCCTGCCGCCCGCATCACGGCTGCCAGCGTGTCACCCAGCACCGCGCCGCGGCCATGGCCGACATGCAAGGGGCCGGTCGGGTTGGCGCTGACAAACTCAATCAGAACCCGCTGGCCGGCTCCAGAGCGAGACTGTCCAAATGTATCAGCGTGTTGCAGGATGTTGACTAGGCCGGCCTGCCAGCAGTGTGGGGCCAAAAACAGGTTGACGAAGCCGGGGCCGGCCACTTCCAGTTTGGCGATCGCGCCATCTGGATCGGCCTGGCGCACACACGCACACAAGCGTTCAGCCAGAGCCCGCGGATTGGCCTTGGCGGCCTTGGCCAGCACAAAGCACAGATTTGTTGCCAAATCGCCGTGTTTGGCGTCTTTGGGCCGCTCGAGCGGCACCTCTCTGGCAGCCACACTGGTCGTCAGCACCCCCTGCTCGACCGCAATCTGGGTGGCGCGCGCAAAAATGGCGCGCACGGTGTCAACGGGACCGGCAGGGACGGTCGCGCTGGGGTTCATTATGCAAGCTGTTGAATTATCAGACATGGGGCGGCATGGTGTCAATGGCCTAGGCGCGGCGGCGGGGCGGGATGGGCGCGCTTATCGCTGCAAATTGAAGCGCAACAGCGCTCCCACACTGCGGACCATAACCGTGTGGCGCTATCTGTCAACTTCGACCGTACAAATGCAGTCGCGTTGACGCATAGTTGTCACTTCGACACCTCGGCTCGCCTGAGCTGCCGACGCCGACAGACTGCGATCCCCCGCTTTGAGCGCAGCTCGGCGTCGCGGCGGCGGTCGAGTAGGGGCGGCCAGTTGCCCAGCCGCCCCTCTCACAGAACCGGACTTGTGGATCTCACATCCGGCTCTTCGGCCTGCCCTGTGGCGGTTTGCCGTTGTTGGAC
>SHZD01000098.1 GCA_009692465.1 Myxococcales bacterium
CGGCAACAGGAACAGGGCGTCGGACTTGTGCGGGCGAAATGATCTGCTCATGCACGTGATTGTGACACTTTTTCAAAGTGTTGGCAACCATTCGGAGCCGGGAGCTTGCTTGTATGCTTGCGGGCGATAGTCCGACAGGCTCCTAGGAGGAAAGCGCCGCAGCGACGCAGAACTGCGCCCAAAGCGGGGGATCGCGGTTGACCTTCCCTAGGGCGAACCGCACAATGCTGTCGGCGCGGCGAACCGTGCCGCCAACTGAGGTTCCGATGCGCCCTGTAGTGCTTCCGATTGTGGCCTTGATGGTGGCGCTGCTTGGGTCGCCCGCCGCCAGCCACGCTGCCCCGACCTCGCTGGCGGTGGCCGGCAGCTTGACTGCCGGGGCCGGAACCGGGGTAGCCAGCGACGGTGACTACATTCTGACCTTCCGCCTCTTTGGCGCGCCCCAAGGCGGCACGGCGGCGTGGGAAGAGGGTCCGCTGGTGGTGACGGTGGCGGGTGGCCGCTTTACCCAGACTCTGGGCGCCAAGAACCCGCTGACGGCGACCGTTCTGGCGCAGGTGCCTCAGGCTTGGCTGGCCGTGCAAGTCGGCAACGACCCCGAGTTGCCGCGTGTGGCGCTGCATTCGGTGGCCTATGCCCTACAGGCGGCGACAGCGGAGGCCGTGCAGTGCTCGGGTTGCATTGGTGTTGCCCAGCTGGACCCCAAGCTGCTGGCGAGCTTTGTTAAAATCACCGATCTGGACAAGCTCGACTTGTCTGGGTACGTCAAGAAGGCGGAACTGGCCAAAATCGCCCACAGCGGCAACTGGAACGACTTGCTGGGCGCGCCCAAACTGGCCGATGTCGCGCTGTCGGGTTTTTACGCTGACTTGAATGGCGCTCCGGTGGTGCCCAAAGTGGGTACGCAGTGCGGATCAGGGTTGGTGGTGCGCGGCTTGAAAGCCGACGGCTCGCTCGACTGCATTGCCGGTACCTTGGATGCCTCGGCACTGCCGGCAAACGGCCTCGCGGCGATTTCGAATGGCCTGCTAACCAACGTGTTTGTCCACAGCGCGGCGATCGCCAAAGCCATTGACATCCCCGACGCCAGCCTCAAGGGCGTCAGCGCCGAGGTCACCCTGCCCAATGTCGGCAAGGTGCAGGCCCTGTCCGTCTCCGTCGAGTTGACCACGAGCGCGTTTTCCCAGTTGACAGCGACCTTGACCGCTCCCGATGGCTCGACCTACCTGTTGGTCAACAAGGCCGGCAGCGGCACTTCGCTCAAGGTCACCTACCCCAAGCCGGACAAGACTCTGAGCGGCGACCTGACGGCGTGGGTCGGCAAGAACCCGCAAGGCATCTGGAAGCTACTGGTCGTCGATTATGACCCCGGTGCCCAGCCGACTGACGGCCAAATCAAAGCGTTTTCGGTCCAAGCCGAGGTCCTGTCGAGCAAGAAAGTCGCCGCCACCAACGGCTTTTTACTGCCGAGTGGCGACCAACTCGCCGAACCCTGCAACGCCGCCAACAAAGGCATGGTCACGCTGGCCGCCAATCAGGGCGGGGTGGCGGTGTGCGACGGCAGTCTGTGGCAGTTGCTTAAGTTTTTTCCAGACATTTGCGGCAACGGCATCCTCAATCCCGGCGAAGTCTGTGACGACGGCAACTTTATTGCCGGCGATGGCTGCTACATGTGCAAGACCGTGTACTGCGGTGACGGCATCATCCAAGCGGACGAGACCTGCGACGACGGCGCCAAAAACAGCGACACCAAGCCCGACGCCTGCCGCCTCGCCTGCAAAAAGGCCGGTTGCAGCGACAAGGTGGTGGACAGCGGCGAAGAGTGCGACGACGGCAACAGCTTCTCGGGCGACGGCTGCACCCCGTTTTGCGTCAGCGAAGTCAAGGTCAACGTCTCCTTCAAGACCTGTGGGCAGTCCGGTAAAAGCGGACCCAACTTGAGCCAATGTCAGGCCGCGTACAACGGCAGCAGTCTGGCCAACACCGTCACCGTTAACGGCGGCATCCAATCGTGGACGGTGCCCGCCGACGGTACCTACCGCATCGAGGCGTGGGGGGCCCGCGGGGCGCTGAACGGACTCAGCAATGCAGGCGCAGCCGGGGCCCACATGCGCGGCGATTTTGTGCTCAAGAAGGGCACCGTGCTCAAGATTTTAGTCGGCCAAATGGGCAGCAAGTCGCCCAGCGCCACTTCGTCGTCTGGCGGCGGCGGCACTTTTGTAGTCCTGGCCGACAACACGGCACTGGTCGTCGCCGGTGGAGGTGGCGGGCGCGGCAGCAACGGTGGCCAACCCGGGGTCGGCGGCACCACCGACGGCTGTGGCACCAAGGACGACCGCGGCTTCGGCACCCCCGGCTGCAACGGCCAGGGCGGCATCTCGGGCAGCATCGGCAACGCCAACGGCGGTGGTGGCGGCGCGGGCTTGCTCGGCAACGGCTTGGCCAAGCAAAGCAACAGCGGCAACCCCGGCAGCGCCTTTGTCAACGGCGGCCTCGGCGGCGCCTCGCGCGACAACGAGTCCTACGGTGGCTTTGGCGGCGGCGGCGGCAACCACGAATCCAGTGGCGGCGGCGGCGGTGGCGGCGGTTACAGCGGTGGCTCGGGTGGCCAGTTTGACGGTAGCTATGGCGGCGGCGGCGGCGGCGGATCCTTCAACAGCGGCGGCAACCCAAATAATTCGGCTAACGTGTGGGCACAGGACGGCGCGGTTAGCGTGCTAAAGCTGTAGCCACCGTGCAAAAGCTGCAGCCCGTCCTAGGAGCGTGTCGGAGTATTCCGACTCGCTCCTAATGCCGTCTGCCTAGACGGCGGCAACTGTCTGAAACTACATGGATTCACTCCGGGCAGTTCTCGGACAGGTGAGAATAGTTGACTGGCAAGGAGCCTGTCAACTCGTAATAGATTCATTGTGTATAACCTGATAGACATTTCATAACCGATTGATGTCCGACAGGCTCCTAGGGCTCGTAAATGAATAAGTCATTCATTTACCGTGCCCGTTTGCTTGCTGCGCGGGTCGCAAGCTCGCGCCTTTACAGCCGACTCGCTGCTCCGTTCTTTTCGCCGATCGATCGAGTCATTCTTTTACACGCCCCTACGGCTTAGCCCCACCCACAATCCAATCATGCACCAGCTTGATGAGCTTGGGATCCAGCCCACCGGGTCCCGGCGGCTTCTTGGGCATCTTGCCCCCACACGCACTGTCGAGCGGCACACTGGGGTCAATTTTGGCCAGCAAAAGGCTCTCGTCCGGCGCGCCGGGCACCACGTACTTGAGCGTTCCGCACGATCCCTGTACCGGCGCGGCCTTATCGACCAAGCTGGCATGGGTGTAAGCATGGCAGCTGGAACAATACGGAGCCAACACTTTGACCGCGACGTCGGCAAAGGTCACCGTCAGCGTGCAATTAGCCTTGGGCGTGAACTTGCAGCCCACTTTAGGGTCACATTCGTCGCTGGTGCAGGTGTTCAGATCGTCGCACGGCAGCGCTTTGCCAAAACACTGGCCAAGTTTGGCCCCGCCGCCGCACGCTTGGCCGACCGTACACTTGTCGCCGTCGTCACAGGCACTGAACTGCGGCAAATTGAGGCTCACGCAGCCCTTTAGCGCATGGCAGGCGTCGACCGTGCACGGTTTGCCGTCATTGCACACTTTGGCGGCACCCGACTTGCACAAACTGCCGACACAAACGTCACCGACGGTGCAGGTGTTGCCATCGCTGCAGATGGTGTTGATCGGGGTGGCGGTGTGGGCGCAGGTTTTGGCGGTGCAGACGTCGGTAGTACACGGATTGCCATCGCCGCAGTCGGCCGTGCTAGAACAGCCACAGGTGTGCTCGGCCAAGACACATTGACCGTTGATGCACTCGCTGGTGGTACAAGGCAAGCCGTCGTCACAACTGCTGCCGGCGGTCTCGGCGGAATAGACGCACGCGGCCGTTTTGGGCTCGCAAGCTTCAGCGGTACACGGGTTGGAATCGGTGCAGGTCAAGGCTTCGCCACCGGTACAAGCTCCAGTTTGGCACCCTTCGCCTTGAGTGCACTTGCTGCCGTCGTCGCAGGCGGCGCCCTCGACAAAGGCGGTGAAAACACAGCTGCCAGTGGCGCCATCGCAGCTGTCGGTGGTGCAGGCCAACCCATCGACGCAGACCTTTTTCTTGCCGATACAGGCGCCGTTGGCGCAGGCTTCGCCAGACGTACACAGCGACAAGTCGTCGCACGGCAAGGCGTTGGCCAACTTGGTGTAGATGCAGCCCAGTTTGGGGTCGCAGACCTCGACGGTGCACGGCCCGCCGCCGTTGCACACGGTGGAGGTCGGGCTTTGGCACAGGCCCAGCTGGCAGGCGTCGGGGCTGGTGCATTTGTCGCCGTCGTCGCAGGGGGTGCCGTTGCCCATGGCAATGGGTTGGCACGTGCCGTCGAGCGTTTTGCAGGTGTCGTAGGTGCATGCGATGCCGTCGTCGCAGTTTTTCTTGGACCCCGACTGGCAAGCGCCGGCCAAACAACCGTCGGTCAGGGTACATGGATTGTCGTCGGTGCAGGCGCTGCCGTCTTGGGCTAAATTGTGGGCGCAGGCGGCCTTGGCGACCACGCACACGTCCACGGTGCACGAGTTGGCGTCGTCGCAGGCGCCGTCGTCGATGCTGCCGTTGCAGTCGTCGTCGCTGCCATTGCAGATCTCGGCGACCGGTGCGCACAGCGCGGCTCCAGCGGGGAGACAGGCGGAAAATCCGCCGACTGCTGTGCAGGTGCTGCCAGCGGGACAAGGCGGCGGGCACGGCTGAGCGCAGGCGGACACTTGGGTCGCGGTGGCGGGCAAACACACCCCGGACAGGCAAGCGTCGCCGGTTTGACACGCGCAGCCGCTGCCGCCGGGACACGCTGGCTTGGCGGTGGTTTCGATGGACGTCGGCGCATCGGGCGTGGAATCAGCTATCGAGGCGATGGCCTGCTGATTGTCGGCGCTGACTAAGTGGCTGTCGATACGCTCTTGGGAGCTAGAGTCCGGAAGTTCTTGCCCAATTTCGCCAACTGCGCTCTGCCCAGCGGTAGCATCTGCATCCGGGACCACCTCAGCCGGGACGGCACTGCAGCCGAACCCACCGGCGATGGCGCCCAAAGTCGCCAAGCGCCAAGTGGCGCCCAAAGTCGCCAAGCGCCAAGTGGCGCCCAAAGTCGCCAAGCGCCAAGTGGCGCCCAAAGTCGCCAAGCGCCAAGTGGCGACGCACGGCTTGAATGTCACGGCTTGTTCGGCCCGACATTGGCCGCCGGTTGCCCAAGCGCGCCGCCGACATTGACGGCTTGCGGCCGATTGACGGTCAACGCCTCCAGCGCCACCGGATTGCCCCACCAGTTGCCGGTCCAGTCGACCGCGGCGCCATTGGAGAACACCGCCGCCTGCTTGCCGACGGCGTCGCCATAGCCAAAGGCCCCGACCACGGTTAGGGTGCCGTGGTAGTTCGACGACGTATCGATGACCTCGCCAACCACGGCTGTCGGCGGTTTGGCGCCCAAATCGACTGCCGCCGCTTGCACTTCGACGCCGCTCGCCCACACAACGGCACCCGTGGCCGTTGCCATCCGCAGCTGCGCGCTGACGTAGGTGCCGGCATCGAGTTCGGTAAACGCCACCACCGCATACAGCAACGGCACCGGCGGCGCGGTGGCGAAGGCCGCCGACAACTTGTTGCCCTTGAAGCCCGCGTCGGTCTTGACGATCGGCCCCGGTCCGAGAATGGCGCCGCAACCCGCCGTGCAATTACCTGTGATATTAGAGCCATGGATGACGGTGGTCGGGGTGGTGATGGCTCCGACCAAGCCGACCAAAATCCCTTCGCGCTGATTGGCTTGGACGATGGAGGCCAAGATGGCGCCGCCGGCGGGACCGTGCAACCGTGCCCCCCAGCCGTTTTTGCTCAATAAGGCGTTGCTGACCTGCGGGGCGCCGGCGGCAACCCACAACCCCGCGCGGGCGTTGCCGATTGCGCTCAAGTCGTTGACCGTGGCGGTCGGTGCCCCAGGACCAGCGAAGGCCAAGCCATCGTTGCCGCAATCGCTCAGGGTGACGGTCGCCAAATTGAGGCCAGCGCCGGCTTCGATGCGCACGCCGTCGCGGGCGGCGGCGACCACGGTCAGGCCCTTGACTGTGAGTGCCGTCACCGCTTTGACCTGGACGCCGTCCTCGCCGCTGTCGGTGATGGTCAGCGCGGTCAGCGTGGCCTTGCCGGCCTCGAGCAGCAGACCGGTTCGAGCGCCGCGCAGGTGTAACCCGGCTAAATCCAAGGAGGATGCCCCGACTTCGCGCACGCCACGCCAGCGGTCCACGCCTGCGGCTAGCGCCAGCAACTGCACGGGTCGCTCCGCGGTGCCCAAAGTCTTCAAGGTGCCAGCCGACACGGTCAAGCCCAGGTCGCCGATCTTGTCGGCATTGGCGTCGAGCGGGGCCATCCACAAGCGCGCCCCTGGCACCAGCGTCAAAGTCTGATTGGCGGCGACCGCGATATCGCCGGTGACCACCATGCTGCCGCCCCAGCCGGTGGTCCCTGCTGGCAAGACATCGGCGCCGATGCAGGTCGCGCTGCGCACCCACACGTTGTCGTAAGGCTGGCACGCAAAGCCTTGGACGTTGATGGCTGCCGGGGCGGCGGCGATGGTGTCGAGCACAGCGGGGAACTGGCCCCACCACCCCCAGCGCGCATCCACCGCCACCAAATTGGCAATCGAGGCCTGGCGCAGCGACCCCACTTCGTCGTACACCGCCCGAATCAGCTGCAGCTTGCCGGTCGCCGTCGGCCCGTTGTCGCTGACTTCGGCCACCACCAGACTGACGCCCTTGGGCAGCACCACCCAGCCCGAAAATGGGGTCTTCCATTCGATCAACACCGGCCCAGTCGGGCCATCGCGCAGGCGGGCATCGACGACCTTGTTGACGTCCGCTTCGGTAAAGGCCACTTGCACCGCGTACAGGCCCGGCGGCGCAGGCCAAGCCGGCGCAACGTTGGTGGTGACGTCGGCCGCCAGCGTCGCCGCCTCGGTGCCAATCGCCACCACGGCGCGCGCCCCAGTTTTGGCGTTGCCCAAGATTGAGTTGCGCTGCAAGGCCACGTTGGGGCTGCCGTTTGCTGCCGGTTCCAGCCGCACGCCTTCCCATTGGCTGCCGGTAATGGCGGTGCGGGTCACACTGCCGGTAGCCAGCCCGCTGTACACGATCCCCGCGCCGTTGCTGCCGCTAATCACGCCATCGCTCAGCGTTGCCGCCCCCAGCGACCGCACCCCATCCAAGCCCGCGCCGTACACCTGTGAAAAGGCCGCGGTCAGGCCACCGCCCGCTGCCACCATCATGCCGTGCTGCCACGGTTGCAGGACCACCAAGCGGGTGGCCACCGCCTTGCTGCCTGCGGTCGCCTGCAAGCCAATCGCGCTACTGCGTACGACTACGTCGGCCAGCGCGGCGTCTTGGGCGATCTCGACCCCCACCATCGCCCACGATATATCGGCCCACACCACCGTGCTGCCTTTGCCGACCAGTTTGAGGCCCGCCCACTGCACGCCGGTCGGATCGCTGGCCAGCGGCGCAAACACCACCGGCTTGTCGACTAGCCCTTGCACCACCAGCTTGCCTTGCACGTCGAGCACCACGTCCCCCGCGCCGTCGCCGTCGCTATCGTTGAAATCGACTTGCACGGTGGTCCCAGCGGCAATGGTCAGCGTCTGGCCGGCAGCCACGGTAGTCGAACCAGTCAAGCGCACGATTCCGCTCCAAGTCGCGGTTTGAACAGCGCCTTTGATTTCGACCGGCGCACCCAGCACCAGTTCGCGCTGTTGCACGGCGACTTGACCCGCCGCGTCTTTGACTTCGACTTTGACTTGGTACTTGCCGGCGGCGGCAAACGCCTTCTCGATCCAGCGGTTTTGCGGCGACGAGCCCGTGTCCCAATTGCCATCGGCGTTCAAATCCCAGCGAAACGCCAATTGGTTGCCCGCTGTCTCGGTGTCAGTTGAGCCGCGGGCATCGAGCAGCGCCAGCGTCGGCGCCAGCGGCCGACCGACAAAGCGCGCCACCGGCACATCGTCTTGCACTTTGACCAGCACCGGCAAAGTGACGCCGACTTGGCCGAGGTCATCGGTGCCACGCGCTTCGACCCGAATCCAGGTCCCATTGGGCTTCACTGGCACGGTCAGCGTGGTTTGCCAGCTTGAAGCAGTCGTCGGAGTCTCATCGACCGTCAGGTCCGCGACGCGCAACTCCAGTTTGACCAGTTGCCGGGTGGGCGCCGCTTGCGCAGTCACCCAAGCCGCGATTTTGCTGCCGGCGACCACTTGCAAACCTGAGGCCGGTCGCAGCAAGGATACCGTCGGTGCGCCCGCTTGGGCGATATGAATGTCACAACTGGCACTCGTGCTTTGGCCGATGGCATCGGTGGCCACCAACGTCGCCACGTAATTGCCCGCGCTTTTGTAGGAATGGGTGGCCAGCAGGTTGGCAGGCAAGTTGGTAGCGTCCTTGTCGCCGAAATCGAGGGTTATCGTTTGCCATTGCGATTCTGGGTCGACCGTGCCTGTGGCGTCAAAAGCGAGCGCAACGTCGGTACCGCCGTACAACGGGCACGCCAACACCGCTTTGGGCGCGCCGTTGGCAATGGTGTTGGCCATTCCTGGGGTTGGCACTATGAAGACCATAAAATCGCTGGCATTATTGTCGGTGTCCATGGACTTGGCGTTGCGGCCGATGCTTTGGAGCTGCGTCGCCGGGGTCGCCGGCGCAGCTTCGCCGACGAACTCGCTAGCTATCACACCCCAACCGACTGTATCGACAAGTGTTTTTCCAAAACGCAGCCGAAGCGCCAGCGCACCGACTGGCGGTAGGACTTTGACATCTTGGTGTTGGGCCTTAGCCAGCGTCACCGCCGTCGCCTTGGGATGTGCCGTCACGAAAAACCCTGCTGCCGTGACTTTGCCCGCCAGCGTCACCGTCACTTCGCCGGCTGGACTGACCCACGCCAGCGTCCAGCCGGCCAAATCAGTTGCCGCGGGGCCGGCCAATTCGACAAAAACCTCGACTGGCGCGTTGGCGGCGGGATTGGGCCAAATGGCGATTTCGTTAATGGCGAGCTTGACTGCGGGCGGTTTGGGCACGCAGGCCCCGACCGCGCACTGTTCGGTCAGCGGGCAGGCGACCGCTGGGTTCCACGCCAAGCAACCGTCGCCGTCGGCGTCGCCGCACAACTTGACCCCGCCGGTGGCACATTCAGTGGTGCCTTTGGGTCCACAGGTGTCGGTACACGGCAACTGACATTTGCCGGCCGCGCACGCAGAGCCTGTCGGGCACGCTTGCCCGGCTGCCCACGTCGCACAGCCGTCGCCGTCGCTGTCGCTGCACGTTTGCAGTTGGACGCCACTGCACTGGGTGGCGCCCAAGAACGGGCAACCGGCCGGACAGATCAGGGCACACAAGCCCAATTGACAGATCAGACCGCCGCCGCACGGCTTGTCGGGGGTCCAGTTGGGGCAGCCGTCGCCGTCGCTGTCGGTGCACACAAAAACTTCCTGACCAACGCCGCATTTGCGCTCGCCCAGCACGCTGCAGCCGCCGACGGGGCAGCTCTTTTGGCAGGCTCCGTCGGCACAGGCGGAGTTGCTGGGGCAGCCGACCACTGGGCTGTAAGCTAAGCAACCGAACGCGCCGGGAACACAGGTGGTGACCCCGCTTTCGCCGCCGCCGCCAGTGCCACACGCGGTCGATCCGGCCTTGGCGCAACTGTCGATACACGGTGGCGCGGTCGGCGAGGCCTCGACCGCCGTTTCGACTGCCGTGTCGCCTGTGGATTCGCCGGCGTCTTTGGCCGTGCCATCGCCGTCTGCCGCGTTGTCGCCATCTGAAGCATCCAGCGCATCACTGTCAGCAATCTCTTGAATGACAAGCCCATCGACAGGTGGTTCGCTGTCCGCTCCGGTCTCGGTCTGGGCGACCGAATCAGCGCCAGTTCCGTCGCTGGCAGTGACCGCTTGTGGCCCAGCTGGAGTCGGCAGTTGATCGGTGCACCCAAGCGCAGTGCCGACCACCAGAGCAACCAAGACGAGCGCGCGGTGGCCCGACCCCAAAGCCCGACAAACCGCCAAAACTAACCCCATTTTCATGCCTTGAGTGCAGCCTGCACGATCTTGGGCGAAACGTTCGTCAAATGCGTATACGCCAGCCCTGCCGCTTTGAGCAACGTGGCATGAACATCGGTCGGCCGCACCACCGTGCCATTGCTGTCCAGCTGCCCAGTCAGCAGATGGATAGGCTGCGCGCCGTATTGGGCGTCACTAGTGGCACCAATCACCCGGTTGCCGGCGATGCCTTTGCCCGCCAACAAGCAGGCCATCCCCAAGTGGTGGTCACGACCGCCGCGCGAGTTGATTTTGGGCGTCCGCGCAAACTCCGAGGCACACAGCAGCACCGTGCGGTCCCAAAATGGCTTGCCCGACTTGTCCAACGTCTCCTTGAGGTAACTGATGACATCGGCCACCGCGTCCCAGCCTTCGCGCTGCCGCCGCGCCTGGTTGACTTGCCAATCGGCGTAGTGGGTATCCAGTCCGTCGACCAACCGCACTCCCACCGCTTGCGAAGCGCCTTGGGTCAGCGCTTGCACCGCAATGGCCGCTCGACCCTTGGGCCCGCCCAGTTCAGTAACAATCTTGGCTGGTTCAATGTGCAAAGCCTTGTAAAGTTTAGCTAACTCTGCGTCGGGGGTCGCCGAAAATGTAAACGCTTTGGGGATCGGGCCACTGACCAGATTCATGGCTTTTTGGCGGGCAGCCAGATAGGTAGTGGCGGCGCCCTCGCCGTCCAGTTCGACAATGCCGCAATCGGGCTGGGCCAAAAACGCCTGCAGCGCTGCCTCCGAACTGGCGGGCAGCTTGGTGCCGAGCTGCGACACCACGGTCAGTATCTGCTGGGCGCTGTTGACCTGTAAGCCATTGGCATACAAAGGCAAGCCTTCGTTGTAGGTCTCCATGCCGACGACCAAATTGGGCACCGGCGAGTTGTCCCCCGTTTGCGCGGCAAACCAGGTACCCAAACTGGAGCCACGCGCCCGCAAGCCGGTCGGAAATTTGCCAGTCATAAAGAAGCGATAGCCTACTTCGTGCGACAGAGTGCCCATGCTCATGCCGCGCACGATGCACACGTCCTGCCAATGGTTGGCCAAGCGGCCGACCGCCGGGCCGAAATTGACGTTGGAGCCGATGGCCTTTTGCACCCCGCTGCCATTGGTGGCTTGCAAGACCTTGGCGACTTCGCCATCGTTTTTGGCGACCAAGTCGTAGGCGGGCCAAATCCCATCGTCGGCGCCGTAGGCGGTGTTGCTGCGCGGATCGAGGCTCAAGATCGTGTCCCAGCCGCCTGAAAAGTAGAAAAACAACAGCAATGGCGATGACGCGCCAGCCTTGTCCGGTTGGGGTTCGGCGGCAAAGGCGTGCAGTAGGCCATCGAGGCCCAAACCGCTGGCCATTACACCGGTGCTGAGCGCCGCGGCGCCGCGCAAAATGTCGCGTCTTGAAAAGGGATGTGCCATGACAGACTCCTAGAGACCTGAGCAGTTAACGCAGAACTTCAAAAATTCCCCAACGAAACATAGAGCGGCGAGACGCCTCGGGCGATCGCTCGCGACCCACAAAGCAAGCAAGGAAACGCTGAGCAAATCTCATTTGATCGGCTCTCTAGTACAGGTGAAAGGCTGGCGAGACCAGCAAGCCGACGCACACTGCGCGCCAGCCCTGCGCGGCTTGGCCCTTCGTTTGCGGGGTAGGTCCGGCGGCGGCCTGCCACAGGGTTTGCAAGGATTCGATGCCATTGGCGCCGGCTGCCGTGGGGCCGGTTGCGGTTGCAGAAGGCGGCACATAGCGGCCCCAGAAACGCAACACCAAATACCGCAAGTTCTTTTGAATATCCACCACCGCCGTCGGCCCATCCAGCGGCACAAAGCGCAGCAGCGTGCGGTCAGCGGCGGGTTTTTGAGCATCGCTGTCGAGCAAGCGCTGGCAGACATCGCGCGCCATGTCGTCCATGAATTTAGTGTATAAAATAGAAGGCTTAGTGTCCTCGTCGGTGATAGTATTGTAATCGGGGCGCCCGAGTGCGCGGCCCAACGCGGCGTCGTCGGTCATCGGGACGGTGCCAGTGCCGTACCAGTGAATGGGCTTACCGGTGGCATCCTTGCCCAGCACAATCGGCAGCGAGCGCTCCAGCATGTCGACGGTCAGGCGTTGAATTGCCCGCGCTTTGATCGGGGCCGCAGTCGCCCCGGCTTGCAGCGAACCGCCGGGCCCGACCGGTTCCAGCACCGCAAACGGTGGCGGATTGGCCAAGACGTCGGCAATTGCAGCGGGTTGTGCAACAGCATCGGCAGTCACGCCAACAACTGCGCTGCCGGCGTCGGCAACCGTGGTAGCGGGGCCCGTTGACGCATTGCCGCCGACTGCGGCGCCCGAGGCGTTGGCAGCGGCTGCGGGCTGCTCCGGCAACGCAGTAGCGCAAGCGCCCAAGGCACAGGCGAGACTGCAGGCCCAAAGTGTGGCTGTACGGCGCTTCATCGCACCCTCCGGTAGTGTGGCAGTTGCACCAGCGCCAGCACTAGTTTACGAAAATCATTGTGTTTACTGAACTGACCGCTCAATTCGAACAGCAAGGCCAACTCACTGTGCGGGTCGTCCGCTTCCAGCACCATGTCGCGGCCCATTAAGAACTGCCACAAGTTGCGCACCGACGAGTTGTAAAACTGGCCATCGTCGACCACTTGTTGGGCCAACCCGCGCGGACCTTGCTCCAGACCCTGTTGGATCGATTGATGCAACGGGTCATCCATGGTGGCGTACTGCCAAGTCTTGAGCCAACCGGGGTTGAAGGCGTACTTGTTGAGCACGTAAAACCGCCCACAAAACGCCGCCGAAAACGGCGCTTTGACCATCGGCCAGCAGGCGGCGTTCACCTTCGGAAACATAGTATTATCCGTCATCAACGTACTGCCCACTTCGGCGATCGGCCCAAACCGCGCTGCTAGCGGCTCCAGCACTTGGTGGCAGCCGCGGCACTGGCAGCGCTGGGTCAGGTCGTCGGTATTGGGGTCACAGCCGGTTTCCTGTGGCAAATCCTTGCCTTCGGGCGGTACGAACCACTGCGACGAAAACAGGATGCGAAAGCGATTGGCGCGGGCGCGATTGGTCTGAAAACGCAGCGAAAACGCAGGCATCGACAGCACACCGGCGTGGGCGCCAGTGCGTTTGGCCAATTGCCAATCGGTGTCGGTGTACTCAGGTGCCGCCGGTAAGGCCGGATCGCCTTGCCCTTGGACGTTGTAGCCGTATTGCAGCCCGACCGTGGGCGTCAACCACTTCTTCCAAAATTGCAGGCGGCCGTGAGTCCACACATCGTAGCTGAGCAGCAAGTCGCTATACGGCTTGCCGCCGGCAGTGACGTCATCGACACTGCGCAGCAGCTGTTCGCGCAACGCCGCCACAATGTCGGCCGCGACGACGCTGGTGGAGCAGTGGCGCAAGTTGGGGCCGCAGCCGCAAGACGGGTCGCTACGGCCTTCGACCGTGGCGCACTTACCGTTGAGGCCTGGCCCAGCTTGGGCGTCAAATGCGCAGACTTTGAGTTGGGTTCCGGGGGCCCAGTAGGGTTCGACCAGCACCCAGCCCTCTTGTTGGTACGGCGAGCCTGTGATCGGGTCGATGCCGGTCATGGTGGCGATCGGCAGGCCCTTGGCGTCCCAGTCTTTTTGTTCCCAATTGCCGCACACGTATTGGCCGCCGCCCTTGCGCCAGTTGCCTTTGCGACCGACGTCGTTGATGCACCACGCCGGACCGCAGCCGCCCAAGCGTTGGTAGGGGTCGTCGACTGGGATGCCGGCCAGCGAGGGCCAAAACAGGCCTTCGTGGTAGCGGCGCATCGCCAGCGCGAACTCCTCGCCTTGGGCCAAATTCGCAGCCAGATCCGCGAGCAGGGCCGCAGTGTCGATGGGCTTGCCGGCGCTGGTGGCAGCGTTGACGGTCGCAGTGAGCTTTTCGTAGTCCTCAAACGCCGGCAAGCGCCCGCGCAAGTCCAGCGACAGGCGGCGCAGCAGTTGCCAAGGGTCCAAGTCGTGCGGTTGAGAGCAAATCGCAGTGCTCTCGGGCGGTGCCGCGGCAACCGGCACGGCGTTGGTGAGCACGGCGAGTGTGCCAACCCCGATGACAAGCCGCTGAAAAGTGTGGACAAACTGCATCAGTGTTCTCCTTACAGCCTCACGGATTCATGCCGCTGGCAAACCAGTCCATCACAGTGGCGTATTCACTGGACAGCAGGGCTATTGCGCTCTTTGGCGGCATCTGACCGGGGGCTTTGTTCGCGCTTTGGCCCAAACTCATTCGCAACACCATCGCCTCTTGCAGCGCCTGCACGGTCGCCATGTTGCCAAAGTCGTGCTTGGGCCCGACCGACCCTGAAGCATGGCAATACGCACATTTGCTGGTCAAAACCGGCGCCACCGCCTTGGCAAAACTGGGCGGCTGACCGACCAACAAGCCGTGGGCCGTGCCGCTGCGCGCCAGCCACACGTGACCCCAGGCGTCCGTAGTGATTGCAGCGACTTGACTGGGATTGGCCGTGGTGGAAGCCTCTTCTTGCAGGGCCACCGCTTGCAGCGCGGGTGCCGTGTTACCGTCAGCTCCGACTTGGGCACTGGCCTGGACAGCTAGTGCGCCTTTGTCGGTGGCAAACCACATCCGCGACTTGCCGTCGCCCACCTGCGTCGCCGTGACCGCGCGGCCCGGCACGGGGGCCTCGCCAGACCCGGCAAGGGTAAAGCGAAAGCCGATTTTGCCCCCGCGAATGACCACTAAGCCAGCGTTGGTGGCGAAGCCAATCAGATCGCCGATGGCGACTGCCCCTGCGATGTGCCCCAACTCGCTGGCCATCACCTGGACTTCGCCACCAGTGACGGCGACATGCACGATGCTACCGGCGACGCCCAGCCACACGCGACCGTCGTGTACAGCAATGGCGCTGACAGCACCGTCCCACGGCGCTGGGAGCTTGAGTTTTTGCAGCTTGGTCTTGTCGAGGCGGTAAGCGCCACTGGCGGTCGCCAGCCACAAGTCATCGGCAGCCGGGGCGCTGGATACGGCGGCAATCTTGAGGTCCTTTGCGGCGACCGCTGCGGGCAGCGCCATCAGCATTGCCGGCTTACCGGCGAATAGGCCATTGGCCGCCGCGATCAGCACAAACGGCGGCATCGCCATCATAGCAGTAATCGCCCCGGTTGCTGCAGGCAAGCCGTCCGCGGCCGTAACCGCCAATTGCGTCGGCGCAATACTGTGCAGGACCGACACGCCAGCGGAGTTGCCGGCCCACAGCGAATTGCCGACTCTAGCCAAGGCGGAAACAGCGGGTGGCAGCGGCAGTGTCGCGGTTTTGGCAGCTACGGCCCACGCCGGTGCGCCGGTCACGACCTGCACCGCGCCTGTTTCCGCCGAAGCGGAATCTGCACCAGCGGCGGCGCAATTAGCATCGGCGGCCGCAGCGTCTGTTGGCAGGGCGCTGTCTCCGCGAGCCGCGGTGCCGTCTGCAGGTTCCACGGCGGGTACGTCCGGCGGTGAGTCCGCGGCTGCATCGCTGGTTGGCGCGGTTTCGATGGTTAGTTCTGTGCTGGTTGGCGCGGTTTCGATGGTTAGTTCTGTGCCGGTCGCGCTGTTCGTGCTGGCAGCAGGACTGAAGGCACAGGCCGTTACAGCGATGACGGTCAGCGCCGACATTACCAAGTATTGCAGTATGTTGTGGTGCGTCACCGCGCCCGTGAACATTTCCGCCGCGTCGACGCCCGTCTATGGCGCCCGCTCCCAAGTAGAAGCTTGCGCGCCCAGTCATGTGGTGTCAACGACTTTAGTTAGTGTGGAATTGTAAAGATCAGCCTCGTTGGCAAGCCCATTTAGCTCGCGGTCTGCGGCGAGGCACTGGGAGCTGGTTGGAATACTCCGGCACGGGGCGCGGTTCACACTTAGGAACTGTGACAGAACAAGTTGTTCTGTCGCAGGGTTCCATTTGCTTGCTAGGTGGGTCGCAAGCTCGCGACTTTGCAAGTCGACTCGCCGCTCCGGCAAAAATCAAATCGATCGACTTAAATTGTCACAGTTCCTTAGGGGTCGGTCTGGCCAGAATTCGCCCACGCTACTGATGTCAGCCAATTGAGAAAAGCCAGATTGCCGCTCAAAATCAAGGCGCCCTGAAAACCCGCCATCGCCAGCGCCGCCGCCAGCCGCACCTTGCGCGGACCGAGCAGCAAAAACGGCGCCACCAGCTTGAGCGCGTGATTCGCAGCAACGCCCACAGAATGAACGCCATGCGGCAAGAAATGGAACAGCGGCGACAGCGGATTGGGAATCGGCTGGGTCAAAGTGAAAGTGCAGGCAAGTCAGGTCGGTCCAGCACGGGTCGCCGCGCAACTTAGGGCCCGTGCAAAAATAACTCGATCGATCCGCGATTGAAACGGAGCGTCGAATCCGCGATCCCCCGCTTTGGGCGCATCTCAGCGTCACTGCGTCACTTTTCTGTCAGGGACGTACGAGAGTACGCCCCTGACAGAAAAGCTCCTTGTTCCTTGATCTGCATCCCAAATCGGGGGCCGCGGGGAATTTCGGTTGGGAATTTGGGGAGTCGGCTTGCAAAGCGGCGAGTTAGCGACCCACCAAGCAAGCAATGGGCCGGGGTGCAAAATCGACTTGATTTTGCACGGGCCCTTAATCAGGCCCGCGCCCAGCATGATGCGAAAACTCAGCCAGCGCAGCAGCAGCACCACCACCCACGGCGGCTGGCGCGCGGGCAGCGGGCGCCAGTCCCACAGCGGGGCCAAAAAGGCGGCCCTTTGGATCGGTCAGCGCCTTGCTTCCATTGTAGATTAGCCCGGTCATGCCCTCGTCGCGCGTCATCTTGACGACTCAAACGACGAGCACAGCATCGCCGTAGCCCGCCAATTCGCCGTCATGGGTCAGCAGGTGCATCGACTCGCAGCCGGTTTGCGCAACGAGCACGCGGTCAAACGGGTCGCGGTGAATTTGCGGCAGTGCGTCGATTGCGGCGGCGTGTTCAGCCGAAATCGGCAGCAGCAAATAGCCGGCCGCAGCGAAGTAGGTCCGCGCTTGCTGGCCCGAAATCGGCATGTCGGTTGGGCGCTTGGCGTGCTTGATGGCGATCTCCCACACAGTGGCTGCGCTGACCCAGATGCTGTTGGTTGGCTCGGTAATCAGGCGGCGGGCGGCCTGCGAGAGTTCTGGGCTGTCACTGATGGCCCAGAGGGCGATGTGGGTGTCGAGAAGCAATTTCACAAGGGCCCCTCAAACAGCTCCAGCAATTCAGGATCTTGAAGGTCCAGCCCCGGCGGCACCACGAATTGTCCGGCGGCGACGCCAATGCGTTTGCCGAGGACTGGCGCGGCGAGGGGCACGATCCGCGCCACTGGGCGGCCGTTGCGGGCCAAAATGACCTCGCTTTCGACGCCACTTTCGATGTCTGCGACGAGCCTAGAGAGCGACGACTTGGCTTGCAGCATGTTGACGGTTGGCATCGGGCCCGCACCCGCGGCAAGAGTGCCGCTCTGCAAGAGTACAGCTCTGGTCTGGTCTGGTCTAGTTCGTCGGAGAATTAACAACTGTTGCACCCGCCGCTACCCGCCGCTACCCACGCGGTCAAACGGGTCGCGGTGAATTTGCGGCAGTGCGTCGATTGCGGCGGCGTGTTCAGCCGAAATCGGCAGCAGCAAATAGCCGGCCGCAGCGAAGTAGGTCCGCGCTTGCTGGCGCCTACACTGCTATGCCCGCAAGCGCAAGGCGGCCGTCAGCGTGGTCGATGTGGTCATGAAACGCGGAAATGGGCGGAAATGGCACTGCGGTCCTTGGGTTCTTGTTCGAGAGCAGAGGGGGCTTGGATGGACTATCCGCCCGCCGCCTTGTTGAAGTGCGGGTGCTGGACCCCAACTTGGCGCCCGAGATCTTTGGCCTGAAGAACACCTTTGTCGATTTCAGGGCCAAGGACGCCCAAGGCCGGACCTTTATCTTCGAGATGCAGGTGCTGGACTTCGACGCCTTTGAGAACCGCGTATTGTACGACGCCTGTAAAGCGGTCACGAACCAACTGGCATCGGCCCAAGCTTAGGCCCAACTGGCACCGGTCGTCGCGATTGCGTTCACCGATTTCGTGATGTTCCGAGGCCACAGCGAGGTGATGAGCCGCTACAAGCTGCGCACCGAGATGGGGCGGGACTACAGCGACGACTTGGAACTGATCTTCGCCGAGCTGCCCAAGTTCACCAAGACGCTGGACCAACTGACGACATCGCTGGACAACTGGCTGTATTTCATGTGTCACGCCACTGAACTGGATTCGGTACCGGCGGTGCTGGGCCAGGACCCGGCGATTGTGCACGCGTTTGCCATCGCCGACCGCGCCGGGTGGACCGAGGGCGAACTGCATGTGCAGCAGAACCGCGAGATGTTTTTGGGGTCGCTGCGGCGCACGCTCCAAGGGGGGAACACGAGGGCTGTGGCTGAGGCGCGCGAGGAGGCAATGGCGCAGGGCTTGGCGGAGGAGGGCCGAGAGCGGGGCTTGGAGCGGGGCTTGGAGCGGGGCTTGGAGCGGGGCTTGGAGCTGGGCCACACGGCCGCGCAGCAACACATTGCCCGCAATCTGCTGGCGCATCTGGATGATGCGGTGATTGCTGCGGCGACCGGGATGGCTGGCGCATCTGGATGATGCGGTGATTGCTGCGGCGACCGGGATGACAGGGGCGCAAGTGGTGGAGTAGCGACGGGCGGCAGACTTGGCGACGGGGTCAGGTTGACCGGGTGGCTAGCGGATGTTGTCGCGATAGTGGATGGGTTGTGAACGCCGATGATGGCAGGGATGCGACACCCGTAGGCCCAACGCGAATGCGTTGATGACCGGGATGCGACACCCCTAGGTCCAACGCGAACGCCGTGATGGCAGGGATGCGACACCCGTAGGTCCAACGCGAACGCGTTGATGTCAGGGGCATGACACCCCTAGGTCCAACGCGAACGCGTCAATGCCAGAGGCGGCGTATCCCTACGCTCTCCGCAAAACTGGGCAGGCCACTACACCGGCAGCAACGGATGCTTATCGGCCTTCTCGCGCACCGGCCAAGCCAGCACCGCCCGCACCAGATCCTTGTTACTGGGGTGTTTGACCAGAATCGCGGCTTCAGTCTCGCCGACCAGCTTGTCAAACGCTGCCACTTCGTTGACGCGGATGGCTTCGTGGCTGATCGACTTGTTGCGCGCGACCGTGCGCACCAGATCGGCGGCCCCCAGCAGCGTCGCTGCGGCCTTGAGCGCAGCGAGCGCGGCGGCCAGGATCGCCACCTTGAGCTCCTCGGCCTTGGCGAGCAGTTTGTCCGTGAACGCGACCGCGTTGCTTGCGCCATACTTGATGGCGGTGGCGGCCGGAATCGACCCAAGGAGCACGGAGTAGGGCGCGGCCTTGGCGGCCTTGCCTGAAGCCAGATACGCCACGCCGGACACCGCGACGACCGCTCCTCGCCAGTGCACTTGGTTGACATTGACCGCCCGCGAGGCTGCGGCATGGGCCCAGCGGTCATCGTCGCGCAGGTCGCGCTCTTTGCGCAGATGGACCTTGCGGTCGAGCCAGAGCTTGGCCAGCGGAACGAGAGTCGGGTCGGCTTCGAGACCGGCTTTGATGGCGACGGCTTGCTCGAGCATGGCGTCGATCGAGGCGGCGGGGTGCGGCGAGAGTGCCGAGCGGGGCGAGTCTGGAACGGTGGGCCGGGTTTGGCAAGTTTTACGGGCGATGGTGCTGGGGGCTTTGGTGGGCCTGCGGAATCGTGGGGTAGGCGCTTTTTTTTCGAGCCGCGCCAAAGGTGCGGAAGACAAAGGGTCAAAGGGTCGAAACATCAAGCCCGTCGGACCTCACCGTACGCACCGCACGCGGTATGTATTGGTGACGCCATGGCTGTTGCTGTAGCCGCCGTTGAAGTAGACGTTCCAGGCGTAGGAAGACGAGCCCGAATACGCCGTGGCAGACCAGAAGCTTTCGGCGGGCGTGTTGGGAAAGGCGGTCTTGTCGATCGCTGGGTTGAGCTGCCCCAAGTCGACAAGCGTCGCCAGTTCGCGCACGCCAGGAAGCCGCCAGCCGCCACCAGCGAGCGCCAGTGCCTTGCACGCGTCCTTGGCACCTTGCCAGGTGGCCGCCGCGCTCGGCACGAACCGCTGCCACGTCAGCTTGGTGGTGGTATCCAAGACGGTCTCGCCCTTGGCGTCGACGACGTAACGGCCAGGTTTGGCTTTGCCTAAGGCCGACCCGGCCACCAAGGGCAACAGAAAAGCAATGACGAGAACGACACAAGCGCGCATGCAAAACCTCCAGCTAATCAAACATCAAGAAGTACTGTCCCGTCGATGTGCACGGTGGCGGACATTGCGCAACGGTGGTCGGGGTAACGACCTTTACGGCCGCCTTGGGCGGCACCCTGCGCGCGCGACCGCCGCGGCGCAGCCACTTCGCCATCGCTGGCCAGGTCGCTCGGCCCGGTTGGTCGGAGTCCAGCAGGGCACCAGTCTGCTGTTGCCACCACCGCGCCGTCGACGCCAAGGGCGTCACCAACCAGCGGATGGCGCGGTTGGCCACTTTGCCGAGAACGCCGGGCATCTCGGCGGCCAACGCAACGCTGTCACCTTTGGCCAGCGCCGCCGCGAGCCACGCATCGCAATGGCCACGGCGCAGACCGGGCGCACGCTGCCGCGCCGGCCATGGCACTTGCAGGCGCCGCGCGTCGCGACTGCGCGCCAATTCCACCGTGCGACCGACCTGAACGAGCAAGGTGGCGCGGCCGGCGTGGCGCACCAGCCAGTTCCGCTGATCGCGGTAGCTGGGCCAGTAGCGTTGGCCGCGCTGGGCGCGTTCGTCGGCCAGAGTCGGCTTGACCCGCCCACGCCGCTTGCGCAACCACCGGCCAAGTGCTGGACACGCGCGCCACGCCCGCATCAGCAGCCAGCGGGCTGCCCCGTGGGCAATGTGGCCCGTGGAGCCCCAAGCTTGGCGCAAAGCCGCCACATCGGTGCCGTCGATCGGCCAAACCGCCGCCGGTCCATCAACGCGCCCCCAGCCCGCCAGAAACAGTGTCCGGTCGGCGGGTACGATGTGTGGCGCCAGGGACTGCGCCATCCTTGCCACGCGCGCTCTGGCCGCGCTGACCGTCCGGCGCCGCACCAACACGTAGGCGGGTCGCACGACAAAGCCACAGAAGTCCACGCCGGCGCTGGCGAGTTCAGGCCTTTGTCCACCGTGAACCCGCAGGCCCAGCCTTTCGAGCAGAAAGTTCTCAATGGTGATCCGCGCTCGCTCCAGGCGCTGCGGGTCACAGTCGAGCACGACGAAATCGTCCATGTACCGAAAATAGTGACCGCTGCCCAAGGTCCGCTGCACCAGTAAATCCAAGGGGTCCAAGTACGCGTTCGCAAACCACTGACTGGTCAGGTTGCCGATCGGCAGGCCGCGGCCGATCCCCTGAGCACTGAGGCGCTTGTGCTCGGGCACCCGGTCAAACAGCTGGCGGCTGCCAGTGCGCGCAGCGCGCAAAGCGGGCTCGTCGTCCAAGATGGCGCGCACGGCGCCACCAAGGTCGAACGGTGGCTTGGTGTCGGCGACCGCTTGCGCAATGGGCCGCTGAAGATGCTGCCACAGCGTCGCACGATCGATACTGTGGAAGAAATTGACAATGTCCATTTTCAACGCCCAGACCCGTCGCTTGCCGTGGCGCGACAGGTTCCACATGGCCGCGCGCAGCGCCCGCATGGCCGCGTGCGTGCCCTTGCCCGGGCGGCACGCGTAGGTGTTGGGCGACAACCGCCGATCAATTTCTGGGGCAAGATGGGCACAAATGAGGTGGTGGACCACGCGATCTTCAAATCGCGCAGCGTGGACTTCGCGGCATTTCGGGCGGGTGGTGACAAACACCAGACCGGGCGCAGGGCGCCACGTTCCGGCCAACAGGCGATCCGCCAAGTCGAACAGATGTTCGGTCTGGCGGGTCCGAAACACGATCGCGTCAGGCCTTGATCGTTTGCGCCGCGCGCACTGCCGCGCGGCTTTTTCAAGCCGACGCAGCAGCTCCAGTTTCTGCGCGCTAACGCCCTGTTGGCTCATCCGTCCGTTCTCCATCGGACCTCACCGTACGCACCGCACGCGGTATGTATTGGTGGTGTCATTGTTGTTGCTGTTGCCGTTGTTGAAGTTGACGTTCCAGGCGTTGGAAGACGAGCCCGAATACGCCGTGGCAACTGGACCCCAAGCTTGTGCGCAGCCGCG
>SHZD01000099.1 GCA_009692465.1 Myxococcales bacterium
AACTATCCGAAACTGCACGGATTCACTCCGGGCAGTTCTTGGACAGTTGAGAATAGTTGACTGGCTAGGAGCCTATCGGATCGCAATAGATTCAATGTGTATAGCCGCAAAGATATTTCATAACCGATTGATTTCCGACAGGCTCCTAGAGAGCCGATCAACTAAGATTTGCTCGGCGTCTCAGTGCTTGCTTTGTGGGTCGCGAGCCTGCGGCACTTATTCAGTGGCCTGCGGGTTGGCGTCAGGCCCCTCCGTTTTGTTTGGGAATTCTTTGAGGTTCGGCGTTAATTGGTCGGGTCTCTACGACAATGGCTCAGCGAATCCGGGCGCACGACTCAGCGAATCTAGGCGCATGGCTCAGCTTGGCCATGCCACGCCAGTTCGAATCGCGACAGTCCTTGAGTCGGCGATCAGCAACCTGGGTCACACCCATGTCTCATGAGCGCACATGAGACAAATTCGCCTTGTTCACCTTGAGCCGCGCGACGGGGCGAGTTCAGTGCCAGCCCCTAAATCACCACTCAATACTATTGAAAGCTTAGCGAGCAGTTCGGTCGACCCCGCGCACTCATGGCGGCAGGCTGGAAGTGTCGTTGCGGCCACAAGCTTGGCACGGTTGTTGCACTGAGCAATGGTGTGCTGGTCGTTCGACCGCCTTGAGGTGCGGCTGGGCGGCATTGGCTTTGGAACCAGCGGAGGCACCTTGGATATGTCTAATTGTACAGTGGTCAGTGTGCAACCAGTATCCAGCAAACGCTCGATTCTGCGACCCACTTTGGCCCAACGGGTGGCGGCTCGCGATTCTATTCGAACAAGTCTTGGGGTCGAGCTGGAGTTGCAACTGCCCGTTTCGACCGCGGATGAGTGCTATGTGCTGACGACCCAAGGCCAGCGAATCGCCTTCGCCAACGCTCGGGCACTGCTGAACCATGTGCGCAAGCATCGCGATGTCACCGCCGTTTGTCTCGATTGCTGTGCATGGCGCACTTTCGCCTCGTTTTGGTACCAGATCCGCTTGGGCTGCTCGGCAGCAGAAGCCTTTGAGCGTGCGGACTTCGCTGGTCTTGGCGGTAGGCGGGTGAGCAAATAGCTGGCGTTGAAGCGATTGGGCGGCCAGTCGAGCGCAAGTCCGTCATCCGATTGGCCGGCCAGTGACACAGTTTCCAACCGCGTGTGCAGCGACATGATTCAGTCCACAGGAAACACTACCTTTGCTGGAAATTGGCAATCAATCACCACAACCAGTGCGCTCTGGATGAGGATGACATGGTCATTCAAGGGTTATTCCAGTGCCTTAGGAACTATCCTCAACTAACTCGATCGACCTGGGCAACACAGGAGCGGCGAGTCGGCCATTGAGGACGCGAGCTTAGCGACCAACAAAGCAAGCAAACGGAACCAGTCCGAGAATAACTTATTCTGGGACAGT
This sequence comes from Myxococcales bacterium, assembly GCA_009692465.1. Classification (GTDB taxonomy): domain Bacteria; phylum Myxococcota_A; class UBA9042; order UBA9042; family UBA9042; genus SXRM01. The sequence goes on from SHZD01000099.1 coordinate 1,430, forward strand.
TCCTTAGAGTAAATTACACCTAGCTGGAATGCGCTCTACATCCAACGGGAACGCACATTACATCCGCCAGGCGGTACGCATTGTCGTCCCGAGTTGCTGGCTCCAATTGCGCAGCACGAACCGTCACCAAGGAGTTTGAGTATGAGCTTACATCAGTCGGTCAATTTTCGGTCCATCGCAGCAGTAACAGCATTGTGGATGGTCGCAGGATGCAGTGAGCCCGTTTGCGGTGACGGCCAAGTCGAAGGCGGCGAGGCTTGCGACGACGGCAACAAGGTGAACAGCGATGCCTGCTTGAGCACCTGCCAAAAAGCCCAATGCGGCGACAAGCAACTGCGAGATAAGATCGAAGCCTGCGACGACGGCAACGCCGACAACCACGATCAGTGCACGGCGATCTGCCAAAACGCGCGCTGCGGCGACGGCTTTGTCCAGCCCGGCGAAGAATGCGAAGACCAAAACTTGGACGACAACGACTTGTGCTTGTCGTCGTGCAAACTGGCCAAATGCGGCGACGGCAAGCTGCGCATCGGCTTGGAGGCATGCGACGACGGCAATGAAATCAACACGGACGGCTGCACCTCCGCCTGCAAGATGGCCACCTGCGGCGACGGCTTTGTACAGCCGGGCGAGGCGTGCGACGACGGCAATACCAGCAACACCGACAAGTGTCTGACAACATGCGTAATTGCCAATTGTGGCGATGGTGTGGTCAATGTCTCCACCGACGTCACTGAACCGTGCGACGACGGCAACAAGAACCCCTTCGATGCATGCATCAACGACTGCAAAGTAGCGGTGTGCGGCGACGGCGTCGTGCGGCAAGGCGTTGAAGCCTGCGACGACGGCAACAAGGATGACAACGACGGCTGCACCAGCAGCTGCAAATTGGCCACCTGCGGCGATAGTTTCGTGCAAAAAGGCGAGGATTGCGACGACGGCAACCAAAGCAACCAAGATGGTTGCCTCAATACCTGTATCAAGGCCAAATGTGGCGATAGTTTTGTGCAATTGGCCAGCGGCAGCAGCGAGGCTTGCGACGACGGCAACCAAAGTGGCAACGACGCCTGCACCCCGCAATGCCAGCCCAACGTGTGCGGCGACGGCTTCTTGTTTGCCGGCATCGAGGCGTGTGACGACGGCAACAAGGAAGACGGCGACGGTTGCACTACGCTATGCAAATTGCCGACTTGCGGCGACGGCGCGGTTCAAAAGGGCGAACAATGCGACGACGGCAACCTGTCGAGCAGCGACGGCTGCCTCAACACTTGTCTGAAAGCCACTTGCGGCGACGGTTTTGTCCAGATTGGCAGCGAGGAATGCGATGATGGCAACGCCAACAACAGCGATGCCTGCATTAACACCTGCAAAAAGGCCGTATGCGGCGATAGTTTCTTGCGTGTCGGCTTAGAGCAATGCGACGACGGCAACACCGTCGACGGCGACAACTGCACGGCGATGTGCCTGACTAGCAAGTGCGGCAATGCCATCAAGGAACCGGGCGAGGCCTGCGACGACGGCAACACCAATAACGGCGACGGCTGCTTGAATACCTGCGTAACCGCGGGCTGTGGCGATGGTTTTGTCCAGTTGAGCGGTGCCGCTAGCGAAGCGTGCGACGACGGCAACAAAAGTAACAGTGACGCCTGTACTAGCGTCTGCAAGATCAATGTCTGCGGCGACAGTTTTGTGTTGCAGGGCGTAGAGCAATGCGACGACGGCAATTTGTCGGACAAAGACGGCTGCACAGTAGCCTGCAAGTCTGCCAAGTGCGGCGATGGTCTCGTCCAGTTAGCCGAAGCCTGCGACGATGGCAACGCTTTAGAAACAGACAGTTGCTTGTCAACGTGCGTCAAAAGTAGCTGCGGAGATGGCATGGTCCAAGCTGGCAGCGAAGACTGCGACGACGGCAACAAATTCGGCGGCGACGCGTGCTTGTCGACTTGCAAGAAGAACGTATGCGGCGACGCTATCGTCTTTGTCGGCGTTGAGGCCTGCGACGATGGCAATCCCAGCGACAGCGATGGCTGCACCAAAGTGTGCGCGTTGGCCAGCTGCGGTGACGCCATTGTGCAGGTCGGCGAGGCCTGCGATGACGGCAATTTATCCAATAACGACGGGTGCTTGACCACTTGCCAAAAGCCATTCTGCGGCGACGGCCATGTGCAAATCGGTCAGGAAACTTGTGACGACGGCAACGCCAGCACCAATGACGCCTGCATCGACTGCAAAAAAGCCACTTGTGGCGATGGTTTTGTCCAAGCCGGCATCGAGCAGTGCGACGACACCAACACCGACAATACCGACGGTTGCGTGGCCCAGTGCAAGAAATCGACCTGCGGCGACGGATTTACCCAAACGGGGGTCGAGCAGTGTGACGACGGCAATGCCGTCAACACCGATTTGTGCTTAACCACTTGCGCCAAGGCCAGTTGTGGCGACGGCTTTTTGCAAGTTGGCGGCACGGAAGAATGTGACGACGGCAATACCAACAGCGGCGACGCTTGCATCGTCGGCTGCAAGAAAGCCAAGTGCGGCGACAGTGCGGTGCAAACCGGCGTCGAACAATGCGATGACGGCAATCCGCTTTCGACCGATTCGTGCACCAACGGTTGCAAGGCCAATGTCTGCGGCGATGGCTTTGTTTTCACTGGCAAAGAGGCCTGCGACGACGGTAATGCGGATAGCAGCGACGCCTGCTTGCCCGGTTGCGTCGCGGCTGCTTGCGGCGATGCCTTAGTGCAAAAAGGCACGGAGGACTGTGACGACGGCAACAAGCAATCCGGCGATTTTTGCAGCGCAGCGTGTGCGTTTGAATGCAAGGCGGGCGCTGCTTCCAAGCAAGTCGGCTCGGCATGCTGGATGGCCTTTACTACCCCGACAACTTGGAACCAAGCCGCTGGCGCGTGCCAAGTATTGGGCAGCAGTTTGGCCTACGTCATGACAGACGAAGACGAAAGTGCCTTGGACGCCATGCTGGCGACGGCCACCAACGCGTGGATTGGGCTGACCGACCAGTTTAGCGAAGGTCAATTCGTGTGGGTGGTGGGCCCCAGTCAATTCTTGACCCCGTCCAAGCTCAAGTTCGCCAGCGGTCAACCGGACAATGATCCATCGGGCGCCGGCGACTGTGTGCGCGCCAATGCGTCGGGCTGGTTTGATGACAACTGCTTGAGCGCCAACGCTTACATTTGTGTCCATAAACTATGAGTAAATTCATAATATTGTGCAATAGGTTGGCGATTGGCGTAGCCGCTATCGCGCTGGCGGTCGGCTGTTCGGAACAAACCCAGACAGTCGAGGGACCCAAATGCGGCAACGCCAAGCTCGAGGGGACTGAGCAATGCGACGACGGCAACCTGGCCGATAGCGACGATTGTCGAGAAAATTGCAGCGTAAACGTGTGCGGTGACGGCTCTGTAAACGCCACCGGCACCAAGCCTGAGGGCTGCGATGATGGCAATGCCATCACGACCGATGCTTGTTTGCCAAGTTGCAAAATAGCGACATGTGGTGACGGCGTTGTCCGCAAAGGCTTGGAAAGCTGCGACGACGGCAATACCAACAACAGCGATTCGTGCACTAACTTTTGTATTTTAGCCACCTGTGGCGATGGCCTAGTCCAAGCCGGCGAAGAGTGTGACGACGGCAACGCCGGCGATAGCGACGCCTGTCGCAACAGCTGTTTGCAAGCCAGATGCGGCGATGGCGTGGTCCAGATCGGCAGCGAGCAGTGTGACGACGGCAAGTTGACGGCAACGGGCGCCTGTGTGCTCAACTGCAAACTGGCGTTTTGCGGCGATGGGGTTGTGCGCGAAGGCACCGAGGCTTGTGACGACGGTAATCAAGTCGATTCGGACAGTTGCACCACTAAGTGCAGTTTTCCAAGTTGCGGCGACGGCATCGTTCAAAAAGGCGAACAGTGCGACGACGGTAACCTCAATGACCAAGACAACTGCCGCAACCTGTGCATTACCGCATTGTGTGGCGATGGCGTAGTGTTGTTGGGCAAAGAAGCCTGCGATGACGGCAACTTGAGCGACGTCGATGCCTGCTTGAGCACCTGCGCGCCAGCCAAGTGCGGGGATGGAAAGCTGTTCGTTGGTATTGAGGCCTGCGACGACGGCAACACCAACGACAGCGACGGCTGCACGGCCGCGTGCGCGCTACCGGCCTGCGGCGATGGCATCGTACAAAAAGGCGAAGCGTGTGACGACGGCAACCCAAGCGATGGCGACGGTTGCTTGAGCACTTGCCAAATCGCTACGTGCGGAGACGGCAAAGTTCAGGTTGGCAATGAGGCCTGTGACGACGGCAACGTGGACTCCAACGATTCGTGCAAAAATGATTGCAAATTAGCTAGTTGTGGCGACTCAGTGTTGTGGCTGGGGGTCGAAGGCTGCGACGACGGCAACAGCAGCGACACCGACGCCTGCACCAAGGCCTGCAAGCTGAGCACGTGTGGCGATGCCGTGGTGCAAATCGGCGAGCAATGCGACGACGGCAATGGCAGCAACGGCGACGCTTGCCTCACCACCTGCGTCAAAGCGGCGTGCGGCGACGGATTTGTGCAAACAGCTGCCGGCGAGGCTTGCGATGATGGCAATAAAGCCAACAACGACATGTGCTTGAACACCTGTGTCGTCGCCAAGTGTGGTGATGCTGTGGTTCAAGCCACCGGCGAAGCGTGTGACGACGGCAACAACGACGACAGTGATGGCTGCACTTCGGCCTGCGCGTTGGCGACCTGCGGCGACGGCATTGTCCAAGCCACCGAGGCCTGCGACGACGGCAATTTGTCGAGCCAAGACGGCTGCACCACGCTGTGTATAAAGGCCAAATGCGGTGACGGTACCGTGCAATTGTCCGGCGGTGCTACCGAAGCATGCGACGATGGCAACGCGAGCGACAATGACAGTTGCCTGACGTCTTGCAAGCCAAACAGCTGCGGCGACGGCAAGTTGTGGTCGGGCATTGAAGGCTGCGACGACGGCAACGCCAGCGACAGCGACGGCTGCACCAGCGTATGCGCCTCAGAGTCGTGTGGCGACGGCAAGTTGCAAATCGGCGAAGCCTGCGACGACGGCAATGCCAGCAATTTGGACGCCTGCAGCGCGACTTGCCAAAAAGCGTTTTGCGGCGACGGCTTTGTTAGCGGCGCGGCGGGCGCCACAGAAGTGTGTGACGATGGTAACGGCGCCGACACTGACGGCTGTTTGACCACCTGCAAGGCCAACGTGTGCGGCGACGGCAAAGTGTGGCTGGGCAAAGAAGCCTGCGACGACGGCAATCTGGCCGACAAGGACGGCTGTAGCAACGCCTGCGCCCTGCCCTCGTGCGGCAACGGCAAAGTCGAAATCGGCGAACAATGCGACGACGGCAACGCAGCCAACACCGATAACTGCCTCAATACTTGCCAAGTAGCAGCCTGTGGCGATGGCCATTTGCACGCCGGCAACGAGAGTTGTGATGACGGCAATAGCTCTGCAGGCGATGGCTGTTCAGCGGCCTGCGTCGCCGAATCGTGTGGCAACGCTGTGGTCGATTTTGGCGAGGCCTGCGACGATGGCAATGCCAGCGACAGCGACGGTTGCTTGGGTTCGTGTCAACTGGCGACGTGCGGCGATGGTTTTATATGGGTCGGCCAAGAACAGTGTGACGACGCCAACTTGTCTGGCGCGGATAAATGCACCCCAGTTTGCAAGAAAAACGTGTGCGGGGACGGCTTTGTCCTGTCCGGCGGCGAAAAATGCGACGACGGCAACTTGCTGGACAGCGACGCCTGCTTGGCCACCTGCAAGCCCAACGTCTGCGGCGATGGCAAAGTCAATCCGACCAAAGAAGCCTGCGACGACGGCAACTTGAGCAACACCGATAACTGTTTGATTGACTGCAGCAAGTTTAGCGTGTGCGACAACTTGGCGATTTCAGCCGTGCTGCCGGCGTCAACAGCCTGTGAAGGCGCTGTGCCCAATTCCATAACCATTAGCGGTAGCGGCTTTGTGGTGTTGGATGGTGCAAAACCGTCTGTATTTATGGCTAATTCTCCACTAACTGTGCAGTCCATCGACGGTTGCGAGACGGTTGCCTTTGGCGTGGCGCAGCGCTGCACCACCATGACCGTAAAAATGTCGGCGTTTGCGAAGGGCGACTACGTGTTGACGGTCTCCAACCCATCGCTGGTAGGTAAAGACTGTCCGGTCAAGGTCAGTTACAGCGTAACCTCGCCGCCAACAATCAGCACTGTGGCCCCGACGCCGATCTGCGAAGGCACCATAACCTTGGACATTACCGGAACCAATTTTGCGCCGGGCACCCAAGTCAGCCTCGGCACCACCAAAGCAACTAGCGTGGCGTTCAACAGCGGTTCGTCGATACAGGCGGTGTTTGTTGGGACTGCGGCCGGATTCTACAGCGTCTCGGTGTCGAATGGTCTCAACTGCGGCACCACCAAGCTCAACGCGGTTGAACTTAAACCCAAGCCGATTTTGCTGTTTGCCGACCCTCCTGTGATTTGGCAACCGCTGGCGCTACCGGTCAAAGTCTGGGTCAGCGGTCTTGGCAACGGCGTCACGACCGGCAAGCCGACGGCACTGAGTATTCGGCCGTCTGGCACGACAACTAAGCCTACCGCGGTGACGTTTCTATACAATGCCAACAGTCCGCAAACACTGGTAGTCGATATTCCAGCGAACTTGGCTGTCGGCGCGTGGGATCTGATTTTGCTGGACAACTTCGTGTGTACCGTCACTTTGACCGCGGCGTTCACTGTCACGGCAACGGTCAATGTCGCATTGACGGCCATCGACCCGCCGTTTGCCAAGGCGGGGTCAGCGACGGCGATTGCGCTCAAGGCCAGCAACCCAGCGCCAACGGGCAAAGTAACGCTCCAAAACGGTGTTGCGGTGTACTTACGCAGCGCCGATGGCAAAACCGTAGTCAGGGCGACCAGCGTTGGCTTTGTTAACGGCGGCCTGACCACCCTACTGGTGCCGGCCAGCTTGGCGGTCGGCAGTTGGGATGTCGTCGCCATCAATCCGGATTCCAGTGTTGGAGTGCTCACCAAAGGGCTCACCGTCACTCAGGACTCGCCACCCACGATCGACACGCTGGCCCCCGGCAGCGTACCGACGGGCGGCATTGTGCTCTCCGTGCTCGGCAGCGCCTTTGCCAGCGGATGCAAGGTTTCGCTGGCCTGCGTCGATAGCAACGGCGCTGCCAGCGCCCACAACTTGACGACCGCGGTGATCAGCACAAGCGAGCTCAATGTGACCACCCCGGCCGCATTGAGCGCGGGCATGGCCTGCGTCGTTCGCGCCACCAATCCCGATGGGGCGTATAGCGATTTCTCGGCCTTGGGCGTGACGTCGCCATCGGAGAACTTGACCAATTTTGCTACCAGCCCCAGCAAACTTTTGCAGGGACGGCGCGGCCTTGCGCTGGTTTCCGGCCGAGCATCAGCGGTAGCACGCTACCTGTACGCCATCGGCGGCGATACGGGCGCAAGTAGCGGCGCGCTGGCCACCATCGAGGCCGCTCAGGTCGATAACCATGGAAATCTAAGCAATTTTCGCAACCTGCCGGTCGCCCTGCCCTCCAAGCTGACGTTGCACGCCGCTGCCGTCGTCGGCCGCAGCCTTTTCGTCATCGGCGGCAATTCGGGCGTCGCGGCCAATGACAAGGCGTACCGCGCGCACATCCTTGATCCGCTGGACGCGCCGCAAATTTCAGGTTTTGACATTCAGGTCGGCAGCGGCCTTGGCGAAGGCCTGTGGACATGGCGCGTTGCGGCAGTGATCAACGCCAATGCAACGGACAACCCGAGCGGCCTGACCCTGCCCTCGGAGCCGGTGCAAATTAGCGTGCCTAAGGGCTTGGCCTTGCAGCCGACGCTCAGTTGGACTGCCGTTGCCAATGCCAGCGCGTATGTGGTCTACAGAACGCTAAAGGCTGGCGACAACGCCGCCCAAACAGTGGCTATCGCTACGGTCGCGTCGTCATTGACCTCTTTTGTCGATCAGGGCCTGCCTCCTCAGGTGACTCCGGACTCACCGCGGCAATTAGGCGACGTGTCGACGTGGTCCACAGTCGACTCTTTGCCACAAGTGCGCGAAGGCCATGCGGTGACGGTGGCCCGCGATCCATCTACTGCAGGCCTGTTTCACTTGTATGCGATTGGTGGCAAGTCCGCGGGCAACGCCTTGGTCACCGCTGTGGTGCGTCTGGGAGTAACGCTTGCGTCATCGGGCAAAGTCAGCGTGACGACATGGCAGACCGGCAGCCCCGCTCTGTCCGCAGGTCGCTGGCAGCTAGGCGGCGTAACCGTGGACCGCACGGTCACAACACGGTTGAACGCGAGCACTGAGGCTTGGGTCTACGCCGGCTCCGGCGCCACCACCAGCAGCTTCAGCAACGTCGTCGAGGGAGCTAAAGTGCTGGCCGGCGGCACGCTAGGTGCGTGGACCTCACTGACGCAAACTTTCAAGAACCGCAGTGGTTACGGGGTCATCGCTGCGGCCAATCAGGTATTCGCGTTCGGCGGTGAAAGTGGCGCAGCCAGCACCGGCGGCGTATCGGGCCAATTGTGTGGACCCGGTGGACCTTGTTCGCCCGCGCCCGGCTTCAAGAACTTCAACGCCGGTATCAGCTTGGGGACAGCCCGCTACTTGTTTGGCATGTGCGTCGAATCCGGCCGGATTTTTGCGGTCGGCGGCGCAGGTTCCAGCGGCGTGCTGACTTCGGTGGAGTCGGTGATTTGGTAGACGCGAGACCGCGGAAGTCACCGCGTAGATTCAGTGTTTGGCAAATCCTCTAAACATTAATCTGCAGTTTCAACAGTTCCTACCTCACACACCGCACATTGCGCTCGGACGGCGCATCGTGATCGGTCACCCCGGTAGCGTCCAGCCCAATCGAGAAGCCAACAACCACTGAGCGAGCGCCATGGAATCAGTCCATTGAGCAAGGCCGGAGCTAACGGCGCACCGAATCGAAAACCGGCGCGAATGTGACAGTGTTGCCTCGAATGAGGTGGCCATCAATGGGCGTGTCTGACCAAAACAACCGTACCTAGAGCGTATCGAGCGAGTCAACCTTGGCACTGACAACTGCTGTAACCGTCAAATTGGAATCGTTTTCGGCCCAGTTCTCGGTTGCGGCCTGCCTGACTCGTCCGTAAACTAGGCGGCAGCCGCAGTCCTTTGCGTGGCGGGTGCTTTTCGATGAAACGCCGACAGGTCCCCATTGTCACCGTCTGGCTCTGGGCCTGTGCCACCTTCGACACTGCCGATTCGAACGCGGCAACTGCGCCTTTAAGCGCCGACTCGACGTCAACCTTGCCGACACCGGCAATGCCAACCTCAAGTAAGGACGGCCAAATTACGGGCGGCCATTGCGCCGCGAACTACCCTGCCCCCGCCAAATCGAGCTGGCGTCACACCACCAAATCGCCGTTGGCCACCGCCGCGGGCGCACCACAGCACCGCATTCGCGACGTTATCGCCCTGCCCGGCGCGGCCGCACAACTGCGCGGAAGGTTTACATATGGCACTATCGACAAGGACTTGGAAGACGAGTCTGTCGAACTTTACTTACAAACGTGCCCCGGCTGGCAGCTGGTCGCTACCAAGATCACCGATGGCGATGGCGTCATCTTGTTCGACCTGCCGACCCATTTGGCACCCGGCGATTACCGAGTCCGCATGGTCGTGCGTGGCGACTTATCCAGCGCGGACGGCACTTTCGCGGTGTGGCCCAAAGGCGTGCAAGTGGTCATTAGTGATGTGGATGGCACGCTTACGACCAGCGACTGGGAGTTGTTCAAAGACGTTGTGGCTCACAGAAGCGCGACTATGTACGCTAATGGCGACGAGGCGATTCGCAGTTGGGCGACCAAGGGCTATCGTGTGATTTACTTGACGGGTCGGCCGCAAATCTACAATCGCTATACCCGCCATTGGTTGAACACCCACAATTTGCCTGCTGGAGTCGTGCGCTTGACCGACGATGCCCGCAATGTGGTGCCTTCCGAGCAAGGCGTTCAAGCCTTTAAATCTGCAGTGCTAAAGGACTTAGTAACTACCTTTGGGACCACGATTCGCGCTGGACATGGCAACGCCATTACCGATATTGGGGCTTATCAAGCCGCCGGAATCGCCAACGCCGCCCTGTTCATTATCGGGCCCCACGGCGGCAAGATGGGCAGCACGGCGGTTGTCAGCTACACCGCGCTATTGCCAATTTTAGCCAAATATCCCGATGCTGCCCAGCCTTAGGGCCCGTGCAAAATCAAGTCGATTTTGCACCCCGGCCCATTGCTCGCTTGGTGGGTCGCTAACTCGCGGCTTTGCAAGCCGCCTGCACGCTCCGTTCCAATCGCGGATCGACCGAGTTATTTTTTCACGAGCCCTTAGAGAGTTGCGCCGCTAACCATTGCCCGGTGCCTCATTGCGGCCACGGCACCCAAACTGGCTGGCCGGCACTGTCGATCCAACCCCGCTGCAATACACCGTCGACGCGAGTGCCAACTACGGCCATTCCGCGGTGAAATCGGCTACTTGCGTGCTCGGCATCCTCCCAAATCGGCGAAATGACTGTACGCCCATCTTTATCCACATAGCCGTACAGCCTGCCGACCCTGATGCGGGCCAGACCCTCAGAAAACGGGTCTGCATCCGCAAACATGGGTTGCACGGCCCACTCGCCGGTCCGGTCAATAAAGCCCCAGCGCCCATCTTGCTCAGCGGCGGCAAGGCCATCGGAGAACAAGTTCACGAAGGCAAAAGTCGGTTCAATGACCACTTTGCCAGCCTTATCGACAAAGCCCCAGCGGTCGTTGGCGTCCCGGAAACACGATAACCCCTGCGAGAAAGCATTGGCGCCGCGGGTCGGATATTCGAAAACGACTTTGCCGGTGACATCCACTGCAACGGCCGTGGACTTGGCCTTGGTCACCAGCACCAACAATCCCTCGCTAAACCGACTGGGATCGTTGGTCATGTAGTCGTCGAGGGTGAAAACAACCTTGCCCATAGGGTCAATAATGGCCGACTTATTGCTGCCAAGGTCCACCCAGGCGCGAGCGTCAGCAAACGGTTGCGCCCGCTCGAATTTCGCGGCAATCACCACTTTGACTTTGGCGTCAACGTAGCCCCACAGGCCACCTGTTCGCACTGCGGCACGGCCTTGATGCACCTCGCGGGTGACTTCAAAAACGACTTTGCCGATGGGCTTGCCCTTGCGGTCTAGAAAGCCAGCGGTGACTGCTCCATCCTCGCTGCGGCTTGAATAGGGCGCAATTCCCTCTGAAAATAGACCGACTGACGCATATTTGGGCGGTACCAGTACTTTGCCGCTCGGGTCGGCAACCCCAAATGCACCATTGTTTTCAATCGGAATTGGCTCTTTTGGCGCAGCCTTAATCGCCAGCGTCAACATCAACATAATCAGGAGCTTCAAGCGCACTCACAACCGGGCATCGCGGTGCCCTAGGCGCTAAATTACCGGCTCTTGCTGGCTTGCGCCAGCTTGGCGACGCATCAGGCATGGTCCACACTACGCTTGCTTGGAAGCCGCGTTGGCGCACTTGGCGGTCAGCCGGTCGGGCACTTCGACTGAAACCCTTATATTTCAGCTTGCTCGCTTGGGCGGGTTCAATCTTGTCGGGTCACAAGGTCGTCGCGATTGCGACTTCTCTTTGCAAATTTATACATCTGCTTGTCGTCGTTGCTGTTTTGGTGACCTGATCGCTTGGAGGACCCCTTGGCTGATCCGCTGCTGACACCCAAACCTGATCCGCTGTCTGAATCACAGACGACTCTACCGGCCACATCCGGGCTTGCGCTGAAGCGGGCTCTGGTGCAGTGGTTGACTGTGACGATCGAGCAGCGTCTTGCGGCCATCCACGCGGCGGCGGCAGATGCGTACGACGGCGCCACTGGGGACGAGGCCCGCGCAGAAGACAAGTACGACACCCGGGCACTGGAGCAGAGTTACTTGTGCGCCGGCCAAAATGCCCGTGTCGTGCAGTTGCGTGAATTGCTCACAACACTGCACTTTTTGGAGGTGCCGGACACTGCGCTCAGGCGTGGAGGGCCATTCGCTCTCGTTGAAGCGATGAGCCAAGGCCGCACAACGACTTATTTTTTGCTGCCTTTGGCGATTGGCGAACGCGTCGCTTGGCAGGACAGCTACATCGATGTGGTGGGTATCGCTACGCCGGTCGGTCGGGCGTTGGTTGGCTGCATGGCGGATGACGTCGTTGCGGTTCAGATTGCCAATGGCCGTCGCCAGCTGGAAATTGCCAGCGTGTGTTGACGCCGCGTAATGCTCGGGCAGAATCGGCGTCCACAACCTGAGCATCTAGCGGTGCCGGAGATGTGTGTGGTTTGAAAAGGTTTTTCCAAAATGCACTAAGGGGTCACGCAATGCGGCTGGACAAGAATCGCCCGCCACCGCAAGCTCAAAGCTGAGGCCGTAGACCTGTCATAAAAGCAATAGCCTAGACGCACTTCCGCCACTGGAGGCGAGTACCGATGGAACGACGCAACTACGATCTGGTCGTGATAGGCAGCGGCCCCGCCGGTCAAAAAGGCGCGATTTGCGCCGCCAAGCTCGGCAAAAAAGTGTGCGTGATCGACCACCACGACCGGATTGGCGGCGTTTCGCTGCACACGGGCACAATTCCGAGCAAAACGCTGCGTGAGGCAGTGCTGTACTTGAGTGGTTTTCGCCAACGCCAGTTCTACGGCAAGCACTACCGCGTCAAGGACCAAATTTCCGTCGCCGATCTTGCCAAGCGAGTTCGCCCGGTCTTGCAGCACGAAGTCGAAGTCGTGCGTTCGCAACTGCAGCGCAATGGTATTGAAATTGTTCACGGTCTCGCCAACTTCGTCGACGCCAACACCCTTGACGTCGAAGGTAGCAAGGGCAAAATCCGCGTCCATGGCGACCGTGTTTTGGTGGCGTGCGGTACGCGGCCGGCCCATCCACCGGAAATTCCCATCGACGGCCAGCGGGTGTTTAACTCGGATCAGCTGGCGAAGGTCGCTGAAATTCCTCGCCATCTGATTGTGGTCGGCGCCGGGGTGATTGGCCTTGAATACGCTTGCATGCTGACAGCTTTAGGCGGTGAGGTCACGATTATCGAGGGCCGCAAGACTTTTTTGGATTTCGTCGACCAAGAACTGGTTGAAGCCCTCACTTACCACATGCGGCGCCACGGTGTGACCTTTCGGCTGGGAGAAAAAGTCGTCTCTGTGCGCGCTGAAGACCAAGTGATCGCCGAACTGGACAGCGGCAAAACCGTGCAAGCGGACGCGCTGCTGTATTCCGTGGGTCGTCAAGGTAATGCGGATCGCCTGGGCCTGGACGCGGCGGGTCTGACTTGTGATGCCCGCGGCCGGATTGCGGTCAACGAGTTCTTGCAAACGGCGGTGCCACACATCTATGCCGCCGGTGACGTGATCGGCTTTCCGTCGCTGGCTTCGGCTTCGATGGAGCAAGGCCGCTTGGCTAGTTGCCACATGTTTGGCATGCCGAGTCCGCTGGCGATGGGCTTGCTACCTTACGGGATTTACACGATTCCTGAGCTTTCGATGGTCGGCAAAAATGAACAGGAACTGACCGCCGGGCGCATCCCCTATGAAGTCGGCATCGCCCGCTTTGAAGAACTGGCCAAAGCCCAAATGATCGGCGACCAGATTGGCGTGTGCAAGCTGCTTTTTGACCCCAAAAGTCTGAAATTGCTAGGTGTTCATGTCCTTGGCGACCAGGCAGCAGAAATTATTCACATTGGCCAAGCAGTACTGAGTTTGGGTGCCACCATCGAGTACTTTCGCGATACAGTGTTTAATTACCCGACCTTGGCGGAGGCGTACAAGGTGGCGGCGCTCGACGGTCTCAACAAGATTCGGCGGTGATTGCCCAGCCACCGTCTTCGACTCCAGTGTGGAAGGAGCCAACCGTGTCAGTCCAGCGAATTATCTATAGAACTATACGCAGTCTCCCAATTTCGAGACCAACCTTGGATCGGAGCCGCGAGTCGGTTGCACAGCAGACGCGAGCTTGGCGACCCACCCAGCAAGCACGAGATCGCCGATCCGGCACATGGTGCCGGACTTGGGCGATCGAGTATAGCCTCGCATTTGCTGTTTGCCTGTCTGCTTGCGGCGTTGGCTCAACCGGTAATTCGAGTCAGCCAGCCGCCGACTCGTTGGACTCGAGCGCCATAGCCGACGCGGCAGCGAGCGCCGACATCGCCGCAGATAGTAGCGCTGGCCCAGACGCGGCGGATTCCAGCACTCATGTGGATGCCAGCAAACCACTTTGCCCGACGACCACGGTTCAGTCGCTTGGTGAAGGATTCTTTGTCGATATTTCGGTCGCCAGCGGAATTCGGGCTGCCAACGTGGTGTACGGCAGCGCAACTGCTGTGCCAATCAACGACCACAGCCGCCTAGGCTTTATCGACCTCGATGGCGATGGCAAGGACGACATTGTTAGCCACAGCTTGTATCCCAACCCGCAAGCAGGCATTCCATTTGAGCATCTGATATTTCGCAATAAAGGCGACGGTACTTTTGAGCACTTCTCAGATGCCAGTGGCTTGCGCTACGTACCTGCCGGTTGGTTCGCTTTTGGCGATGTCGATAACGACGGCGATGAGGATTGCCTCGCCGGTTTGGACGTACAATTGCCAGGCAAAACCCACCAGATTCTGCTCAACGATGGTCAGGGCCACTTCGCCCCTAAATCAGCTAGCGGCGTGGAAAAACTGCCGGCAGTGGCGGGCAACGCCGTTTTTGCTGATTTCAATGGCGACGCCAATCTCGACCTGTTCATCGGCATGGGCCACACGTCATACGCCGTTGCCAACGTCCTGTTGATCGGCAACGGTGACGGCACCTTTGTAGCTCACAGCGACTGGCTTGGTTTCAACCCCGCCCAACCGACCAACGGTACCGTCGCCTGTGACTACGACAACGACGGCGATATGGACGTGATTGTCAGCAACTACGGCGTCAGCATTTTAGGCGGCCACAATGCGCTGTACAACAACGATGGCACAGCGCACTTCACAGAAGTTGCGGAAAGTGTGGGGTTTGCTTATCAAAAGACCGGCAACTCTTGGCTAGAAAAGTCTGGCATGGTCAGCGGTGACGAACCCAACCCTACAGCCGTTGGCTACATCGGCAACAATGGCTTCGGCTTGGATTGCGGGGACTTCAACGGCGATGGCCGCTTGGACGTGTTGCTAAGCGCAATCAGTCACCCGGTCGCCAGCGATTACAACCGCAAGTGGTCAGACCCGACGCAACTACTCATTAACACGGTCAAAGACGGCAAAATTGTGTTTGTCAGCGAAGGAGGGGCGCGCAAACTGCCGTTCAATGAAGGTGATGTCGACGCTGGGCTTGTTGATTTTGACAACGATGGCCGCTTAGACGCTTCGCTATCGCGCGACAAGAAATACGAGGGCGGCTACACGGGAATCGACCAAAAGGCCTGGTTCGGCCTGCTTCATCAACAGCCAGACGGTTCGCTGGCCAGTGTCGGACCGGTCAGCGGAATCAACGCCTTAAACAGCAAGCCAAGTGCCTCACACGCTGCTTGCGTGCAAGACAGCGAATGCCTGACCAATGGCGAAAAGTGCCTCGCCAAAGCCTGTCGGACGCCGTGCGCCACCGACCTGCAATGCACAGTGAAAACCGAAAACTGTGCGAGTGGAGGCTATTGCAAGGATTTGCTCGGTATGAAAAACGCCCAAAACCACGGCTGGTCCGACATCGACGGCGACGGCGACCTCGATTTGCTGGTTGGCGGCCGCGATACCGGAGGCGGTCGCCCGAATTTCTTGTTCCGCAACGATGTGGGCAGCAAGCTGCCGTGGCTCCAGTTGCGATTGCTGGGCGACGGTATCAAGGTCAATCGCAGCGCCATCGGTGCCCGTGTGACGCTCGCGTTTGCCAGTGGGACGGTGCAAACCCGCGAAGTGAAGGCCAGTCGCGGGATGCACGATTCCATGGATGGGCGCACGCTGCACTTTGGGCTGGGGCAGTTGGGCTGCGAATTCGTGCTCAAAGTGCGCTGGCCCGATGGCACTGTCGCCACTTTGGATGCAGCCAAGGTAGCGCCAAACAAGGCCCTGGTCGTCAGTTATCCCGACTTGGTCCAGTAGCGACCGGACTGCTTTGAGCGGTGGCCCCTACTTAGGGCTCGTGCAAAATCAAGTCGATTTTGCACAACGCCCATTGCTTGCTTGGTGGGTCGCTAACTCGCGGCTTTGCAAGCCGACTCGACGCTCCGTTCCAGTCGCGGATCGATCGCGTTATTTTTTCACTAGCCCTTAGTCTTGACCCGCACCACCAACTCGAACTGACGGCTCGGATTATTGACCGTCGGCTGCCCCTGATTGTTGGCTCCGCGGCTGCCGACCACATACACGGCACCGTTAACGGCATCGAACCACATCCGGTTGGTTTGCATATAACCAAGAACAGAGTCGCCGGTGTCCGCGCAGACGGCCAAGTCATTGTTTGTGCTGACAATCTGCTTGTCCCAGGTCCAAACCCCAGTCTTGACGGTGCCGTGCAAGAGGAACAGGCGGCGGCACGTCGTCTTGCCATTGACCACATCCTCAGTACCGGTGACCCAACCATCGCTGGCGGTGACCCACAAGCCCCGAACGTCAAACTGGTTGCTCCAGACGACCGGGATGCCGGTGTAATTGGGCGTCATTTGGGTCCATTTGCTGCCGTCGAAACCGAACAAGGTGCCAGCGGCGCCGCCGACCAGTAGATTGGTGGCGCTGGAGCCATGAACCGCTCGGAAGTTGCCTATGCCCGGTACCGTGCTGGTGTTGATGGTCACACCCAGCGACGACACCACGGCGGCATCGATGTGCGCAACGCCACTTTGGCCTTGGGTCGACCCGCAAGTGGTTGTGGTGTTGCCATCCCAAAACGCCACGCCAGTCCTGTTGACACTGCCCGCTTGGTAGTTGCCGACCAAGAATACGGCAGTCGCAGAAGCGGCATAGACGTCAGAGACATTGAACAACTGCACGGCGCATGTCGCTTTTGACAGGGACACCGTCATGCGCGACATCGCTGACCACGCCGTTCCATTCCAAGTCATGCGGGCGATCTGATTGGTGGTGGAGTCGCTCGGGGTGCCTGTCTCCGCCGAACCGCCACTAACATACGTTTCCGATCCGACCGTCGGCACATACATATCAACGGCCCGCAGGCCACGCTCTAAGGACGTCACATTCGGACCGCTGGCCTGGGCCCAAAACCCGGTCGCCGGATTGACAATCATGGCGTAGGCGCCGTTGTCGCCAGGCGAAGTGCCGCCAACGGCCAGGCGACCGCGTACGTCATTGATTCCAGAACCTTGCACGCCCAAACTGGAATTGGACTGCAACCCGAGATTGGGTGCTTCGACCACGTTGGCGACGATGCCGTTGCGTGAGTTGTTGTTGTTCAAGCTGGTGTCGATGCCACCGGCATTGATCTTACCGCTGGCGACGCGGTCGATGCCGGTTAGCGAGCCAAATTGTACTGCACTGCCACTGACTTGTGCGCTCACCTTTTCGACACCAGTACAGAGACTGTTGATGCAGAAGGGATAGGTAACCGCGGCGTTGGTACAAGCGGTGCCAAAACTCTTGTTGACTTGGGCACAACCGCTGACCGCGCTGCAGGTGTCGACACTGCACTCCAAGCTGTCGTCGCAGTTCTGCGTCGCTGGCTTGACGCACTTGCCGACGGCGCACAGGGACTGTGGCTGGAAAATCAAAGTCGCGCAATTAGCACCAGCGCACTTGGTGTTGTCGGCCACAGCCGTAGCCACGCAACCCTTTACTTTGTCACAGGTATCGGTGGTGCAGGCTTCCTTGTCATCGCAATTCGGAGCGACACCACCTTTGCAGGCGCTGGCGGCGCAGGTGTCAGCCGTCGTGCAGGCGTTCAGATCGTCACACGGGGCGGTGTTGCCGACCGACGTGCAACCGATGGCCTTGTCGCAAGCGTCGTTGGTGCACGGGTTCTTGTCGTCGCAATTGGGCGCCGCGCCACCGATGCAACCGCCCACGCTGCACTTGTCTGCCGTGGTGCAGGCATTGGCGTCGTCGCAATTGGCAGTGTTGTTGGCGTGGGTGCAACCTTTAATCGCGTCGCAGCCGTCATCGGTGCACGGCTTGTTGTCGTCACAGTTGGGGGCGATGCCGCCCTTGCACGCTCCAGCAGCGCACTTGTCGTTGGTCGTGCACAGGCTGTTGTCGTCGCAAGTTGCGAAGTTATTAGTGAATTCACAACCCGCGAGCGAATCACAGAAATCATCGGTGCACGGATTGCCGTCATTGCAAGTGACCGTCACACCAGCACAAGCGCCGCCCGAGCAAATGTCGCTTTTGGTACAGGCGTTGCCGTCGGTACAACCAGCCGTGTTCACTACGCTTTTGCAGCCTTTGATGTCATCGCAGAAGTCCGTGGTGCACGGGTTCTTGTCGTCGCAGCTGGTGACCTGCGGCAAAGCGCTGCACACCCCCGAATTGCAGGTCGCTGCGTTCTGGAAGCTGCCGCCCGCGCAGCCACTCGCGCTGCACGCCGCGCCGTTGGTCAAGTTCACTTTGGTGCAGCCACCGTTTGCGTCACACGAATCGGTGGTGCACGGATTGCCGTCGTTGCAGTCCTTACCGCCGATTCCCGCGCAGACGCCGTTCTTGCATGAATCTGCGCTGTTGCAAGCATTGCCATCGTCGCACGGCTTCTGATTGAAGACTTTCTTGCAACCGGTCGCCGCTTCGCAACTATCGTCTGTGCACAGGTTATTGTCGTCGCAACTGACCGTGGCTCCCGGTTTGCAGGCGCCCAGCGCGCAGACGTCGCCTTGGGTGCACAACGTGCCGTCGTCACACGGCTGGGTGGTGTTGGCGTTGACGCAGCCCTTGAGGGAATCACAACTGTCAGCCGTGCAAATTTTCTTGTCGTCACAATCCGGCGCCGGACCGCCAACGCAGGCGCTGTTCTTGCACCCATCGGCTGTGGTGCAGGCGTTGCCGTCGTCACACGGAGCGGTGGTATTGGTGAACACGCACCCTGACGTAGCATCGCAAGTATCAGTGGTGCATCCATTCTTGTCGTCGCACTTGACGATTGCACCCTGGCACGCCGCATTGGCGCACTTGTCCAGATCCGTGCACAAATTGCCGTCGTCACACAGAGCCGTGTTCGGGGCAAATCCACAGCCCTTAGCTTGGTCGCAACTATCCGTGGTGCAAACATTTTTGTCGTCACAGGTTACTTTGGTTGAACCGCTGCAGGCGCCGCCGCCACAGACGTCGCCGCTGGTGCAGGCGTTCTTGTCGTCGCAGCCGTCGGTGGTGCTCTGGTTCACGCAGCCTTTGAACGGGTCGCATTTGTCGATGGTGCACCCATTCTTGTCGTCGCAGTCCGGCGCCGCGCCGCCCGTACACTTGCTCGCCGCGCAGATGTCGGCGGTGGTACAGGCATTGGCATCGTCGCACACGGCCTTGTTAGCCGCGAACACGCAACCGACCTTGCCGTCGCAACTATCCTCCGTGCAAGGGTTATTGTCGCCACACACCGTGTTCTCGCCGTTGCAAGTGCTGTTGCCGCAGATGTCGTTCTTGGTGCATGCGTTGCCGTCGTCGCAGCCTGCGGTGTTGGGCACGCTGGAGCAACCGCCGATCGGGCTGCACAAGTCGGTCGTGCAGGGGTTCTTGTCGTCGCAACCTTTCGCCGCTGGCGCAGTTCCGCATTTGCCCGTTGCACAGATTGCCGCGCCAACAAAGCCATCAATCCCACACAGGCCGCTGCTGCAGGCCGCGCCGTCTGCGGCGTTTTTGTGCACGCAGCCGCCGGTGGTGTCGCAACTGTCGATGGTGCAAGGGTTGGCGTCGCTGCAGTCTTTACCGGTCAGGCTGCCCTTGCAGGCGGCATTGCCGTCGCAGGTGTCGGCGTCGGTGCAGGCATTTTCGTCGTCGCACGGTTTGGTATTGAAGTTGTACGTGCACCCCTTGACGCCGTCGCAGAACTCGTCGGTGCAAGCATTCTTGTCGTCGCACTCGATCGCCTTGCCCGGTGAACAGGCGCCTTCTGCGCATTTGTCGGCCTTGCTGCACACGCTGCCGTCGTCGCACGGCAAAGTGTTGTTGCTGGCAATACAACCGGTCTTAGGATCGCACTTGTCGTCACTGCACGGGTTCTTGTCGTCGCACACGACGGCTTGGCCGGGTATGCAGCCGCCGCCAGTGCACTGGTCGATCGCACTGCACTTGTTGCCATCGTCGCACACGGCCAAGTTGTTGGTGTAGCCACAACCGCCGCTTGGGGTGCACTTGTCGTCGGTGCACGGATTTTTGTCGTCGCACGATGCTGAAGCCTCGATCGGCAAGCAGACTCCGGTCTTGCACAGCGAGCCCTTGTCAAAATTGCCGTCCGGACTGCAACTGGGCTGCTTGCAACTGGTGCCATCGCTGGTATTGGCAACAATGCAACCACTGGCCGCATCACAAGAATCGACCGTGCAGGGGTTGGCGTCATCGCATACTGTGGTGGCGCCGGGCAGACATGCAGCGTTTTTGCAAACATCGCTGACGGTACATACGCTGTTATCAGTACAACTGGCAGTATTATTGGTCTTTTGGCAACCTTTGGCCGCATCGCAAGCATCGTCGGTGCACACATTGGAGTCGTCGCAGCTCGACTTGACGCCCTGGACGCACATGCCAGCCGCGCAAGT
>SHZD01000100.1 GCA_009692465.1 Myxococcales bacterium
AAGCTCGCGGCTAGTGAGCCGACTCGCCGCAGCTTGCTTAGTGGGTCGCTAAGCTCGCGGCTAGTGAGCCGACTCGCCGCAGCTTGCTTAGTGGGTCGCTAAGCTCGCGGCTAGTGAGCCGACTCGCCGCAGCTTGCTTAGTGGGTCGCTAAGCTCGCGGCTAGTGAGCCGACTCGCCGCTCCGACCTGGGCCAGGGTCGTCGGGTTGAGGGCCCGTGCAAAATCAAGTAGATTTTGCACCTTGGCTCATTGCTGGCTTGGTGGGTCTCTGAGCTTGCGGCTATTGAGCCGACGCGCCGCTTCGTTACCTGTAGCGGATCGATCGCGTTCTGCGGGCACAGGCCCGATTGGTGCTGGGGCGCCTTAGGCAGCCGGCCGACCAGCGATACCCCTGAAGCGATTGGGGAGGCGGACCCGTGTTTGGCATCGGCGGACCTGAACTTATCGTCATTCTGTTGATTTTGTTGCTGTTTGTTGGGCCAGACAAGCTGCCGCAAGTTATCAAAACGGTGGGCGGTGGGGTGCGCGATTTACGCCGTGCCGCCAATCTGGCTCAGCACGAACTGCGCCAAAGCATGGAAGAATTGTCGCGCGAGGTCGAGGCCGTCACCAAAGACGTCACCGATCTGGCCCATGAGCAAGCGGCTGAATTGCGTGCTGAGACCGATCTGCACGGCACCGGGGCGGCACCACCGAGCCGACCGCCACCGCGCGTCGCCGCCGAGGGCGAGACGATCGCGGTAGTGCCGCGGCGCCCGGCCGCGCTGGACGCTCAGGGTAGCGATTCGGTCGGCGAGCAAGCGGTGTCGCGCCTCACCGACGATGCCCATAACCGCTCGATTCCATTGATTCCCAGTCCGGTAGCACCCGCTGAACCGGCCGTGGCCCCCGCGCCGACCTTCAATCGACCGGGCTTGACCGCCGTGGCCGGTGCCCGCCCGTGGGGGGCGTCACTGAGCATGGGACGTTCACCGCCAGGGACGGTCGCCAGCGATCCTCATCGCCTTGGCGATCTGCCGCCGCCACTGCCTTCTAGCGCTCAGCCGCCGCCACTGGCGCTCGCCAGCCAAGCTGCAGCTGACGGACCGCCAGCACCTAGGCCGGATATCGCCCCGTCTACTGACCCGCCAGCGTCTACCCAGGGATGACGATCGAACCACCGCAGGCCACGCCAGACCACGGCGCCATGACGTTTCGCGATCACCTGATCGAGCTGCGCTCGCGGGTGCTGCGGGCCTCAATCGGCGTTGCCTTGGCGTTTTTCGTGGCATGGGCCTTTCACGTCGAGCTATACGCTTGGCTGTCGGCGCCGGTGCGCAATGCGCTGGCCGACAACAATCTGTACGCGATTAAAGCCCTTCAAATTACTGAAAGTATTGAAGTCTACATGAAGCTGTCGCTAGTCGGCGGCATCTTCTTGGCCAGCCCGTGGGTGTTCTACCAAGTGTGGGCGTTTGTCGCCCCTGGCCTGTTCGATAAAGAAAAACGCTTGATGATCCCAGTGTTGAGCGGCACCGTTGCCTGTTTCGTGCTGGGCGCGGCGTTTTGCTATCTGGTAGTCCTGCCGTTCATGACGGATTTCTTGATTAAATTGACCGTCGAGGCCCCGGGCTTGACCTTGGAACCGACGCTAGCCAGCACCGTGTCGTTTTCCACCGTGATGCTGCTGGCGTTTGGGGCCGTGTTTGAACTTCCGCTTTTCATGTATGTTCTTGCTGTGTTGGGGCTGGTGACCCCCAGTGGGCTGCTCAAGTTTTACCGCTATTGGGTGGTGATCGCCTTTATTTTGGGCGCGGTGCTGACGCCGACTCCCGATCCGATCAACCAAACGCTGATGTCGGCGCCGCTGGTGGTGCTGTACGGGGTCGGCATCGGCTTGGCGTGGCTGGCGCAGCGCAACCCCGACCAGAAATTATCGCGGCGCACCATGGTGTTGGTGTCGACCGGCTTGGTGGTGCTGGCAGGCGGCGGGGTCGCTTTGGCGGCGCGACCGACCGACGCCGGCGTGTACGACGACTTGCCCGCCAATGCCCGGCAGATTATCGGCATTCACCACCAGCGCCTCGGCAAATTGGTCCAGCAGGGCGAGCGCGAGCTGCACACCGCCGCCCAATTGGCGCCGCTGACGGTGCTGGCGATGCTGGAAGTGGTACCCAAGGGCGAACCGTTTGTGCTGCTGGTGCGCGGCGAAGCAGCGACCGCGCTGGTGGTGGCGGTGGAGGACCCGCAGCGCACGGTGCGTTTGTTGGCCAAACGTCAACAGGTGTCGGTGGTGGTTGCGACTTCGGGACTGTCGGCGTCGTTTGCGCTGCCCGGCAGCACCATTCGCTTTCGGGCCGTGGCAGCTGGCAAGCGGGTGCTGTGGCTGGGCGACGACGCCGGGGTCGAACTGCTGAGCGATGCCCGCAGCGGCCGCGCCAAAAAGCTGTTGGATGACCCTGGGATGAGCGAGCGCTTGGCCCTGTTGCGCGGCAGCGGTCCAGTGTGGGCGATCGCCGCTGACGGCAAAGGCTTTGCCAATTGGCTGCCGGCGGGGGCGCTCGGTCACGGCGTCGATTTGGTGACCGCGCAACTGCATGGCGACAAAGAAGAACTGGCCTTGCGCTACGAATGCAAAGGCCCCGACGCGGCCGCGGCTTTGCGCAATCGCTTGGACGCCTGGGTCGCCGACGAGCGCCGCCGGGTGACTGGCCGGGCACTATCGCCGCGTGAACGGGAATCTGCTAATCAACTTGCCGAGTTGGCCATCCTGGTTGCCCGCACTGCGGAAGCCGCCGCCCGCGTGTTGCCGGTGGGCTCCAGCGATCACCAAACGCTGATGTCGTCCAGTTATCAAGCGATGCGGCTGTCGCGTGATGCTTCGCCGGTCGATAATCCGGCGCTGCAGGCCCAGCAGATGGCCGCACTCATCGACAGTGATCTGGGTGCCGCGGTGTTGCCGCCAGCGACCACGATTGCCGAGACTCGCGGCAATGCCACCGTGTTGTCGGTCCAAGCGCCGGCCGCGCGGTTGCTGCAATTGCTGCTGGCACCGTCGGCTGCGGCCTTGGTCTTGCCGCCGCCGCAAGTCCCCGAGACGGCCGTTGCGCCAGAGCAGCCAGGACCCAGAGTGGAGCGGGCAGTTCCGGGAGTCGGGGCCGTTCCTGCAGTCGACCGGGCCGTTCCTGCAGTCGACCGGGCCGTTCCTGCAGTCGACCGGGCAGCGCCGTAACACCGCGTTTGCGCGCCTCGTGGGCCCCACGGTGCGCCGGTGCCCGCGAGTTTGAGTTTTGTGCCACCCCAGCGCTCGTCAGGAGTTGCCGATGAACTACCCCACCAAGTTCGAAAACTTGTTAGATTTGGCCAAGCTGCCGTGGTTTGAGGAGCGCGCAGGCCGCCTAGTGCTCGCCGACCCAGCGCTGGGACCGACAATCGACGTGCACACCCACTTGGCGCTGGCCTACGGGCGGCCCAATAGTGTGGATTTGCTGCGACTTTGGCCCAGGACCGAGCACTATTTGCCACCGGCTAGCCCGCTCGATCTCGATGTCTACATCAACAAGAACATCGACCCGGCGGCGTTGGCGGCGCTGACTAACGACTTGTCGCTCAAGTCTTTGGGTCCCCACGGCATGCGCCGCACTCATACTTGGCCCAATTTGCAGCGCGAAATGGATGAACTGGGCGTCCTCAAGTCCGTGCTGCTGCCGATCGATTTTCCATTTTTGTCCGATAATGCCATGACTTGGCTGCAGGCGACCCGCGAACAGACCCACGCGGTGTGCTTTGGCTGCATCCACCCGTACCGGCCCGGCATGCGCCGCTCGCTCAAGGCTCAAATTGCGCTGGGTGCCATCGGCATCAAGTTTCACCCGGCGGTGCAGTTGGTGCGGCCCGACGACCGGCAGGCGATGAAATTGTATCGCCTGTGTGCCGAATACCGGCTGGTTGTGCTGTTTCATTGCGGGCCAGTGGACATCGAAACCCAGCTCGGTCGCTACATGAGCCAAGTGCGGCACTACGAGCGCGCGCTGGCTGAAAATCCCGATGTGCCGTTTATTTTGGGCCACTCGGGCGCGCTGCAAATGCCGATCGCCGCCGAGTATGCTCGCAAATACGCCAATGTTTACCTAGAGGTGTCCAGTCAGAGCGTGTCCAATGTCAAGACGATTTTGGACACGGTGCCCCGCCACAAGATTTTGTTCGGCAGCGATTGGCCGTTCTACCATCAGGCGATTGGGCTGGCCAAGGTGTTCATGGCGACCGGCGACGACGTCAGTCTGCGCAAAGCGGTGCTGTGGGGCAATGCCGCGAAACTGTTGGGCTTGTCGGTGTGAGTTGGCAGAATTGCGCAGCATTGACGGCTGCGACCGCCCGCGGCACCATCGCAGTATGGCTAGAATTGACCCGCGAAGTTGGAACGCTGCCGCCTCGCGCTGGGTCTGGGCCACACGGTGGCGGCAGCCCGCCCGCAGCGTGTGCGCAGGCACAATCGGCTCTTGGCTGGCCTGGGCGTGCATCTCTGGCGGCGGCGGCGGCAGCGGCGGGTTCAGCGGCGATTCCCTGCGCTGCACAAAGCAAGGTGGATCCAGATTGCACCGCCATGGGCAAGCCGAACAAATTCGATTGCGCCACAGCGGCGGCGCGCGACGCGGCCATTTCGGCAGGCTGTTCACTCGAACACGCAGGGTCGACCACCGATCTGGACGTGTGCTGTCCGGCCGGTCTGGTCTCCGCTTCGGCCAGCGGCACGGGGGCCGGTCCGGACGCGACAGCCGCCAGCGGCGACGCTTGGCAGTCGCCGGCACAAGACGCGGCGGTGATGCCCAAAGAATGCACCTTTCCTGGGCGAACCTTAGATTGTGGATGCAGTAACGCCTGCGTGTACGACGGCCCGTCCGCCGGCACCTGTAAGTCCTGCAGCGCCAAGGGCGGCGGTTGCAAGCGGGCGGACATTGTGTGCTGTGCCGACAACCAGTGTCCCGTGGGTTCGCATTGCGACTCTTTGACGGCTGTAATGGCCAAGGGCTCGCACATTTGCACGATCAACGACCAACCATGCCAAACTGCCGACAACTGTCAGTTGGGCGAAAAATGCCTTGGAGGCTACTGCCGCGACGCTTGGTGAGGTCCGGTGGCGCGCGCCATGCGCTGGGCGATGCCGGGGTCACGCGGCACCGCTGACCCACAATTACCGCTCAAATTCAAGCTCCTGAACAATGGGTACCACCGCGTACAACCCCGCGTACAACCGCGTACACCGCGCACAATCGGGCGACTTGGCCCGCTACTTGGGATCAAGCAAATCCGACTGAAAAGCGAACCCCAGCACCACATACGGCATCGCCCGCGCCACGTCCTGTCCGGTCCGGTAGCGGTGCTGCAAATACCAACTGCAAATGAGCAGCAGCGACGGCTTTTCAAAACTGGAGTAGCCGCGGTCGAAAAACGTATAGGCCGCCAGCAACCCCATGCGATGATGGCTATTTTCGGGCGCGCCGTCGACCGCGGGCACTTGATCCCCTTGGTACTGTGGCATCACCGACGACACCCGCACCCCTAGGCTCAGCAGCGCCTCGTCCATGGGCCGCTGGTAGATAACGTCGAAATCATTGGCAAACACCAGACCCTTGCCCGGCAACGCCGTATCGAGCGTCGCCTCGTACCACACCCGATCGCCGCGCTGCAGGTCCATATCAAACCAGCCGACAAATCCGCGGCTGCGCACCGCAATGGGCCCGACCTTGGCCTGAATCAGCGGCTCAAAGGTCAGATGCACGCCGCCCGCCGAGTAGTTTCCCAATGCGCCCAGCTTATTGGCCTTCATGGTGGTGTCGGCCAGATCGCCGCCAGCGTCGCCCCGCGACTGCACGAAGGTAAAATTGCCATAAAAACGCAGATATTCTGCCGAGAACCGCAGATTGACCAGACTGAGCGGCTGCAATTCAATCATCGCGGCAGTGCGTAGCGAGGCCGGGTTGACCCGCAGGTAAGTGCCTAACCACACAAAGTTATCGCGCAGCGCCCGACTGTCATTGGCCTCGTACAGGCGGTGGGCAAAGCCCAGCCGCAGTTGATTTTCCAGACCGATCGGATTGTGACGGAACAAGGTCAAATTGTTGATAACAAGTCGGTTTTGCGGGATGGGCCGCGGCACAACTTGGGCATGGCCAGTGCTACCAACCCAGCAGTTCAGCGCACAACTGGCCAGCAAAAGGACTCGCTTGAACATGGTTGCCTGCCTTGTAGTGACGTAGTGAGCCAGCCCAGCGGGAATGACGTCGTGTAGCGACCGCTAGCGCACCACAAACGCGCGGTTGGCGCAATCTCGCCCCTGCCAGATTGCCAGATGCTGCCAGATCAGCCTGCCCGCCCCAGTTCAACCAGTCGCCGCACGTGTTTGGCGATGAGATCGGTTTCGATGTGGGCGCGCTTGCCCGTACCACCGACCAGCAGTTGGGTGTGCGCTACCGTATGGGGAATCACCGTGACGTGCAACTGCCCAACTGGCAAGGCATTGACCGTCAACGACACCCCGTCAATCGCGACGCTGCCCTTGACGACCAGTTCGGCGGCCAGTTCGGCGGGTACGGCGTAGTGAACATCAAAAAATCCAGCAGTTTCCGTAATTTGAACCAAGTCGATCACCCCATCAATGTGGCCGGTGACCAAATGTCCGCCCATGCGCTGGCCCAACTTGGCGGCGCGCTCGCAGTTGACGGGATCGCCGGGGTGGAGCAGCGAAAATGCGGTGCGCGCCAGCGTTTCGGGCGACAGCTCAAAATCGAGCAGTTCGGCGTCTGGCTCGCAGTCGCGCGCGACCACTGTCAGGCAACAGCCGTTGACAGCGATCGAATCGCCTAGGCCTGTTGGCTCGCTATCCGGCCAGCGCACAGCCAGTTGCAGTCGCCACCCCGCACCATTGGCATTGAGCGATCGTAGTGGCGCCAACGCTTCTATGAGCCCTGTAAACATGACGATTTCCTCTAGCAAATGCGCACCCGCCGGCGCCATGTTGCGCTTACTGTCGCCATTGAGTCCGAATCCAAACTAGGAGCGTGTCGGAGTATTCCGACTCGCTCCTAGCGCCGTCCGGCTAGACGGCGGCAACTATCTGAAACTGCACGGATTCACTCCGGGCAGTTCTCGGACAGTTGAGAATAGTTGACTGGCTAGGAGCCTGTCGGATCGTAATAGATTCATTATGTATAACTTGGTAGACATTTCACATCCGATTGATTTCCGACAGGCTCCCAGAGACCCGACCAATTGACGCCGAACCTCAAAGAATTCCCAAACAAAACGGAGCGGCCTGACGCCTCGGGCGCAGGCGCGCGACCCACAAAGCAAGCACTGAGACGCCGAGCAAATCTTATTTGATCGGCTCTCTAGAGCGGTCGAGCGCTGAGCCACACGTCGTCGCCGCAACGGCGCATGTCGTCCCATTGCCATGTGTGGGCATCCGCAAGGGTGCCTATGCCCAAACTGGCCATCACCGGCACACCCGCGCCCAGCAACTTGGGCGCAATCAGCAGGTCCAATTGATCCGCGCACTGCGCCTGAACCAATGCCGCCGCCAGCGTGGCCCCACCCTCACACAGCAGGTGACACACCCCGCGCCGCAGCAGCTCAGCTAGCGCCCGCCGCAGCCAGTCGTCGCCGTGCACAACGCGAATGACTTGGGCGCCTCCTTGGCAAAATCGCGACCAATCTACGTCATTTTGGCTGGTGACCACCACCGTCGGTTGGCGACTGGCGTCGTGCACATGCAGCGCACAGCCACGGTCCGTGGCCAACCGCCCACGGCGGTCGACGACGACGCGCATCGGCAGCGCGGCAGCAGAGTCGGAACCGTGGCGCAAATCGAGGCGCGGATTGTCGGCCAAGGCGGTGCCACTGCCCACCACCACGGCGTCCGCTTGCGCGCGCAGGGCTGCCACTTGCGTTCGCGCCGCACTACCCGTGATCCACCGCGAAGTGGCATCGGCAGCGGCGATCCGCCCGTCCATCGTCATCGCCAGCTTAAGTTGCACCCACGGCCGCTGATGGAGTTGGTTGGCAAAAAACACCTCCGCAAGCCGAATTGCCGGCGCCGGATCGCCGGCAAACTCGACTGCAATCCCGGCTGCGCGCAAGGCTGCCGCTCCGCCTTGAGCCTGTGGATGCGGATCGGCGGCGCCAATGACCACGCGCGCAATGCCGGCGGCGACCAGCGCGTCCACACAGGGTCCCGTTCGACCGTAGTGCGCACACGGCTCCAGCGTGACGTAGGCGGTCGCCCCGCGAGCTGCAGCACCCGCAGCTTGCAGGGCGACCACTTCAGCGTGTGGGCCGCCGCAGACGGCATGAAAACCGGCACCGACCAGTTGGCCGGCGGCGACCACCACGCAGCCAACCTTGGGATTCGGCCGCACCGCCCGGCTGCCGTTGCCGCCCTCGACTAGGGCCCCCAGCAGCCACTTTTCGTCGGTAGCGTCGATCACGGGCTGACTTGGCCAGTTGGCGCTGGCTCCTCGGACTTGGCGCGCTGCAAAGACTCAGTCAGTTCAGTTAGTTCAGCCAGTTCAGTCGGCTCCGCGAACCCAGCGAGCGCCTCGGCTGCAGGCGGACTGCCAGCGGCCAGCACCTGCAGTTCGTCCAATAGGGCGTTGATGTCTGGAAACTCTTTATAAATACTAGCAAAACGCACGTAGGCCATCAGATCCTGTTGGCGCAGAAACTGCATGGCGGCGTCGCCTAATGCGCTGGAGGCCACTTCGCGATCGGTCGATTCGGCCAGGCGCAGCTCCAACTGCCGACCAAACTCGTAGACGGCATCTGGCGCTACGGGTCGGCGATGGACGGCCTTGAAGATGCCGCGCAGCAGTTTGTCGAGCAAAAATGGCTGGCGCTGGCCATCTTTCTTTACCACCGCCGGCAGTTGCAGTTCAACCCGCTCGTAGGTGGTAAACCGGTGACTGCAGGCGTCGCACACACGTCGGCGCCGAATCGCGTCGGCTTGCGGGGCGACTCGCGACTCCAAAACACTAGTTTCACTGTGTTTACACGCGGGGCAGCGCACCGGACCTCACTCCATCGCTGCGATCTTGTCCAACCGCCGCTGATGGCGGGCATCAAACGCAGCACCCAACCACGCGTCGACACACTCCGCCGCGACCAGTGGACCGACCACCCGCGCCCCAATACACAAGATATTGGCCGCATTGTGCTCGCCGGCCAGCCGCGCGGTGGTCACGTCGTGAACCAGCGCCGCCCGAATGCCGACGATTTTATTGGCGGCAATGCTCATGCCTATGCCGGTACCGCACAGCAGCACCGCTTTGTCGGCTGCGCCGGTCATCACCGCGCCCGCCGCCGCTCCAGCATAGTCCGGGTAGTCGACGCGCTGGTCTGGATCGCAGCCCAAGTCCTCGACATCATGGCCAAGACTGTGCAGGTGCTCGGCCAGAAAGGTGCGCAACTCAATCGCGGCGTGGTCCGAAGCAAGGGCGATGCGCATGTAGACCTCCTACAGTTCTGACCAATCAAGGCCACATTGGCGAGAATTACCAAACAAAAATGCAGCGGCGAGACGCCCCGGGTGCACGCTCGCGACCCACGAAACAAGCACTCTCTAGTCGCCAAAATTCTCAGTGACTAGCATGTTTTTGCTCTCGCCGGCGGCTTTGGCCACCCCAAAACCGGCCACCTTGTAGGCGCCGAGCATGTTCTTGCGGTGGGCCGCGCTCCAAAATAGGCCGTTGTGGGCGCCCTCAATGCTGAGGTTGGAGGCAATATTTTCGCCAATGCCCTTGGTCCACCCAAATTTCTTGGCGCGATCGCCTGGCCCTTCGCCGTCGGGCGAATTGTGGGCAAAATAGCCTTTTTGGCCCATGTCGTCTGAGTGGTGTTGCGCAATTTTATTTAGCGTTTCATCCAGTTGCAATGCCGCCAACCCGACTTTGTTGCGTTCAGCATTGGTCAAGTCGAGCAACTTTTGCCGGTAGGTCGCCAGCTGCGTCTCGCTCGGTGGCGCGACCAAACCGGCACCGCTCGTCACTTCTACCGCAATGAGCGGCAAATCTGCGGCGACGTAGACCGCGCAGTTCAGAATCGCTCCGCCCGCCGTGTTGTTGACCTCGACGGTGTACATCCCTGGTTTGGCAAAGGTGTAGCTGAACGTCAGGGTGCCGCCCTTGGCCGCACTGCCGCCCGAGGCGACGCTGTCCACCCAGATGTCGGGCTTACTGACCTCGACGCCAGAGCGCGCGGCCTCGCCGAGCTTGACGCTGACTTTGATGGTGGCAGGGGCGGTAAAGTGCCACTCCTCAAGGCCAGTGGTGACGGTGGACGCGGTCTGGCACGGGCCGCCAAAGTGCGGGCCCAGCTGCACAGTGCCGCTGCCGATCACATTGGGGGTGACTCCCCAGTTCTTGCTGCCGCCTTCCAGGGTCCAAGTGGCGCTGCCCAAGTCTAAATCGGCAAGCGCTTGCCACGAAAAATCGACGCCTTTGGCGCCAGCGGTGGTGCCGATGACGATCTTATTGCGGCCCTCTTGCTTGTTGCACAGTGGCACTTCAACAGGCTTGGCCTTGCCGGCTACGGTTTGCACCAAGCGCACGCAGTGAAAGGGCCACTCGTCTTCGGGCCACTGGATGATTGTGGTGCCATCCTGAACCGAATACGAAATCTTGCCGCTCGGCTGCGCTTTAGCGTCGACGCTGGCACTGCCCGCACCGGCACTAGAGTCCGTGCCGACGCAGCCACTGCCAGCCGCGGCCGCAACTAGCCATGGCGCAATCGAAAGTGCGATGGAAAGCACCGTGAAAACTGCGCGCAATTGTGGATAGTTGCCCAACAGGCGCCCTAACGCACCACCCGTTTGAGCTGGCACACAACTCGCTAGTTCTGGCACACAACTCGGCTGAATCGGCCAGCTTGGCCCAGAATCAACGAGGGCCACGCCAGCGGGCAGCGCCACGGCTATTCCCCAGTCGTCGCTGGGGCCTGCTCAGTGACGGCTGCGGGCGCAAAAATCTGTTTGCCGCGGTACATCCCACAGGTGCCACACACGCGGTGCGGGCGAACGGGGGCGCGGCAGGCGACATTGGCGCACACCGACAGGGTGGGCGGGGTAATCACATCCCACTGCGCGCGGCGGGTGGCGGTGCGGGTGCGCGATTGGCGTTTCTTTGGTACGGCCATGGTGTCCTCAAACTGGGGCTAGCAAGACAAGTAATTAGGATCTAGGGGTCGGTGGAACCTGCTGATTCGGTGGCACTTGCTGGTTCGGTGGCACCTGCCGGTTCGGTGGCACCTGCTGGTTCGGTGGCACCTGCCGGTTCGGTGGCACTTGCACGGCAGCAAGCTTGGCCCACGGCGACATCGCATCGCTCAGCGGCTTGCAGGTGCAACTGGACGCATTGAAATTGACCCCGCACTGGGGGCACAGTCCCTTGCACTCCGGTTGGCACAGGGGGGCCCGTGGCAACTCCAAGAGCAGGTATTCGATGAGCAGATCGTCCAACTGCAGGTGAACGCCATCGTGCTCGCTGACATCGGGATCGGCGTCAAAAGCGCTGATTTCGTCATCGTCGCCGGCATCTAGCTGACCAGGGCCGACGAAATGGTGGGCAAACTGAGCAGTTAGCACCAGTTCTGCCGCTTCGGCGCAGCGACTGCAGGCAAAGCCAAACCGACCTTGGGCGGTTGCCGCCACATCGACCACTTCGGCGACTTTGGTCACCGTTACCGCTACCGGCAATTGCGATTGGAGCGCCGTAAAGACGTCACCAGCACGCTCTGCACACCAAGCCGTGTCCAACAATGCGGAGCGCGATTGCGGAGTTGCGGTCATGTCGGCGAGTTTGAGGACGATAGCCACGGTCGGCAGTGCAGGCGGTCGGCGGACCGCAAGGGGGCAGCATGTTAGGGAGAAGTGCAGCCCCTGTCAACGCCTTGCCTCACCACCACCAGCGACCTATGTTAGCCCGCTCAATCCCGCTCGGAGTCCGCATGTCTAGCACCGTCGTCACCGACACCGATCTCGTTGCCGCCACCGCCAGTCCGCTGCAACTCAAGCGCCCGCCACGCCCGAAAACGACTGCGCTAATCGGCACTTTTGCCCAACTGGCCAAGGACCCGTTGGCCTTTATGCGAATGGCCGCCAGCCACGGTCCCATCACCCGGGTGTGCATTGGCACTGAAAAGTTGGTGTTTCTCGCCGATCCCGATCTGATTCACGAAGTGCTGGTGGGTCGCGCCAGTGAGATGTTCAAGGATCGGATAACCCAAAAACTAAATGAAGTCATGGGTAACGGCCTGGTGACCTCCGAAGGGGCGTTTTGGCGGCGGCAGCGCAAGTTGATGGCGCCGTTGTTTTCGCGCAAGCAACTGGCCGGTTACGCCGGCATCATGGCCGAGCGTACGGAAGTCGCGATCGCCAAGTGGCAGCAAGGCGAAATCCGCGACATCCACCTCGATAGCATGGCGATTACGCTCGACATTATTTTTCGCACCGTGTTCGGTGCCGAGATGCCGCCAGCCAACAGCCACAAGATCGCCCATGCCATTGAACTGATGATGGATCAATTTGAAAAAGAATTGCGCACTTGGCGGCGGTTTGTCCCCGATAGTTGGCTCAAGAAGGGCCGGGCGCGGGCGGCAGAAGCCCGTGAGGCGTTGGATAGCGTTGTGTATGAGTTGATTGCCAAAAAACGCGCAGCGGGCACCGGCGGCGACGATTTGGTGTCGCGGTTGCTGGCTGCCAAGGGTGACGACGGCGCAGTGATGTCCGACCAGCAGGTGCGCGACGAAGCGGTGACGATGGTGGTCGCCGGGCACGAGACTACCGCCTTGGTGCTGACGTTTTCGACCATGCTGTTGTCGGACAATCCCGAAGTGGGGGCCAAACTGCGTGCGGAGCTCGATGAAGTGCTCGGTGGGCGCACGCCGCAACTGGACGACATGGCCAAACTCACCTTCACCCGCGCGGTGATTCTGGAGGCCATGCGGCTGTTTCCGCCGGTCTACGTCATCGGTCGTCAGCCAGAAAATACCATCGGTCTAGGTGGTTATCGTATTGACCCCGACGACCAATTGCTGATCTCGCAGTGGGTGTTGCACCACGACAGCCGCTGGTTTAGCGAGCCCGACGCCTTCGTGCCCGAACGCTGGCTGGGCGATCTGGAGCAAACCCTGCCCAACCACGTGTACATGCCGTTTGGCGGAGGCCTGCGGGTGTGCATCGGCCAGCACTTCGCCATGATGGAGTCGGTGCTGTGTCTGGCCACACTGATGCAGCGCGTCGAACTGCAGGTGGTGGCCGATCAATCGCGCGAGTTGTCGCCGGCCGTGACCCTGCGACCGCGGCATGGCCTCCAGGCGGTCGTGCACAAACGCTAGGACCAGCCAGCGCCGCGCCCAGCACCGAATCGCTCCAAGTTTTTCGCGGTGATTATGCCCTATCGTTTTGATATTTTGACGCTTTTTCCGGCGTTGTTCGAGCCAGTCCGCAGCGAAGGCTTGTTGGGCAAGGCCATCGACGGCGGCTTGGTCGGCTTGCACACTCATAATTTTCGCGACTGGACCACCGATAAGCATCGCACGGTCGACGATGTGCCGTACGGTGGCGGCGCCGGGATGGTGCTCAAGCCCGATCCGGTGGTCCATTGTTTGCGCCAGGTGCGCCAGCAAGCGGGGCCGAATGCGCGCGCGATCCTGCTATCGCCGGCTGGTCGCCTGTTTCGCCAGCAGGACGCGGTGAACTGGGCAAAACAGGATGGAATTATTCTGCTGTGTGGTCGCTATGAAGGCTTTGACCACCGCATCGAAGCCCATGTCGACGAGGTGGTGTCGATCGGCGATTTCGTGCTCAACGGCGGCGAAGTGGCGGCGCTGGCGATCGTCGAAGCCGTGGCCCGTCTGCTCGGCGGGGTGCTGGGCAATAGTGCGTCTTTACACGAAGAATCGCACACAGCGGGCCTGTTGGAGGGTCCGCAGTACACCCGCCCGCGCCAATTCGAAGATCAGCCGGTGCCCGAAGTGTTGCTGGGCGGCCACCACGGCGAAATCGCCCGGTTTCGTCGCCGCCAGGCCCTGTTGCGCACCCAACTGCGGCGGCCCGAATTGCTGGTAGGTGTCGCGATCGAGCGCAAAGACCGGCAGTGGTTGCAAGAACAGGTGAGTGCGGCGGCGAGCGTCACCAACCCACACCACGATGAGCCAGTGCCGACTGAGCCAGTGCCGACTGAGCGAGTGCCGACTGCGCTAGTGCCGACCGAACTGGCGCCGACCCCCGACCTTGCGGAGCGCCAAGTCGCGGCGACCCGTGAAAAACCAGTTGACAAATTCGCCAAAATCCCTATCTTCGCCGCCCTCGTTCACCACCCTGTGCTGGATCGCACAGGCTTGGTGGTGACCACGGCGCTGACCAATGTCGATGTCCACGACTTGGCGCGGTCCGCAAAAACATTTGGTTTACACGGGCTTTTTGTGGTGACCCCGGTGGTCCTGCAGCAGCGGATGGTCGAGGAGATCACCGCTCACTGGACCCACGGGCAAGGCAGTTCCCACCGCCGCCGCGCGGCGGCGATGCAACTGGTTCACGTCGCAGCCAGTGTGCAGCAAGTGCGCGATGAGATTCTAAAAACCACCGGCCGCGCGCCAGTGGTTGCGGTTACGGCCGCCCGCCATGTTGGCGATCAGGGACCACCGTTGCAGTCGTTTGCAACGTGGCGACAACGCCTGCGCGATCCGACAGGCAGCCCCGATGGTGAGCGACCCTTGCTGCTGGTGTTTGGCACCGGCTGGGGGCTGGCGCCAGAGCTGATGGCCAGCGCCGACGTGCGGTTGCCGCCGATCGGGCGCGATCTGGCCACCCAAGCGGTGGTGACCACGACGGTACCTGGGCACGTTCCAGCGGTTGCTGATCCGCCGGCCTACAACCACCTGTCGGTGCGCGCGGCCGCCGCCATCCTGTTTGACCGGTTGCTGGGCGATCAGGACAGCTAACTGGTTGTTTTCGACCTGTGTTTGGTGTTTTCAGTGCCTCGGTACTGCCTGCTTTGTTGATTTGCGGATTTTTTGACTCGTCCGCGCGTTGTTTTTTCGACATGTACGCCATCGACTGCCGCGGCAAATGCCCGCCGCAGGATGCGGACCGCTGCCGACTGCGCCAAGGCCACGCTGGCCAGCGCCCATGGGCGAACGCAATCTGCGCCGCCGCTTAGGATAGTGCCATGGATTTGTTGCAATACGTTCAAAGTAACCACGCCCGTTTTGACCTGCCGGCCTTTCGGACTGGCGACACCGTCAAGGTGCACGGCCGCATCATCGAAGGTGAAAAAGAGCGCATTCAGGTCTACGAAGGCGTCGTGTTGCGCCGCGCCGGTGCGTCGACTTCGGCGACGTTTACGGTGCGCAAGATCAGCAACGGCATTGGCGTCGAGCGGGTGTTTCCGCTGCACTCTCCCCGCATTTTGAAGATTGAAATCGTGTCGTCAGGCAAAGTCCGGCAGGCGCGCATTTACTACCTGCGCAACCTGCAGGGCCGCGCCGCTAAATTGCGCCGCATCGACGATGTGGTGCGCAAAGGCGACAAGTAGGCCCCAGTCGGTGTCGGTGCCGCACAGACAGCCACCCTAAATCGGTCGCCGTCCAGCGTGTCGGCCCGGCGCCACCAAGAGCCCCTCCTTGTTGAGGCGCGGCGTCCTGCCCGTTGAGTCGCTGTGCTTGTGCCCGTTGAGTCGCGGTGCTTGTGCCCGTTGAGTCGCGGTGCTCGTGCCCGTTGAGTCGCGGTGCTCGTGCCTATTGAGTGGCTGTGCCGATTTGGCAGGCATTGGGCGTTTGGGGCGATCGCTAGTGGGCCACCGGTCTTGCCATAGGTGCAACGAATGAGCCCTAAACCGGTGGTGGATATGGGCCGTCTGAGCGCCGCAGCCGCCAGTTGGGTCGGTTTTGGGTGCCGCCCTCCTGCGGTAGTCCTGATTTAGGTTTTTCCTTTTCCTGCGGCTTGCCCGCGCCGAGGACTGTCATGCACTCTTTCGCCACCGTCCTAAACCGCCTGTTCCTGCACGCCGCTCTCGCCGTGGTGACCGCCACCCTGACTTTGCCGGTCGCCGCGGCCCCCACGTCGCCCGCAGTCACCAAGTCGCCCGCAGCTAAAGTGAGCAAATCCGCCGCCAAGGCCGAAGCGATCGCCGGGCACTTGCGCATGGCTCAACTGGGCTTGGATGCAAAAGAATACAAGCTGGCCGCCGATGCGGCGCGGCGGGCGCTCAAGGAAGACCCCAAGCACCAGGACGCTCGCCGGACCCTGACGCTGGCACTGGCGCGCGATGGCCAACTCAAGGAAGCGCAAGGTATTATCGACGGCTTGGCCAAAGAGTTGCCCGACGACGCCTGGGTGCAGCAAACCCGTGCCGCCATTTACTTGCAGGCCGGCGACAAGGTGAAGTCACTGCAATTGCTTGATTCGATGATAGCCAAGCCCGGCACGCCGGTCATTGCCCGCTACTTTGCCGCCCGCCTGCTCGATGAAAAGCGCAAGGCTGGCGATGCATCCGTGATTACAGCGCTGCGCGCCCACGTAGTGACCTTTTTGGCCGACAAGACCAGTTGGGGCGCCGAGCAGGTCGACGACGCCGAACGCATCCTGTTTGAGCTGGATCACGCCGAGCTGGGCACCAAGTTCTGGCAAGCCCGCAACAACTACACGATCGCCTTTAAGACCGGCGGCTACGAGTCGGTCAAAGCGATCGCCCAAGCCGAAAATCTGCTTGGCCAAATCTTGCGGGTCAACAGTGACTTCCAGCTGGCCCACAGCTTACTGGGCATGTGCTACGCCACCGTCAAATCGCGCAACTACAATCTG
The DNA here is from genome assembly GCA_009692465.1 of Myxococcales bacterium. Taxonomy (GTDB): domain Bacteria; phylum Myxococcota_A; class UBA9042; order UBA9042; family UBA9042; genus SXRM01. Next base: position 16,832 of record SHZD01000100.1, read on the forward strand.
GAAAACGCCGCTGCCGAACTCAAGCGCGCCCCCACCATCGCCGACGCGCAGTTTGTGCTCGGTCGCGTCTACCGTGAGTTGGACAAGCTACCCGAAGCCGCCGTCGCGTTTGAAAAGGCCATTCAACTGGAGCCGCGGTTTGTCGAAGCCGGTTACCAACTGGGCGTGGCATATAAGCTCATGAAACAGCGCGACAAAGCCGTCAATGTTTTGGAACAGGTCGTGCGACTGCGGCCTGACAGCGCGGCGGCCTCCCGGGCGTTGGCCGAGTTGCAAGTGCTGGCGCCGCAATCGCAATTCGTAATCATGGCCAGCCGTCGGGTCGAGTCCCCCGGCGACGACAAGGTGTTCAATACCGAGCGGTACCGTTCGAGCATCGTCGCCCTCGAAAAGACCTGGATGGGCGGCATTGAAGAGGGCGCTGAGGTGCTGTGGCTGGAAAAAATCATGCGCCGCATCATCGCCGCCAACGATTTGCCGGTGCGGGTGCCGTTTCGGGTCAAGCTGGGCAAGACTCCGATGATCAACTGCTTTGCGGCCCCGCACGGCGACATCTACGTCACCCGCGGCTTCTTGAACTACCTCAAGAAGAATTGGCCAAAGGTAGAACTTGATGAAAACAATGGCTATATGGCCGGGGTCATGGCCCACGAAATGGTCCACGTCATCCGCAATCATGTGGTCAACCGCGAGAGTTTTCGCCAAGCCATTACTCAAACTGGATCGGACCTCAGCCCCGAGCAGTTGCGCCTGACCACCCGCATGAGCGAAATCGAAGCGGATCGCGAAGGGCTTTTGTACATGTTGGCCGCAGGCTACAACCCCAACGCCATGGTCGAGTGGATGGAGAAGGCCGCCGCCGACATCGGCGATCCGCCGCCGGCCGAAGATCACCCCACCTTTGATGAGCGCGTCAGCTTCTTGACCGACTTTTGGACCAACGAGGTGCGGTTTGCTTGGCAAGCCTTTGAGACCGGCACCGACGCTCTGGAACAAGCGGGCAAGCTGGAAGCCAAGGACTTGCCGGCGGCCCGCAAGCACTACGACATGGCGATTTTGGAGCTCGACCGCTACACCCGCTACTTTCGCCAGAGCAAAGAGGCGTGGAACAATTTGGCGATCGCTCAGGCCAAGATCGGCGTGCTGGAACAGGCGGACAAGAGTCCACTCGGCAAATGGTACACCCCGCTGTCGATTGAAAAAGCCGTGGCCCAAGCGCTGCCCAAAGTCGAACGCAAAAAGCGTGGCGACAAGACCGATGTGGTGTTCTTGGAGCGCGCCAAGGAAAGCCTAGCGCGAGCGCTGGAACTGGACGGCAAGTACCACCGGGCGTTGGTCAATCTGGCGGCGGTGCATACCGGCCTGCGCGACTTTGACGCTGCCAAACTGGCGCTGGCCAAAGCGGCCGAAGCGGGCGCCGATAAGGTGCTGATCGCGATGCTAAGTGGCATTGTTGCCGCCGAACAGGGCCAGTGGCCCGACGCGGTGTCGGCCTTTGGCGAAGCGGTCAAGGTGTCAGGCGACCATCCGCGCGCGCTGTACTGCCTGGCGCTGGCGCTGCAAAATAAGGGCGACAACGGCAAGGCCCAAGAAGTCTACGCGGCATTCTTAGCCAAAGAAAACAAGGGCTCGCCGTGGGCCACCGCCGCGCTGGCGCAGGTCTCCGCGCTCAGCCCCACTCCGTAACGTCCACTCAGGGCTCGTGAATGAATAAGTCATTCATTTACGGTGCCCGCGTGCTTGCTTGGCGGGTCGCTAAGCTCGTGTCTATTGAGCCGACTCGCCGCTCCGTTCTGGTTGCAGATCGATCGAGTTATTCCTTTACAGGCCGTTATGCTCGACTTGTTGCGAACCATTTCGCTGCGGCGCTTTGCCGAGCACCGCTTGCGCACGGCGATGACCACCTTGGGGGTCGCGCTGGGCGTAGCGGTGCTGGTGGCGGTCGTCGCGACTAACCGCAGTATTTTAGGCAGTTTACGCGACACGCTCGGCAATGTCAGCGGCAAAGTCCATCTCGAAGTCAAAGGCGGCGATACCGGCATCCCTGAAAATCTGCTGGAGAAGGTCCGCAAAGTGGCTGGGGTGGCCCACGCGGCGGTAGCGATTCAGCGCACGCTGGACGTGGCGGCGACCGTGGGCACGCGTGCCGACAGCAGTGATGGCGGCGAGGCGTTGGCGGTGCTGGCCGTCAATTTTACCGAAGATCCCAAGGTGTTGCAGACCGTGTACGGGCTGGGTCGCGGCCAGATCGGTCAGCGCACGGCGACGGTGACTGCCGCCGCACCGACAGCTGATGACTTTGAAAATCCTCTGGAAATGCTCGATCGAGCTCGCCAGATCATTGTCAGCGACCAGTTTGCCGCGCGCTACGCCAAGAAGGCCGGCGACACCATCGCCTTGATGACCCGCGAGGGCGAACAACCGTTTACGATTTATGCAGTGACGCCAACCACTGGTCCGCAAAAAGCTTTTGCCGGCAATTTGGCGATCATGGACTACCTCGACGCCCAAGAGGTGTTCGGGCTGGACCAGCGGGTGGACCGCATCGATGTGGTGTTGGTCGATGCCGAATCAGCGGGGGCGCTCGATAAAATGGCCAAGGCCATTAGCGCCGCGCTCGGCGACAAGTACGAGGTCGAACCGCCTTCGGCGCGGCAGGCCCGCCAACAGCAGCTGCTGCGCACGTTTTCGATTTCGCTAACGGTTGGCGCTGGGGTGGCGCTGATGGTCGGCATGTTCCTGATCTATCACACACTTTCGATTTCGGTCGCGCAGCGGCGCAGTGAAATCGGCATCTTGCGGGCGACCGGGGCAACGCGGGCCCAAGTGGTGGCGCTGTTCACCTTGGAGGGCGGGCTGTACGGCGCAGTCGGCAGCGTGCTCGGCATCGGTCTAGGCATGCTGCTGGCCCAAGCGATGATGCAGCAGGCGGCGGCATCGCTGACTGACGTGTATGTGCGCGTCCATGCCTCGCAAGTGACCATCGATACCAGCACTTTGTGGCTGGCGGTAGCGCTCGGCGTCGGCTCGGCGACGCTGGCGGCCCTGTTTCCGGCCTGGCAAGCCAGCTCGCTGTCGCCGGTGGAGACCATTCGCACCGTGGCCTACGACAGCCACGGGGCGCCGGATTTGCGCTGGACTCGCCGCGAATGGCTCGGTTTGGGGTCTCTCGCACTGGTGCCGGTGGCCGCCAACGGCCCGGTGGTGTTCGACTTTCCTTGGTTTGGCTTTGTCGCCATGTTTTTTGTGCTGCTGGGCGCCACGCTGCTGGGAAAATGGTGCGTAGTGCTCCTGCAACACAGCACTGCGGGGCTGGCCGCGGCGATTTGGGGGATCGAAGGCCGGTTGGCGGCGGACAATATCGGCCGCGGGGCCAGCAAGGCCGCGGTGACGGTCGCCGCGCTGATGGTCGGGTTGTCGATGGTGATCGGTTCGTCGACGTTGACCTATTCGTTTCAGCGCAGCATCGATCAATGGGTGGAGCAGGCGGTGCCCGCCGACCTGTTTGTGACCTCCAATGCGCGGTTGGGCGGCATCAAAAACCAGCCGTTGGCCCCGCAAATCGGGGACGAGATTGCCACAATACCCGGGGTGCTCGGCGTAGACAAAGTGCGCCTGCGCAATGTCGACTTTCGCACCAGCCAAATCTTGTTGCTCAGCATCGATGTGCGGCTGCGTTTTGCGATCAAGAAGGCGATTTGGTCGCTGTCGCGCTGGACCGGCGACAAAGAGACGCTGATCGAGCGCCTGCAAAATGGCGAAGGCGTCATCGTCTCCGAAACCCTGTCGCATCGCTTCGGGGTGCAGCCGGGCAGTATGGTGCAGTTGCAAACCCCGCAGGGCCGACAAGACTTCTTGGTGCTGGCCTCGATTGTCGATTACAGCAGTGACCAAGGAGCGGTTTTTCTCAATCGAAGTCTATATTTACACCACTGGCGCGACGATTTGGTCGATACCTTCGAGCCGTATCTGGCCCCAGGAACGGACATTGAGGCGGTGCGCCGCCAGATCATGCAGCGTTTTGGCAAGCAATACCGCTTGTTTGTGCTGACAAACGCCGAATTTCGCACTGAAATTAAGCGGTTGATTGACCAATTGTTTTCGGTCATGCGCGCGCTGGAGCTGGTGACCATCCTGATTTCACTGCTGTCGGTGGTCAACACTTTGCTGACCTCGATCTTGGACCGCACCCGTGAAATTGGGGTGCTGCGGGCCATTGGCCTGCTGCGGGGTCAGTTGACCCGCATGATTCTGGTCGAGTCGCTGCTGCTCGGCAGCGTCGGCGCGGTGATCGGGCTGCTGGTGGGCGCCGCTAACGGCTATCTGATGCTGGAAGTCATCAGCAAGCAGGACACCGGCTGGCAATTGCCGATGCAAATCGACGTGCCGACCGCAGTCGGCTACTGTGTGGCGCTGGTGGCGGTGGCGGTCGTCGCCGCGGTGTATCCGGCGCGGGTTGCTGGCCAACTGCGCGTAGTTGAAGCGCTGGGTTACGAGTAGCCACCGCCAGTTGCGCGTCGGTTCTAGCCGCCCCAAATTCACCACCGAAATTGTCCGCGAGCCCCGATTTGGGATGCCAGAGCCCTGTCGCTCGCTGTCGCTCGCTGTCGCTCGCTGTCGCTCGCTGTCGCTCG
>SHZD01000101.1 GCA_009692465.1 Myxococcales bacterium
TGTCCGAAACTGCACGGATTCACTCCGCGCAGTTCTCGGACAGTTGAGAATAGTTGACTGGCTAGGAGCCTGTCGGATCGTAATAGATTCATTGTGTATAATCTGATAGACATTTCACAACCGATTGATTTCCGACAGGCTCCTAGGGCTCAAGCAAGCGCTATTGGCAGCTATTCCACCTAGGTTTACTACCTGCCCCAGAGGTAGCCGAAGGCGGGGACCCAAGCGTTGGACCGCACGGCGCCTGCCGGAACGGTATTGGGGACGTCATTGTAGTGCGAGGAGCAGCCTGGAGTACCCAATCAGATGGAAGCTGATCGGTGCTCTAGCCCGAGCGAAAACAACACCGGGTGAGTCGGCAGCTTATCGCCCGGCCGACGAAAGCGCTCGACGATTTGGCCGTACTGGCGGACATTGCCCTTGGATGTGGTTCGGACGACTCGAAACTGCACGACCTTTATGCCTACGCGAACCGGAGTCGCAACGGATATAGTGTACAGCGGTACGCCGAATAGTTAAATCAAGTTTGTGTGCCTACACGTTTTTAATCAGATGTATTTTCATTGAGTTATGAATGGGGTGATCAACTCGGATTCCCTATCGGGACTCCCCGCGGCCGCCGATTTGGGATGCCAGTGCTCGGTCGCTCGCTGTCGCTCGCTGTCGCTCGACAAGGAGCAAGGAGCTTTTCTGTCAGGGGCGTACTCTGGTAGGTCCCTGACAGAAAAGTGACGCAGTGACGCCCAGATGCGCCCAAAGCGGGGAATCGCGGCTGGCGTACCTGCTTGCACCGCGTGCACCAATCCGCCAAACTGCCCTGACCAAGCTGCAGTCGTTCGCGGCACGGAAACCGATTCATGCACATTCGCGCAGCCGTGGCCACCACTTGTTGGGCCGTTGGATCCGGCGTTTTTGGCCCCGCAGCCTGCACCAGCGAAAGCGTTGGCGATAGCGGCCAAGCCCAAGAAGTGGGTCCTGTAACCGATTCTGCGGTAGCCGAAGTCGCCGACAGCCTGTTTGGCAGTTCGCCCTTAGAAATCACAGCCGAAACCGCCCTAAAAGTCGATGCCGCGCCACTCGGAGCCGAGGCCGAAACGCTAAGCGACAACTCCGGCTCCAGCGGTTGCACTGCCGCCGGTTGCTCATGCCAAATCAATTCCGCCTGTGACAGCGGACAATGCATCGAAGTCGGCGCCGGTAAACAATGTGCCAAGCTGTGCAGCGACGCCTGCGATGGCGGGTTCAAGTGCGCGCAGTTGGCCACCGCCGGCGGCGACATTGTCAACCTGTGCGTGCCCGCCCACCCGCGATTGTGCGAACCGTGCGCCGCCGACAGCGACTGCAACAACACCTTGGGCGGCGCCGACAATCGCTGCACACCCTACAAGGCCAGCGACGGCAGCCTGCTCGGCAATTTTTGCAGTTCAGCCTGCTCGGCAGCGAGTGTGTGTCCCTCTGGCTACCTGTGCAGCGATGTGGTCAGCCTCGGCGGGGCCAAGGCCAAGCAGTGCGTGGCCGGAAAACAGCAATGCGTCTGCGATGAGCGCGCCATTTTGCTCAGCTTGGTTACCGCGTGTAGCGCAGCCAACGCTACTGGCACCTGTACGGGTACGCGCAGCTGCGGCAAGGGTGGCCTCAGCGCCTGCAATGCCGCCGCCGCCGCCGCCGAACAGTGCAACCAGAAAGACGACGACTGTGACGGCCAAGTCGACGAGCCCAGCGCCGGTATGTGCGACGACGCGCAGGCGTGTACCTACGACAACTGCATTGGCGGCGCCTGCCAGCACCCACCGACCACCGGGCCGTGCCAAGATGGCAATGCGTGCACGGCACTAGAAGCGTGCTCCGACGGCAAATGCGTCGGCACCAGCGTGCTGTGCGACGACAAGAATCCGTGCACTGGCGACGCTTGTTTGCCTGCCAGTGGCTGCACCGCCACCGCCGACGATGGCGCCCCCTGCAGCGACGGCAGCGCCTGCACTCCCAACGACGCCTGCAGCGGTGGCAGTTGCCTGCCCGGCGCGGCCACGGTGTGTGACGACGCCAATCCCTGTACCACCGACGGCTGCGCGGCTAAAGTCGGCTGCGTGTTCGCCGCCAACAGCGTGCAGTGCAGCGATGGCAACGTGTGCACGCTGGCGGACACCTGTGCCAACGCCCAGTGTGTACCCGGCAAACTGCTGGCCTGTGCCGACGGCAATCCGTGCACCGACGACGCCTGCGACCTCGCCAACGGCTGCACTTTTACCACCAACACCGCAGCCTGCTCCGACAGCAATGCGTGTACGCAAGGCGATGCGTGTGCGGATGGCACGTGCGCCGCCAACGCCGCCAACAGCTGCGATGACGGCAACCCGTGCACCAGCGACGGCTGCACCCCCAAGCTGGGCTGCGCCTCGGTGGCGGCCAAACTGGGGTGTACCGACGGCGACGCCTGCAGCCAAAACGACAGCTGCGTGGACGGCAAGTGCAGCGGCGGCGCCGTGGTCCAGTGCGACGACGGCAAAGGCTGTACGGCGGACTCTTGCGATAGCGCCAAGGGCTGCCTGCATGCCAACACCACTGAACCATGCAGTGACGACAACGCCTGCACGGTCGGCGACTTGTGCACCTCAGGCCAATGCGTTGCGGGCAAGCCCAAGACTTGCAACGACAACAATCCGTGTACCGACCACCTGTGCGACCTGCTCGCAGGCTGTACGGCCACCGCCAACAAGCTGGGCTGTGACGACGGCTCTAGCTGTACCGTGGGCGACACCTGCAAGGACTCGAGCTGCACGGCTGGTGCCGCCATCGTCTGCAGCGACGGCAATCCGTGTACCAATGACAGCTGTGACCCCAGCAAAGGCTGCGTCAGCTTGGCCCACACCGGCACCTGCACCGATGGCAATGTGTGCAGCGAAAATGACGCCTGCGCCGGCGGTCAGTGCAAACCGGGCAGTGCCGCAAACTGTAGCGATGGCTTGGTGTGTACCGCCGATGTGTGTGATCCCAAAGCCGGATGTTCCAATGTCGCCAACACCGTGGCCTGCGACGATGGCAGTGTGTGTACGCTGAGCGACAGCTGCAAAGGCGCCACCTGCGTCCCCGGCACCAGCATGGCCTGCAACGACAGCAATCCGTGTACCGACGACAGTTGCGACGACAAGAAGGGCTGCCAATTCAACGCGAATAGCGCCCAGTGCAGCGATAACAACTTGTGCACGGCTGGCGACCACTGCGACGGCGGGGTGTGCGCGCCCACTTCGATCAAAGACTGCGACGACGCCAAGCTGTGCACCAACGACAGTTGCGATGTCAAGGCCGGTTGTGCGCAAATCGCCAATAAATTCGCGTGTGATGACGGTGATCTGTGCACCGCGGCCGACCAGTGCGCGGCTGGCACCTGCACGGCGGGGGCTAAGCTCGGCTGCAGCGACGGCAACCCTTGTACTACCGACAGCTGCGTCGCCACCAAGGGCTGTCAAAATACGCTCAACACGGCGGCGTGCACCGACGGCAACCAGTGTACGACCAGCGACAGCTGTGCCAGTGGCAACTGCGTTCCCGGCCCGCTGGCCAACTGCGACGACGGCAACGCCTGCACTACGGATAGCTGCAGCTTTGCCAAGGGTTGTGCTTCCACCGCCACCAGCACGACCTGCGACGACGGCAACGCCTGCACCACCACCGACGCGTGCAAGGCCATCACCTGCGTGGCTGGCCCAGCGTTGACCTGCACCGATGGCAACGTCTGCACCGATGACAGCTGCGACTCCAAAACCGGATGTGTTTTCAAGGCCAACACCGCGACGTGCGACGACGGCCAAGGCTGCACCACCACCGACGTGTGCAGCAACAAACAGTGCACCGGCCCCAAAGCCTGCGACAGCAACGCTAGTTGCACGGGCAGCGGCAGCACGGCCGCGTGTACCTGCAAGACCGGCTACAGCGGTTCCGGTTTTAGCTGCGCCGATGTCGACGAGTGCAGCGCCGGCACCGCCAACTGCCATGCCACCACCACCTGCAGCAACAGCGCGGGCGCCTTTTCGTGTGTGTGCAAGCCAGGCGTCAACAACTGCGACCTCAGCCTGACCAATGGCTGCGAGTCCAATCCGCTGACCGACACCAAGCACTGCGGCGGCTGTGGCAAACCGTGTGGCGCCAATGAACTCTGCGTGGATGGCAAGTGCGCCGCGGGCGCCGGGCAAGTCGTGTTCGCCACGGTCGGCACGTTCTCGTGGGTGGTCCCCGGCGGCGTGACTTCGGTGTCGGCGTTGTCGATCGGCGGCGGTGGCGGCGGTGGCGGCGGGACCAACGGCGCCAACGGCGGCCGCGGCGGCAGCGGCGCGGCCAGCGTGTGGGGCAATGCTATCGCGGTCACTGCCGGTGAAACCTTGACCATTGTGGTCGGCGGCGGGGGCAACAACGGGGTCCACGACCAACCAGGCACCGACGGCGGGGTCAGCGAAATTCGCCGCGGCTCGACCGTCCTCCAACGCGCCGCCAATGGCACGGGCGGGCCCGCCAATACCGGTAGCGGCATCGTTGGCGGCAAGGCCAATATCGGCGCAGTCCCCGGCAATCAGGGCGGCGGCGACGGCGGCAATTCGGGCAATTCGGACGGCTGCGGCGGCTCCGGCGGCGGCGGCGCCGGTGGCTACAGCGCGGCGGGCGGGCTCAGCGGCAATGGCTGCGGGGTCGGCAACGCTGGCAGTGGCGGCAGCGGGGCCGGTGGCGACGGCAGCAACAGCAACACAGCGGGCGGTGGCGGCGGGGTCGGCCTGCTCGGCGCCGGTGCCAACGGCCCGATTCAAGTCGCGGGGCCCAACAGCGACGGTGCGGCGGGCGGCGGCGGTTCGGGCGGCGCCAATGGGATACCGGGCTCAGGGACCACCGGCGGTCACGGTGGCGCCTACGGGGCCGGCGGCGGCGGCGCCCACGACACCGCCAACGGCACCGGTGGCAAGGGCGCGCCCGGCGCAGTGCGCTTGTTGTGGGGCGGCGCGCGGTCGTATCCGAGCAATGCCAAGGATTTGTAAGGGCACCAACAAATCGAATCGCTCTTGTTTGCGCCCGGATGCTGGCTTGGTGGGTCGCTAAGGAACTGTCCTCAACTAACTCGATCGATCTGGGCAACACAGGAGCGGCGAGTCGGCCTTTGAGGACGCGAGCTTAGCGACCAACAAAGCAAGCAAACGGAACCAGTCCCACAATGACTTATTCTGGGACAGTTCCTAACTTGGGTTGCGCAATGGGCTGCGGGCCTGGCAGGCCGATGGATAGCGCCTACTTGCAGAAAAACGCAATCGTGACAGCAGCCCCCAGCGCCAACACCATGCGCCGCACCACTTGCGGGGTCTGACCGGTCGCCAGTTTTGCCCCAGCATAGCCGCCCGCCACCGCCGCCACCGCCATTGGCACCGCCAGCGACCAGCGCAGCGGGCCAAAACCGGCAAATACCAGCACCGCCGTCGCATTGATGACAAACGCCAACAGCGACTTGAGCGCGTTGCCGCCATGGACATCAGCCATCCCGCAGGTAGCAAACGCCGCCAGCATCAAAATGCCCATGCCGCCGCCAAAATAACCGCCGTAGACTGCGATGGCCAGCTGGACAACCAGTAGCGCGGTGGTGGCCGTTTGGGTAGGTGCAGTTGCCTCGGCCGCCCGCCGTTGCAACCCAGGTGCCAGTGCAAACAGTAGCGTCGCCGCGCCCAACAACCACGGCACCAAGCGCGCAAAGACGGCGTCGTCAAAAGCCAGCAAAACCGCAGCGCCGATGGCACTGCCGATGATACTGACCATGACTAGGCTCTTTGCTTGGTGCGCGTAGGTCTTGAACTGCTGCCGGTAGGCCCACATGCTGCCGACAAAGCCCAGCCACAGCGCCGCCGAACTGGTCGCATTGGCTTCGATCGCCGGCAGACCCAGCCACAGCAACGTCGGAAACGTCACAAAAGTGCCGCCGCCGCCGACCGCGTTGATGGCGCCCGCCAACGCTGCCGCCGCACACGCCAAGGCTAGTTCGCCTAGAGCACCAAACATATTCCTGCCAGCGCAAGCACCACAGGCCGCGGTCTGTAGCCCAAACTAGGTGTCCCGACACCAAAATGCGATTAGTTTCCATCGGGAATGGAGCGGCGAGACGCCCCGGTCGCGAGCTCGCGACCCACGAAACAAGCTAGGTCCACCGGTTAGCCAAGGTCAGCAAAGCGATCGGTGGCAGCAATCAGCGCGTCGACGGTGCCCGCCTCCAGCGCCGAATGACCAGCGTCGGCGATGATGTGCAACTGCGCTTGCGGCCACGCTTGATGCAGATCCCACGCCGATTGCAACGGGCACACCACATCGTAGCGACCCTGCACCAGCACTGCCGCAATGCCCGCCAGCCGACCGACATCGCGCAGCAGCTGATCGTCGCACTCAAACCAGGCGCCCTGGGTAAAATAGTGGTTTTCGATGCGCGCAAACGCCAACGCAAACTCATCGCTGCCGTAGTGACCGATCATGTCGGGGTCGACAAACAGCCGACTGGTCGCCCCCTCCCATGTCGACCATGCCCGCGCCGCAGCACGTTGCACCCGCTGGTCTTTGTGGGTCAGCCGTTTGGCATAGGCGCCCATCAAATCGCCGCGTTCGCCCGGCGGGATGTGCTCCAGATAGGGCTGCCAGGCATCGGGGAACAGCCAACTGGCGCCCTCTTGATAGAACCACGCCAACTCTTTGCGGCGCAACAAGAAAATGCCGCGCAACACCAGGCTGCGCACGCGTTCAGGGTGCTTTTGGGCATAGGCCAACGCCAAGGTGCTGCCCCACGAACCGCCAAACAGGTGCCAGCGCCCGATGTGCAGCAGGCGCCGCAATTGCTCCATGTCGGCGACCAGATGCCAAGTGGTGTTTTCATGCAGCGACGCATGGGGCGTCGACAGGCCGCAGCCGCGCTGGTCAAACAGCACGATCCGGTAGCGCGCCGGGTCAAAAAAACGGCGATGCCAAGGCGAGGTGCCGCCGCCCGGGCCGCCGTGGATAAACACCACCGGGGCGCCGTCGGGGTTGCCGCTCTGTTCCCAGTAGATCGTATGGCCGCCGGAAACGGCCAAGCGACCGCTGGCATAAGGCTCAATTTCTGGGTAGAACCCGCGCAAATCGCTGTCGATTCGGCTGCTGTCGTCGGTGCTCAAGCGGGGCCTCGGGCGCGCGGACAGGGGTTGCCCGCGCGCGCTGAAGTGTGCCACGGCTGCGAAAAATGCGTAGGTACCCAGGGGTCAACGGCAGAAAAATGCTTACAAAACGGCGCAATACTAACGGATTGCTCAGGTGCGGACGCGCATGACCTCACCTAGGAGCGTGTCGGAAATCAATCGGTTGTGAAATATCTTTGCGGTTATACACGATGAGTCTATTGCGATCCGACAGTCTCATCGCTTCTCAGATATTCTCAACTGTCCAAGAACTGCCCGGAGTGAATCCGTGCAGTTTCGGACAGTTGCCGCCGTCTAGCCAGACGGCGCTAGGAGCGAGTCGGAATACTCCGACACGCTCCTACGCTAGCCAATGTCGCCCAAAAGTGTATGCAGCGGACAATTGTGCAATCGCCGCAGGCTGTACGGCTTATCGCGCTCGGTTCGCGCTTGATCTTGCAGCAGATCGACCAAGGGATGCTGTAAGGCCAAAAGCGCGGTGCGGTGCCGCTCTTCGCCATCGCGGTCGCCCAACTGGCGGGCAGTGCGCATCGCCCACAGGTGCAACCGGCCCAACGGAAAGGGCGAGCGCTCCACCCCAGTGCCACGGGCAAAGCGGGCATAGGCGGTCGGCACCTCGCGGCGGCGCAGGGCCACCGCGCCCGCCAACAGCAAAAACGTTGGGTCATCGGCTGCGGCGTGCAGTGCCAACAGCAGTTCGTCTTCGACCGGCTTGGGCTTGGACCCTTGCGCCTCCAACTGGGCCGCGCGCAGGTAGTGGCGGTAGGCGGCGCCTTTGGGCCCACTGGCATCGAATAGCGACTGCTGGCTCGGCTGCACTGCGGTCTCAGCACTAATTTCCACCCCGCCGACCGGCTGGCTCCAGTCCCACCCCACCGATTGCAGCGCCCCGCGACCCGACGGACAGCGGCCTACCGACAGGTGCACGACCTGCTGCTGCGGTTCGACTACGACGGTATGCACGCCGGTCGATTGGGCCAACACCCCACCCGCCGCGCGCTCGATCTCGGGCAAATCGGCGTCATGGTTGTCGCCCAACCACCCAAACAGCGCCTGCGCGGTCAGCTTGTCGCCAGCCAGCGCGGCGTGGGCCGCTTGCTCCAGACGCTTCTTGCGACTGTGGGTATGCCAAGTCCAGCCCGGAGCCGGGGCCAGCTCGCGGTGGCGCAGTTCTGGGGCTAAGTAGTGATTGGTGCAGGTTTTCCACGGCTGATCGCCATCGCTGTAAGTGATGCCAACTGCGGCGGCGTGGGCCTCGATTACCGCCGCGCGGCCATCCTTGGCCGAAGAAATCGCCAGACCCCACGACGACGCCACCTGACGCTCGCGCACCACCGCTTCGGCTTGGGCAATTGTCTGACATTTTCGAATAATATCATGGCACAGATCGGCGATGGCCGCCCCAGAAAACGCAATATCCTTGTGCAAGCGCGTGTGCGGCGTCACCACCAGCCCGGCCTCATTGAAACCGGAAATGGCCGCCACATCGGCACCGCGGCAAGTGGCAAATCCGTAGCGCAATCCGCTGTCTGGGCTGCAAAACACCAGCTCGGGGGCGTGATCCCACACCCCGACCCCAGGGAAGTCGAAGTTGCGGCCGTGCAACAGTTGGCCATTGTGGGTCGCCGCGCCCCACGCCATCAGCGTTGAGCAGGCCGGGACCCCGCGGCGAATCCACGGGTCGCTAAACGGGCCCAGCAGGTGCCGACCGGCCAAGCCGATGGCGTTTTGAAACATGTCCATCGCCAAAATATGCTGGGCGTGCGCGCCATCGACACCCAGCGCCTGCATAAAAGCGACGGTGCGCTCGTGCAAATCCGCCGGCCGATGCTTGTACAGGCGCCGGGCCAACGCGTTCAGGCCCGGTTTGGCAATCGACGGCAGCAGGCGGTCAGCGGGCCGCAGCGCACTGCCGCGCAGCATTTGCTCCACCATCGTGGGGTAGTAGGCGACGGTGGGCTGCCAGCCCCCGTGTTGCTTGAGGATTTCGCCATGCTGCGCGCCCATTTGGGCTTGGCTACCGCGCAGGTGCACCACCAACAGGGGCAACGGCGCAGTGGTCGCGTGGACGGACACGGGTGGAAAATTCTTGATTTGCGATGGCTTCATTGGCCAGCCTTGAGCGTGCGCAGCACCTGGAGCGCATCGCTGACATGGGCGGTAGCGTGCAGGCGGTCTTCAAAGACGTGGCGAATCACTCCTGTTGAGTCAATGACATAGGTCACGCGACCGCGGATCAGCCCCAGAGCCGCTTGCACCCCATAGGCGGTGTGCACGGCGTCATCGGTGTCGGCGAGCAAGCGAAACGGCAAGCGATAGCGCTCGGCAAATTTCTTATGGCTGTCCACAGTATCGGCGCTGATGCCCAAGACTTGGGCGCCGGCGTCACTAAAGTCGGCATACCCATCGCGAAACTTGCAGGCTTGGGCGGTGCAGCCGGGGGTGTCGTCGCGCGGGTAAAAATACACCACCACGGGGCCGACTTTGAGCGCATCGGCCAACACCACTTGGTGACCGTCCTGATCGGGCAGTGCAAACAGGGGGGCGCTGCTGCCAACGGTCAGTGCCTTGCTAAAACCTAGTCCAAACATGCGATTCCTTGCGGCAGTGGTGCTTTGCCAGCGCCTGCAGCGCGGGCCAAGGTAGGCCGCAGCGCAGGCGCAGGCAAGGGCGCTGCGTGAGCCGAATTGCCAAGCTCCGCGCAACGTGTCGGGCCAAATCGGCGTGGGTAAACCCAAGGCGATGGTGTGGGTACTTGGGGTTGCAAAACGCTGGCCAAATCGGTACACCCCCTGCGGACCCTGGAGGCCACCATGTACCGCCCATTCGCTACACTGATCCCGCGGCTCCTGCTGTTCACGCTGCTTGTCCCGGTGCTGGGCAGTTGCGCCGTGTTGCAACAAATCGCTGAAGACGCCGCGCGCAATCCGCGCAACGCAGGGCCGTCGCCGCTACTGCCGACGGTGGTCTACCAAGAGGCGGTGCTGGTTGAATCGCCCTCCAAGACCATGATGGCGGCCTACTACTGCCCGACCGTGGTGCCGCAAACGATCATCCCTGGGGCCACGGCGTTGCTGTGTCGGCAGGTTTTTGGCGATCCGCCGGCCGCCGCGGCGATGCGGGTGTCGTTCGATCTGCGCTTTACCGTCAAAAATCCCAACCAATTTCCGATTCCGGTCGCCGAGCTGCTGGCGGCGGCGCTGGTGTTTCCTGACAAGACCAACCAGAGCCTAGGTGCTGCGTGTATCGCGTTTTGTGGCTCAGAAACGGTTGGGTGTACCGGGGTGGCGGGTCCGGGGGCGTGCGTGTCCAAGTCGACGGACATCAAGTCGATCGACGACTTCAAGAACGCGGCAGCCAATTTGCTGGTCGCGGCCGGCATTTCGCTGCTCAACGGTGAAAAGCCGACCTTTGTGATGCCGCAAGTGGTCAAAGATGCCGAAGTTACCGTCACTGCGCGCTTTACTTTTGGCCCGCAGGCCCTGCTGCAAGTGCTGTACGAAATCGCCAAGCAGTCGTGGCAGCAACTGCAAAACCGGCAGCCGATCGAGTTTGTGATTCCGTATCGCATTGAAGGCGCGGTGTGGCTCGACGTCGGCTCGCTGGGCCGGGTGGCGGCAGGCTATGGTCCAGCGGCCGGCACCTGGACCATCCCGACCGACGCTTTGGTGCCCAAATAGCGGCGGCGCCACTTCGTGCAAATTGAGTATATTGCAGGTCTTTTTGGTGTGGCGCTGGTTGCCGGCGCGGTGGACGCGGTGGCGGGCGGCGGTGGCCTGTTGACGGTCCCGGCGCTGATGTTGACCGGCCTGCCGATGCCGCAGGTGCTGGCCACCAACAAGGGCCAGTCGGTGTTTGGTTCGGCAGCGGCGCTGGTCGGTTTCTGGCGCGCCGGCAAGATCGAGCGACCGCGGGTGCTGCCGCTGTTCACCTGCGGGGCAATCGGTGCGCTGGCGGGCGTGGCCTTGCTCGGCGTGCTGCCCCCGCAGTGGCTGCGGCCGATTGCGCTGGCGCTGTTGGTGGCGGCGGCGGTGTTTGTGGGGTGGCGGCCCACTGCAGTCGGCCAACCGGGCCCGCGGGGTCCGCAGTCGGCGCTCAAGCCGGGCCTGATTGCGCTGACGATCGGGGCCTACGACGGCTTTTTTGGCCCAGGTACCGGCACTTTTCTAATCGTGGCGCTGGTGATGTGGCTGGGCGACGATCTGACCACCGCCTCGGCCCATGCCAAAGTCGTCAATTTTGCCTCTAATTTGGCGACCGTGCTGTGGTTTGCCCACTTGGAGCTGGTGCAGTGGCAGCTGGCGCTGCCGATGGCGCTCGGGCAGGCGCTGGGCGCTGCGATGGGCGCGCGGCTGGCGATTCGCAACGGCGACAAGTTGGTTCAGCGCACCCTGCTGGTGGTGGTGGCCGCTCTGGTCGTTAAGCTCAGTGTGGATCTGATGGGCTAAGCCAAACTTTTTGCGTCGCCCGGCAAGACTGCCATCATGCAGCGCGCGAGTGCTCTGCACCAGCTCGTGTCCGATCGTCCATGACCATTTCTTCAAATTCTGCCAGCGGTGCCGACAGCCCCGCGCCAAACGTCAGCCCGCCGCCTGCGCCGCCGCCCAAAGAGGACACAGCGCAGTTGCAGCTGCGGCATGGCTTGCCCGTCGCCACCGCTTTGCGCAAAAGCTTGGCTGAAGGTTACGGGCGCAAGCACTTACGCGCCGACGTGCTGGCCGGTGCCGTCGTTGGCATTGTCGCCTTGCCGCTGTCGATGGCGCTGGCGATTGCGGTCGGTGCTCCGCCCCAGCACGGCTTGTATACGGCGATTGTCGCAGGGTTCGTCTGCGCGTTGGCCGGCGGTTCTGCCCACCAAGTCAGCGGGCCGACTGCGGCGTTTGTGGTCATTTTGGCACCCATCGTCGCCAAATACGGGGTGTCCGGGCTGCTAACGGCGGGCTTTTTGGCCGGCGTGATGCTGGTGTTTTTGGGCTGGGCGCGGCTGGGCGGCTTGATGCGCTATGTGCCGGCGCCAGTGACTACTGGGTTCACCACCGGTATCGCTACAGTGATTGCTGCGTTGCAGATCAAGGACTTCTTGGGCCTGCAGCTGACCAAAATGCCCGAGCACTTCCACGAAAAAATCGCCGCATTGTGGGCCGTTCGCGGGACTTTGCGCTGGCAAGAGGCCGCCATTGCCGGTTTGACCTTGGCGTTGCTGCTGGGCATCCCCAAAGTGGTGCGCAAGATTCCGGCGCCGTTGCTGGCTATTGTCGGCGCCGCTGCCGTTGCCGCGGGCTGGCACTTGCTCGATCCCAGCTTTGAAATCGCCACCATCGGCAGTCGCTTTCAGACCACCATCAATGGCGTGCAGTACCATGGAATTCCACCGATCTTACCGCGGCCGGCCTGGCCATGGGGCAGCGAAGGCCTGACGTTTTCACTGGTGCGCGATTTGCTGCCGTCGGCGCTGGCGATTGCGTTGTTGGGCGCCATCGAGTCGCTGCTATCGGCGGTGATTGCCGATGGCATGACCGGCAGTCAACACGATCCCGATGCCGAACTGGTTGGCCAAGGGTTTGGCAATATCTTAGCGCCGTTGTTTGGCGGCATTGCCGCTACAGGTGCGCTGGCCCGCACGGCAACCAATATCCGCGCCGGCGCCAAGTCGCCGCTCGCCGCCGCCTTTCACGCCCTGTTGGTGCTGGCCGCCATTTTGGCGCTGGCGCCGGTGGTCAGCTATGTGCCGATGGCATCGCTGGCTGCGCTGCTGCTGGTAGTGGCGTGGAATATGTCGGAGATCAATCACTTCGCCGCCACCGTCCGCATCGCTCCCAAGTCCGATACCTCGGTACTGGTGATTTGTTTCTTGCTGACGGTGATTTTCGACATGGTTATCGCCGTTTCGGTGGGCTTTGTGTTGGCCGCAGTCCTTTTCATGCGCAGAATGGCGACGTTGACCGACGCCAGATGGCTGACGCGACCGGAGCAGGCCCACAAGCTGGTGGAAGTGCCCGTCGGGGTCAGCCTGTATCAAATCAACGGTCCGTTGTTTTTTGGCGCCGCCCACCGGGCGATGGCCGCCTTGCACGCGACCCGTACCGACGGCTTTAAGGTGTTGATTTTAGACTTGTCGCAAGTGCCGGTCATCGACGCCACTGGCTATGAAGCGCTGGAGTCGACGATTTCACGGCTGGGCAAGCTCAACCGCGGGGTGGTTCTGGCAGGTCCACTGCCCAAGCCAGCCAAGATTTGGGAGCGCGCGCGCATCACGGAGCGCTATCCCCATGTTTATGTTGCCGACGATCTGGAAGATGCGGTGCGCCGGTCCAAGGAGCACTTGGCGATTCGGATGTCCACTGGGCGCTTTGCGGCGCTACGCCCGGGGCCGCAGTAGAAAGTGCCGCTGGGTCGGTGACGCCCAGGGTATGGGCAGCCGGCGGTTTTCGCCTATGGTCATGGCACTGGCACGGCAGCCCCGCGACTACGCACTTGGCCCCCCAGCGCCGACCCACGGGGAAGGGACGACTCAAGCGGCAGCGCCGACCCACGCCCCAGTGCCGACCATCGCCGCAGTGCCGACCATCGCCCCAGTGCCGACCCACGCCCCAGTGCCGACCATCGCCCCAGTGCCGACCATCGCCAAAGGGTCAGCCGCGATGAGTCGCTTCCGGCTTAATTTAGCCTGTAGTACCCAAGACTTGCGGACGCATTCCGTTCACGTCACTTTTGATCATGCCGCCCAAGCGGCGCTAGTGGCGATCGGCGACCACGCCGACGTCGTGCTGCAATTGCTGGGCGTTGACGCGGCGGGCAACCTAGTGGCTCGCTACTTGCGGGTCACGGCGCGGCCTCGCCAGGCAGTCGCGGTCGGCCCGGATTCGCCGGACCTGCTCGCCGCACTGGTGGCAGTCCAGGCGCTGCCGCCGCAACCCATCACCTGCCTGAGTACCGACGTGCCGCATTTGGTGCAGCCGAGCACCGTGGAGTCCGCGGCCGTGGCGCTGGCCATCGACGCCAGCGCCGCTGCCAGTGGTGACGGGGCGGCGGGTCCGGCTTGGGCGCTGGCCCACTGTCGCGATCGCCGAGGCGTTGCCGTGCCATTGCTGCTGTATGCACCGGCGAGCCGCGCAGAAACGCTGCTGTAAATCGGGGCGGGGACGCGGATCAAAGTGCAGTTGCGCGGCACTGTCGATAGCGAGTTGGTCGGCCAACTGCTGGCGCTGGACCTCGACACGCTGCCGGTGGTGAGCGGCGATCTGCGGTTGGCCGTGTTGCGGCCCGATGCCCATGTCGGCCGCCTCATCGGCTGTGTCTCGATGGGCTTGCCACTGCCAGAAGCGACCATCGTCGGCGATCCACAGCTAGGTCGACTGGACAAGACGCCGCTGGCCAATCGCAAAGCGTGGGTCGTGTGTGCCCAAGTCGGCAGCTTGCCGGTGCACTTGACGCTGTTCTTTCGCAACGGCGATCAGGACCAGTTGCTCAAGGTGGTGCGCGGTTCGCACATCGAGGCGCTGGTGTTGGGGGCCCAAGACGGCAAAGTGCCGGCACTGTACGAACGGACGACCGCATCGCGCACCCTGCCAGTCGCCGCCCACACCGACACGCCTGATCTGCAATCACCTGATTTTAGACGTTTTATCCTGCTGGATGGGCCGCTGCGTGGCAGCCAATTCGCCTGCAAACTGGCCAAGCAACCCGATTGGACACCGGCACCCCCGCTACCTGCCGCGGCGCTCCAGTTGGTCCCCCAACCCGCAGCAGGGCCACCGGCAGTCGTTTACTGTGCGGACAGCGTGCGGCCAGTCGACGGCCAGCGGTTTGCGCTGTTTTGGCCGCCCGCACTCCATTCGCACATCGCGAGTTGGCGCGCCGGGGCGACGGTCGAGGTGCAGTTTGTCGGGGTTGTGGAAAACTGGCCCGTGGTCGTGGCGTTGGCTGTCGCACCTGCACCCAAGTAGAACCCGCCGCAAATCGGCGGTGCTCGCCGTCTGCCCGAGTTCACCACCGAATTGACCACCAAAATCTCCGCGAACCCCGATTTCGGTGCTTGGTTGTCGGGTCCACTACTCCGATTTGGCAGCCGGTGGCGGCGTCGGCGTCGAAAAGCGCGTCGCCAGATACAGGTATTCGACCCGCTGGCGCGCCCACGGCGTGCGCCGCAAGAACTTCAGGCTCGAACCCATGCTCGGCGTCACCGTGAAACAGCGCACCGGCACCCGCCGGCCCAGCTCTTCCCAGCCGTAATGGGTCACCAGCAGGCGAATCATCATCTCGAGCGTGACGCCGTGTAGCGGATTGCGGGGCTGTTCTTTTGACATCGGCGGGTAGCGGCGACCACACAACAAGGCGGTACAGCACAGCGTAGCAGCTAGGCCGGGATCACGCCACGCGCCGCCATTCTCCGCTTTCGGCGCAACTGTGCGTCGGCGCTCCAGTCCGGTTCTCAATGGCCCCTAGGCGGTTTCCGGTCCGGGCTTCATTTCTCGTTGATTTGCATCCATAATCGGGGGTCGCGGGGAATTCCGGTGGTGAATTTGGGGATGGCTCGCTTTGCCAGCCATCGTGCACCAGCAACCCGAACCGGCCGCAACCCAGATCTGGCGTTGGACGGGGCGTCATCAGAGCGCCCCGGCTCAGCCGCATCCAACCGATTCGGCCGCGACTAGGAGCCTGTCGGAAATCAATCGGTTGTGAAATGTCTATCAGGTTATACACAATGAATCTATTACGATCCGACAGGCTCCTAGCCAGTCAACTCTTCTCAACTATCCCAGAACTGCCCGGAGAACTGGCCCAATCAAATTCGTGCAGTTTCGGACAGTTGCCGCCGTCTAGCCAGACGGCGCGAGGAGCGAGTCGGAATACTCCGACACGCTCCTAGAACGAGCAGCCGCCGTCCACATCCACGGTTCGCCCATTGAAGTAGTCGCATTCCAAGCAGAATTTGACCGCCAGCCAAATATCCTCCGGCTGACCCACCCGGCCGACTGGAATCTGGGCGACAAAACTGTCCAGCGCCTTCTGGTTCATGCCTGCGGTCATCGGCGTCGCCACCATGCCGGGAGCCACCGCGCACACTCGCACCCCAAACGGGGCAAACTCGCGCGCCCAGGTCACGGTGTTGGCCGCCAACGCCGCCTTAGCTGCCACGTAATTGGACTGGCCGCGATTGCCGTAGCGGGCGATCGAACTCATATTGACCACAACTGCCGGTTTTTGCTCGGTTTTTGCCATCTTCGCGACGACGTCGCGGACCATCCACGTCGCGCCGGTCAAGTTGACCCCCAGTACCGCGTGCCAATTGGCGGCCGGCATCTTGACGATTTCACCGGTGGTCCGGTCGCGCTTGACCAACAGCCCGTCGCGCAAAATCCCGGCATTGTTGACTAAGCCATTGAGGCCGCCCATGGAGTCGGCTGCCCAATCGACAAACGTGGCCACATCCGCCTCGTCGCTGACGTCCAGCCTTTTCTTGTGCACCGCAGCAGGCAGATTGACGGCCATCGCCGCCTCGTCGACGTCTCCGGCGCACACTTGGGCTCCAGCTTGGCTCAAGCGCTGGGCAAAATGAGCGCCCATGCCTTTACCGGCGCCGGTGACAATGATCTTAAGGTCTTGTAAATTCACGTTTTTCCTCAATAACCTGACGTGCAGCTCGCGCTGAAATGGCCCGCCAAGCAATGACTCGTTCCCGCGCGTTGTTGCAGCGCATTAGTCTCGCATCTGCAACAAACGTGCCCGGTCCGCTGTCTGCAGCGAATTCGGGCTTACTTCTGCGGATCGATGGCCTTGGCCAGTTGCTCCAACTGGGCCTTGGCCAACTTGCGGGCTTCGGCCTGCATGGTCACCGCGTAGTCCAGACCGGCGTACTGCAGCTTGTGCACTTCGCCCATCCAAGTCTTGAACTGGTCGATCGCCTTGGCTTCCTGACTGGCGACGCCGTCCAGCACGGCCTGCACCTGCTCGAGCTGCTGGCGCGCGGTCTGCTGCATGGCCTGCACGCCCGGCATTTTGTGCAGCGCTTCCAGGTTTTGCTGCAACTGCGCCATCCCGGGCAGGTTTTGGACCAGCGGAAATTGGGCAAAGGCCGGCAGATCTTTCAAGGTCGGCAGGGTCGCGAAGTGGGCAAACGCGGGGACAGCCCACGCCCCAAACGGGCCCTTGGCCGCGGCGTCGGCGGTCGGGTTGGCGGCCGCTGCACTGGCTGGCTCGGCGGCAGTGGGCTGTGGGCTCACCTGCGAATCTGTGTGCACCTGCGA
This sequence comes from Myxococcales bacterium, assembly GCA_009692465.1. Taxonomy (GTDB): domain Bacteria; phylum Myxococcota_A; class UBA9042; order UBA9042; family UBA9042; genus SXRM01. The sequence goes on from SHZD01000101.1 coordinate 17,432, forward strand.
ATCTGTGTGCACCTGCGAATCTGTGTGCACCTGCGAATCTGTGTGCACCTGCGAATCTGTGTGCACCTGCGAAGCGCCAGCCTGCGCCGCGGACTCTGGGGTGTCAGTCTGGGCGGTCGCGGTCTTGACGTCGGCCGCCCGGGTCTTGGTGGTCTGCATGGAGTCTCCTGATGAATGTTGATTAAGCCGATTGTTGTTCGGCGGTTTTGTCAGTTGCTGGCGCGGGCGCCGCAGCCGTGCGGGCGTTGTTCGCCACCGGCAGCATCAAGGTATGCCGCAATCGGGTCGCTGTCAATGTATTTATTGTGCGGCGCAAAAAGATTTTTGGCGGCGAAATTTACCGCTGTAAAATCAAATCACTTCAGCAATTGGGCGTCTGTTGCCAGGTGACTGCAGCACTAAAAATGTGCGAGCGCACATGAACCGCCGCCAGCAGCGGTCAAGCACACGTGCTCGCTAAGGGCCGGCGCAAGAATTGCGCGATCAATCCGCGATGGGAACGAAGCGTCGAGTCCGCTTGCAAAGCCGCGAGTTAGCGACCCACGAAGCAAGCAATGGGCCGGGGTGCGCAAAATCGACTCGATTTTGCACGGGCCCTACGGCGCCGCCAAACACTGTTTGGCCCGCTCTTTGAGTTCGGCCTCGATGTCAGCAACATCAATGAAGTCTTTCAAATACCGCTTCTTGGTCGCCACCGAATCGCCCGCTGGAATCGCACATACGCCTTCCAGCGCCGCCTTGCGCACTTCTTTATCGACATCATTAAAGAAGTTCGACAGCGGATCCATCGCTTCAAACAACTTGGAGGCCGCCAGCGCCGCCACCGCCGCCAGTCGCACCGCTTTGGACTTGTCCGACAGCGCCAGTCGCAGCGCCTCCATGTCGGCGACGCTGGTCTTTTCGGCCAAAGCGGCAATGCACACCAGCAAGATGCCGCTCTCTTGGGTTTCCATGCCTTTTTGGAAGACCGGGCGCAGGTCCTTGCCGTTGTCCGCGGTGCGCAGCAGCAACAGCGCCTCAAACACTGCGATTTTCACCTCTTTATCCGGTTGCTTGGTAAACGACACCAGCTTGGCCACCGCCGACGTCACTTTGCGCTTGCCCAAGCCGCGAATCGCCTCCACCCGCACTTTGCGGTCGCTATCGCCCATCATTTCTTCCAGCACTTGCGCGGCTTCCGTGTACTTGTCGCTGGAATTGGTCACGGCCACCGCCACTTGCACCCGCACTTCGACGTCGCTGTCCTTTTTCAACTCAGCCAGATCGCGGGCAATGCCGTCGTCCTGCAAACGCGCCAAAGCAAACACCGCAGATCGCTTGATGTTAATGTCGGGATCGCGCTTTTTCTCCTGCAAAATAGCCACCACATCCGGCCGCGGCCGCGAACCCTTGGCAAACTCGGCCAGCGCCCGAATCGCCATTTGGCGCACCGTAATATTCTTGGCGTCGGTCAGGGTCTTAACCTTGTCGATCGACAGCGAGGCTAGGATTTCGGTGGCCGCTTTGAGCATGGTTTCTTTGTCGCGGGCCTTGGCATCGGCGGCGTCGGCCAGCGGCGGGATGGCGCGATCGTCCTTGAGCATCGCCAACGCTTCCGCAGCAGCTGTGCGCACTTCGGCTGAGTCGTGCTTAAGCGCATCGATCAGCACCGGCGACGCCGTCTTGGCCCCGCGCTTGCCATACGTCTGACAGGCCAAGATCGCGCCTACGGCTTTGCCTTTGGTAATCAGGTACAACAGCGCGTCGTCCTGTGCCGCCGGTTGGCCATGTTCGACCAGCAGAGTCGCGATTTGTTCGCGCATTTCGGCGCTCAGCATGTCGCCCTTGAGCGCCCCGTGCAGCAGGTCGTACTGCGCCATGTCCATAATGGCCTTCAGTGCCGCATCGCGAACCCCACGATCCGAGTGCGACAGCGCCCCAACCAGGGCGGGCCCCGCGATCTTGACCTGTTGCGACTTGCTGAGCTTGGTCACCGCGTCCATCGCTTCTTTGGCGGTGCCGGTCTTGAGTTTTTCAGTCTCCAATAAATCTGCGTACTTGGTTACCCCGGCCTTGGATAGGGCTTTGACCGCGCGCAATTTGAGTTCGCTGTCGCTGTCGTTTTCCACCAAATGTTCCAGCGCCGCGATCACCGTCTTGTTGCCGACGATGCCGGCCGCAATCACGGCATCTAGGGCCAATTGGCGCACATGCGGCGAGCCGTCCTGCAGTGCCGGTGCCGCGTCGTCGGCTTTCAGACGGATCGCATCGCGGGTCCTGGCGTCAATCAACAGTTCCAACACCGCCAATTTGGGCCGCAGGGCCCCACCGATCACCGCGTCGGTCAGCAGCTTGCGCAGCACCGGGTCGGCCTTGAGCAGGCGCTTGACGGCCTCCGCGGCCGGCACTGGCTGATTGCCAACAATGACAAACGCTTGGCCAATCGCCGCCGGTTGGTCGTAAAACCGCACCGCGTCCCACAACGGCAGCAGGGTCACCGCCGCCCCGTAGCTCAAGCGGTCCAGCGTCACCGAGTCTTTGATGTAGGGCGGCGCCGACAGTTCGCTGTAACCCAAGGCCGCCAGCGACCAAAACACCTCGGCCAGCACCTGATCGGCATCGGCCACTTTGTCCAGCACCAACGTGGCCTTGGTCGCCGAGTCCAGCCGCAGCGAGGTGACGCCATATTCTTTGGGCGAGCGCGCGCGCAGGGCCTCAAACGCCTTGGTCGGCCGGGTCGACAGCCCGGCCTCGGACAAGGTGCGGTTGGTGGTCGGCACCACCATCCGCACCTGCACGCCGGCCAGATCGATCAACTCCAACACGTACAGATGCGGTTCGGCTCGCTCGGCCGCGGCCGCTGGGGTGATGACACCAGTAGCGGTCGCTGCGACCGTTACGGCAACCAGATAGGCGACCAACCGCGCAACACAATTGCGGTTTGCCAACTTTGGGTTCATGCGCATCCTTGTCATTTTGGTCCTGTGCCTGCAGTCGGCGCCGGTCGGACGCGGCAAAAGGCTCGCTAGTTTGGGCTAAAACCCGCGAGCGATCAACGGCCATTGTGGCCTTTTTGGCGAAAACCGCGAGAGGGCGAACGGGACCGGCATCGCCAGCCCCAAAGATGGGACGACCCCCGGTGGTGGACGATTCACTATGCCGGGTGCGGGACGATTCACTATGCCGGGTGCGGGACGATTCAGTATGCCGGGTGCGGGACGATTCAGTATGCCGGGTGCGGGACGATTCAGTATGCCGGGTGCTGGACGATTCAGTATGCCGGGTGCTGGACGATTCAGGGTGTCGTGCGGCAATTCACGGCGCCGCGCGCTTGGTCTGCCGCTGCTGCAGTGCCGCCAGAAGCACCACCGCCAGCAACGCGCCCATGGCATCGGCGCCCCAATCGGCGGCATCGCGGCTGCGACCAGCCACAAAGCCTTGATGCAGTTCGTCAATTCCGCCAAACACCACGGCGATCGCCCATGCCGCCATGGCCCGTCCGCGCGGGAGATCCGCCCGACCCGGCAACAGCGCCCACCACCACAGGCCCGCCAAAACAGCGTACACCAGCAGGTGAATGACCTTGTCCGGCGGCACCACCACCAGCAGCGCCAGCACAAACTGCGGCAGGGTCAAAAGAAAGTCGGCAATCAGGTTAGATGCTTGCGGCCACGGTCGCGCCGAGCTGAGCCAAATCGCCGCCATCCAGAGCAGTGCTGGCAGGGCCCGAACCGTCCGCGATCCCCCGCTTTGGGCGCATCTCGGCGTCACTGCGTCACTTTTCTGTCAGGGACGTACGAGAGTACGCCCCTGACAGAAAAGCTCCTTGCTCCTTGTCGAGCGACAGCGAGCGACAGGGCACTGGCATCCCAAATCGGGGGCCG
>SHZD01000102.1 GCA_009692465.1 Myxococcales bacterium
GGGCAGTTCTTGGACAGTTGAGAATATCTGTGAAGCTAGGAGACTGTCGGATCGCAATAGATTCATTGTGTATAACCGCAAAGATATTTCATAACCGATTGATTTCCGACAGGCTCCTAGACAGTTCGCAGGACTGTCTCATTGGCGTATGCAAGTACGCCTCAGTCGTCAAGCCCCTTGCTCCTTGTCGAGCGACAGCGAGCGACAGCGAGCGACAGGGCACTGGCATCCCAAATCGGGGGTCGCGGGGAATTTCGGTGGGGAATTTGGGAAGCCGAACCCAAAAACTGACCGGAAGCGCCGGAATTGGGCCCAATCGATGAGCCGGGGGCAACACGGCGTCAGTTCGGCGCCTACTCCTGCACGGGTGCAAACACTTCCACCGGTGCGGGCACGCCTTTTAGCGCGAAAGAACCCAGCGATTGCGCGGGCTTGCTGGTTGTCGCCGCAAACTCAGCCGACACCACCATCGTTCGCCCCAGCGACGAAGTCAGGCTTTCCAGACGCGCTGCCAAATTGACGGCCGGACCGATGCAGGTAAAGTCCAGCCGCCCCAAGCCGCCAATGTTGCCATAGGCAATCTCGCCAATATGCAGCGCCAGCCCAAAGGCGATGGGCTTTTGGCCTGCGCTTTGGCGCCGCTCATTGAGGTCTACCAGCGCGGCAAACGCGCGCCCGGCGGCGTCCAGCGCGGCATCACACACCTGCGGTTCACTTTTTGTCCGCAGCGGAAAAATGGCCAGCAAGCCATCGCCAATAAATTTGAGCACCTGTCCGCCGCATGCATCGATGGCCGGCACCTGACAATCGAAAAGATCGTTCAGCGTTGCGATGATCGCCGTGGGCGGCAATTCAGAGGACATCGCGGTGAACCCGCGCAAATCGCTAAACCAAATGACGGCGCGGGTCGACTCGGTGTCACCGCGGCGAATCGCCCCTTGCATGATGCGGTCGCCAGCGTCATTGCCCACGTAGGTGTTGAGCAAATTCACCGCAGTACGCGACAAGGCCAAAATCTCAGCCAGCCGCGACAGCGGGCGCAGGATCTGGCGCAGACCGGCAATATGCGCCACCGTAAAGCCGCCCGCACGCTTGGTCGCAAACGTAATCGCGTGGACTTGGCCGCTCAAGAAGCGCAACGGTCCCGCGAAATAGTCGGTATACCCCTGATCCGCAAGGCGTTGCAGCGCGGCGTACTGCTCAGGCGGGGCGTTTTCGCCCAGATGCAGGCGCACCTCGTTGCCCGATTGAAACACCGCCGAAACTGGGCTTAACAAGAAGGCCGGCGATTGCAGGTAAGCGTAACTGTTTTCGCGCACTTCGACGCCAGTATCCGGATGCCAGTGAAAACCGCGACCGACAATGTGCGGGTGCAGCGTGCGCACAAAAGCTTCGACCCGATCGAGCGGGATGCCGCAGGCCAGCAACTGCGGGGCCAACTGCGCCACCACTTCCTTGGCATTGGCCGCCCCCGGCGCCCCATCCACCAGCCAGTCGTAGACAGAAGCAACCGCAGCAATTCCGGTGCTCGTGGGGTTGGTCATGGGCAGTGCCGGCCTTATTTGTCCAAAACCAGCACGTAGCCAGCAGTTTTGGGCGCGATGTGGGTATCTTGGGACAGGGCGACCGTGGTGGCGACCCCGCCGACGATTGCGGCGCCCACTGCCGTCCAGAACCACCAGCGCGACAAAAGCGACTTGTCCTCATTGATTATGGGGGCGGGCACCAGCTTAAGTTCGAATTCCAATGCAATTTCTTGGCCGGCTTTGACGTCTACTTGGCGGCTCTGCGGTAAATAGCCGACGGCGCGCGCCTCAATCGCGTGCGAACCTGGGGCTACGTCGCCATCAAAAGGAGTGGTGCCCACGACGGTGCCGTCGACCAGCAATTGCAGTTTGATATCCTTGTTTTTGCTATTGACTTTGACAAAGCCGCCGCTGGCAACCAAGTCGGCCTCGATTTCCACAACTTGGCCGGGGCTGGGCAAAATAGTGTCGATAAACGGCGAATAACCGCGCTTTTGTACCCGCACCGTGTGCCGCTTGGGTTCGACTTCGATGACTCCGGCGACCGGCACTTCGCCGACTTCTTTGTCGTCGATAAAGACCTTAGCGCCCTTGGTCATCGACGAAATCGTCACGCCAGCCTTGCCATCGGCCAGCTTGGGCCCGCCTTTCTTGCTGGGGCGTTCAGCGGCAAAACAAGGTGCAGCGTGCACGGCCACGGCGGCGGTCAACGCGAACGCCAAAGCCAGCGCGACGGCGCGGACAGCACCACGGGATAGCAGGGGGGAGAGCATCGGAACCTCCGATTTGCAGTGTGGGGGTTTTGTGGGGCGAGTGCAACTCGCAGGCTGTGAGCCCGCCGCCAATTGCCCCACCGCCCGCAATGCTGCTAGCGTAGCCGCGCGCCCGCCGTGCGCAGCCTGTCGCCGATGCCCGCTTCCCTCTCCAAAGCCCCGCCGCTGAGCTCGCAGTTTGCCCAATGGCGGCAATTCTGGTTTAGCGATCCCGGTCGGGCGCAGCAGTTTTTGGGGTTGGCTTCTCTGGGATTTTGCAGCCTGTTCGCTACCCAGTGGTTTCGGCTCGACAAGGAACTGGCCGGCGCTTACCGCAAAGTTGCCACTGGCGCCGAAGTGGCCTATGTGGCACCGGTGGCGGTCATGCGTATGGCTTCGTTGGGTAATCAGGGTTTTGCCGCCGATCTGCTGTTTTTGCGCGCCGCCCACTATTTTGTCGAACATCTGGTCACCGACAGCCGATTGCCGTGGCTGGACCTGTACTTGGAGGCGATTTGGGGCTTGGATGCGAACATCGCCCAAAGCTACCGTTGGGGCGCGCAAGTCATCAAGTTTGGCCAAAAAATCGACGAGGAGGTGGCGATCCGCGCCAATCGCTTCGCTCGGCTGGGACTAGAGTATTTCCCCAATGATCCATGGCTGTACCATGAAATCGCTTTCAATTTGCGCTACAGCTACCAGCCGCGCGATGCCCAAGACGAAAAGCGCTTGCGCGGCTTGGCGTTGCAGTATCTGGAGACCGCCTATTCATTCCCCAGTTTTGCGATGGATCCCAATTACTTGGTGGGCCAGTACCTGCGTGCCGGTCGCGACGACGACAGTGTGCAGGCGGCGCTGGAAACCTACGCTCAGGCCACCGAAGAACAGCGCACCAACCTGCGCAGCTTGCTCAACGACCGCAATCGGGCGGCGCTGGCGGGCGAATTGGCGTGGCTTGATCAGGCCCACAAGCGCGATTTTCCGTGGGCGGACCCGACGTTGGCCCTGTTTTTGGGTCCCAAGCGCGTGGCGGCGCCTCCAGCCCAGCCAGCGCAGCCCGAAAACTGGTACCGCGAGCCTGCGGTGCCGGCTGAACTGCAAAAGCGCTTGGGGATGGGCTCGGTGGTGCCACTCGACGGCGCCGGATGGCGCGCAGACGAGTGGGCTGGTCGCGATTTGGCTGCTCAGGCTTCGCCCACGCTTGCCCGTTGAGGGCATCCGCGCACGTTTTGCGTTTACCTAACTAGAAACTTGGGGGCGCGCCGCCCCCAAACCCCCGCGGTGGTCCGCAGCTGCGGCCCACATTCCACATTCCGCTCAAGGAGTTTCATGCATCGTGGGTGCCGATTTGGCGGCATGTGGAACTCTCGGCCAACTGCGAGCGAATCGGCGTGGTCATCGGCAACCCCGCCGTGCGACCCGCACTGACGGGCACGGAACTGGTGTTCCGTTCGCCAATCTCACCAACGACCTACTGCGCTACTGCGCACCGGAATGACCATGACCAACCTGTTACAGCCCTTGCGCGGTACAACCGTAGCCATTACCGGCGGCGCCGGCTTTATCGGCTCGCGCTTGGCCACGCTGTTGTGCACAGAACCATCTATTTCTATTGTACTTTTCGACAATCTGCACCATGACGCCATCAGTGGCACCCCGCTGCTGCAGCACCCCAACGTGCGTTTTATTCGTGGTGACGTCCGCGACAAAGCGGCGGTCCAAGAGGCGCTCACTGGCGCCCATCACATCATTCACATGGCCAGCATCGCCGGCGTCGACACGGTGATGAAAATGCCGGTGACGACGATGCAAGTGTGTCTACACGGGACCATGAACGTGCTCGAGGTCTGCCACAGCATGCAAAGCGCCGGTCAAGATGTGCGCCGGGTCGTCGATTTTTCGACTTCCGAAGTATTTGGCCGGTTTGCCTTTAATGTCGCCGAGTCGGATACCACCGCTCTAGGTGCGGTCGGTGAGGCGCGCTGGACCTACGCTGTCGCCAAGCTGGCCACTGAACACCTAGCCTCGAACTACTTCAAACAATATGGGTTGCCGACGGTCGCCATTCGGCCGTTCAACATCTACGGTCCCCATCAGGTCGGCACCGGAGCCATTCACCATTTTGTGCGCAACGCGCTGGTCGACGAGCCGTTGGTGCTCCACAACGACGGTTCTCAAATCCGTTCCTGGTGTTACATAAGCGACATTGTCAACGGCATCTTGCTGGCGCTGGTGCGGCCTGAGGCGGTCGGTCAGAGTTTCAACCTAGGCAATCCACGGTCGACAGTGACGATTTGGCAGTTGGCCCGCGATATTGCGCGCTTATGCCAGTCGGGCAGCGAGATTCGCCCTATCAAGTGGGATTTTGCCGATGTCGAGTTGCGGGTGCCCGATATTTCCAAAGCCCGAAAACTCCTTGGATTTGAGCCGGTGATCGATCTCGAAGAGGGCCTACAGCGCACCATTGCTTGGTACCGCGAGCAAAATCTGGGCGGCGCCACCAATTCGACCCATGGCGGTCGCTAAGCCGCAAACAATTCTCCAACAAAAACAGAGCGCTGATCCGCCGGGCCTGCTTGTCTTGACTGGCTGATTATTTGGGATCGCCCTGGGCATGCCCGTGCAGGTCCAGCGAGCCTTGAGTGCCACGCGCCACCGCCGGCGCCTCACCCAGCACTGCACCCGCCACCACCTGCCCTGCCATCAGCGTAAAAATCTGGCGCGGCGCCGCCACCCGCACGTGGTCAGCCGCGGTGGTCGTCAGCACCACTTGGCCGCCCAGTTGGTCCAAGTAGTGCATGAGCGCAGTGTTGCGTTTGGCATCCAGCTCCGAACTGATGTCGTCCATCAGTAGCAGCGGCGGTTCGCCCAGCGCGCGCTCTAAGCTCTTGATTTCAGCTATTTTACACGCCAACACCAGCGCCCGGCATTGGCCTTGACTGGCGTGCAGGTGGGCGGGCATGCCGGCCACCCGAAAATCGACGTCGTCGCGGTGCGGCCCGCCGGTGGTGTAGCCGACCCGCACATCGCGGTCGCGCCGTTGGGTTTGGGCCGCCAGCAGCGCAGTATGAGCATCGGGATTGGCTACCACTTTGGGTCGGTAACAGGCATCGGCCGTCAGGCCCGTCGCCGCAATTTGGCCAAAAATCTCGGCAACCAACGGCGAAAACTGCGCTAGCACCGTCGCGCGGCGGGTCATAATTTCCGCGCCATGGCGGGCCAGCAACCCATCGTAGACGTCGAGCATCGCCGCATCGACCCGCCCCGAACTGTGCGCCGCCGCCCGCAACAGGTGATTCTTGCTGTGCAAGGCCTGATCGTAGCGGCGAATCTCGTCCAAATGCGCCGGCAAGTGGTTGAACACCAACCGATCGAGCCAGCGCCGCCGCGCCTCAGGTTCGGCGTGCGGCAACTGCAAGTCGGCGGCGGTAAACAAGACAGCGGTCAGCCGACCTAAAAATCCAGCCATGGTCGCGGGTTGCTTGCCGTCGACCAGCAAGCGCTTGCCCTTGACCCCAATTTCCACCCCCAACTGGCAGGTCAAGCCGGCAGACGCCACCGTCGCCGCCAGCGCCGCCGTTTTGCTGCCAAACGCAAGACATTCGGGCAGTTTGACGGTGCGAAAGCTCTTGAGCCCGGCCAGAATCGCCACCGCTTCGAGCAGATTGGTCTTACCCTGACCATTGTCGCCGACCAGCAGATTAAAGCGCGGATGCGGCGTCCACTGCAGCGGCGATTGCGCAGTCTCGCCCTGTAAATTGCGAAAATCTTGTAAATTGAGTCGAAGTAGCCGCACGGCAGGTGCTCCTAACGACCACCATGGCCAGCCAAATTCCCAGTTGCGACTCGCTCAACAACGAGGTCAGGGCATTACCCCGGCAATTCTGGGGAGGCACTTGGAAATTGTCCGTCAATGACTCGATCGACCTGGGCAACGCTGGAGCGGCGAGTCGGCCCTTGGGGACCCGGGCTCAGCGACCCACAAAGCAAGCACACGGAACCAGTCCCAGATTGACTCAATCTAGGAGCGTGTCGGAGTATTCCGACTCGCTCCTAGCGCCGTCTGGCTAGACGGCGGCAACTGTCCGAAACTGAACGGATTCACTCCGGGCAGTTCTCGGACGGTTGAGAATAGTTGACTGGCTAGGAGCCTGTTGGATCGTAATGGATTCATTGTGTATAACCTGATAGACATTTCACCACCGATTGATTTCCGACAGGCTCCTGGGACAGTTCCTCACAACCGCATCGGCATAATCACAAACACACTGCCCGGCTCTTCGTCGCTGTGCAGCAGGCACGGCGAAATCTGATCGCGCATCTCCAGCGTCAGGTTTTCGGTCGGCAATGCTGTGCAAATATCTAGCAGATACTTCGGGTTGAATCCAAAACGCAGGCTTGGGCCATTCCAGGTGTCGATTTCCAGTTCTTCGTGGCCGTCGCCAAAATCGGAGTGGGTGTCCAAACTGACCCGGCCCGGCTCAAATTCGATCTTGAGCAGCGGATCGGTGCGCGTCTGGTTCATCGCCGACACCCGGCGGATGGCGGCCGCCAGCGCGTCTTTGGGCATGGTGCAGGCGACATCGCCGCGGTCGGGCACCACTTTGTTGTAGTCTGGAAAATTGGCGTCGATCTGGCGCACTTGTAGCCGAGTGCGGTCGCTAGCGAACACCAGATTGCGGCCAATGAATTCGACCCGCAGCGACGGGTCCGAGCCTTCGATCAAGCGCTGCAATTCGGTAGCGCCGCGGCGATGCACGATGCACGAAGCCCGACCGCCGTCGTAGTCGGGCGCCATCACCATGCGCTCGCATTTGCTCAAGCGATGGCCGTCGGTCGAGACCATGCGCAGGCGCACTTGGCCGCCGCCTTCGGGTTCAATTTCAAATAGCACGCCGGTGATCGCCGGCCGACCATCGTCGGTCGACACCGAAAACAGCGTGCGCTTGAGCATCGATTCGATGTGCATCTTGTCGGTGACCAGCACCTTGGCCGCCACTGCATCGAGACCCGACTGCGGGAATTCGTCCGGCGACAGGCCGTTCAAATGGTAATAGGCCCGACCGGCGTCGATGCGCAAGCGGTGGTTGCTGTCCGAAGACAAGGTAATCGTCGCCCCGTCGGCCAGCCCGCGCACCACCTGAAACAGGCCTTTGGCTGAGACCAGCGCCGCGCCGTTTTCGACTACGTCTGCGGAAACCTCTGCAATTACCGTCACTTCGTAGTCGGTCGCCGACAAGGTCAGCCGGTCGTCGTCGGCCACGATGTGCACGCAGCCGATGACGTTGTTGCTTTGGCGCTGATCGGCGGCACCTTGAGCCCGGTACAGCGGGACCATCAAAGCGGCTTTGTCAATACGGACTTTCATCGTGTTTCGCTCGCTGCGACCAGCGTAAAAATGTGGTCGCTAAGGGTCGGCAGTTGTAGCGCATCGGCAGATTTTGCAAAAGGGCCAGCCGCTGTACCGCGATATGCAACCCCTATTCACCACCGAGATCTTCGCGAACGGGGAATCGCGGGCAACCGCCAAGTAGCGTCCGCGACCCGGCCCAGCTATCCTTGGCCGCCATGGACCGCTCCCCGACTTTGCCCAATCTGCCTGCTGCCAGCGAACCGCCGTTTTTGTCGCTGGTGGTGCCTGTCTACAACGAAGAAGAATCGCTCGGCCCGATGCACGAAGCGGTGTGCAACGCTTTAGATCCATGGGGAAAAACCTGGGAAGCGCTGTACATCGACGACGGCAGCAAGGACCGCTCGTTTGAAGTCCTCAAGGCCATGGCCGAAAAGGACCACCGCATCAAAGTGGTGCGCTTTCGCCGCAATTTTGGCCAGACAGCGGCGATGGCGGCCGGTTTTGAGCACGCCAGAGGCGAAGTGATTTGCCCGATCGACGCCGACCTGCAAAACGACCCCGGCGATATCCCCATGTTGGTCGCCAAGTTGGACGAGGGCTACGACCTAGTCGCTGGGATTCGCGAAAAACGCCAAGACAAAGCGCTGACGGTCGTCATCCCGTCGCGCATCGCCAACAAGATCATCGCCCGCGTCACCGGGGTCGCGCTCAAGGACAACGGCTGCACGCTCAAGGCCTTTCGCGCCGAAGTGCTCAAGGACGTGCGGTTGTACGGCGAGGCCCACCGCTTCATTGCCGCTTTTGCCGCCATGGCCGGGGCCCGCATTGCCCAACTGCCCGTGCGCCACCATGCGCGGCGCTGGGGGCAGTCTAAGTATAATCTTTCTAAGACTTTTCGCGTGGTTCTCGATCTGATCACCGTGCGTTTCTTGCTTGCTTACGGCACCAAGCCGACCTACTTCTTTGGCCGGTTTGCCTTTGGTTGCTTTGGATTGGGCAGCGCGGCGCTGGGGTGGACGCTGGTGCAAAAGTTCGCCTACCAGATTTTTGTCAAAGATCAGCCGATGTTTCTGGTCGGGATCTTTTTCTTGTTGTCGGGGATGCAGTTGTTGCTATTCGGGCTGCTGGCCGAGCTAAACATGCGCACTTATTACGAATCGCAGGGCAAGCCGACCTATTTTGTCCGCGAACGCGTCAATGTCGGTGCGCCGGCCCGTTCGCCAGGCTAGAGACCCACCAGCCACTCGGAAGCCAAAGATGTGCGGAATTGCGGGATTGGTGTCGGTGCGGCCTGAGCGGCTCGATGGCAACGCCAACGCGCGGGTCGCTGTCATGCGCGACCTGCTGCACCTGCGCGGCCCCGACGACAAGGGCTTGTGGCGCGATCCGGTGGCCACCGCGGACATCGCTGAGCGCGGCGGCTGCATCTTGGGCTTTGCCCGGCTTTCGATCGTCGACTTGACGGGCGGCCATCAGCCGATGGGCAACGAAGACGGCTCGGTGCAGATTGTCTTCAACGGCGAAATTTATAACCACTTGGAATTGCGCCAAGAACTGATCGCGCTCGGACACCAATTCGCCACTCGCGCCGATACCGAGGTGCTGGTTCACGGCTGGGAACAGTGGGGCACCGAAGTGCTGGGTCGCTGCAACGGCATGTTTGATTTGGCGATTTGGGATGGCAACCGCCGCCACCTGCTGCTGGCCCGCGACCGTTTTGGCAAAAAACCTTTGTTTGTCGGGGTGGCGGACCACGGCCACACGCTGGTGTTCGCCACCGAACTGGCGGCGGTGCGCGCCCATCCGGCCATCAGCGACGCCATCGACCCGCACGGGCTGCTGTCGCTTTTGGTGCTGGACTATGTGGCGTCGCCGCGCTCGATCTTGCGCGATGTGCACACCTTGGAGCCTGGCTCGTTTTGGCTGTGGCAGGCCAATCGGGGCGCGCCGATTTTGACTCAGGGGTTGTGGCAGCCGCCGACGGCGCCCGACGCTCTTTTGGCCCAGCTGGACGAAAAGGCGGCGCTGGCTGAGCTGCAGTTGCGCCTGATCAAGGCAGTGGACCGCCGATTGATGGCCGAGGTGCCGCTGGGGATTTTCCTGTCCGGCGGCATCGACTCATCGCTGGTGGCGTGGGCAGCGGCGCAGGTGCGATCGGCGGCGGACATCGACACCTTTGCCATCGGTTTTGACGACAACAGCTTTGACGAGGCCGACCATGCTCGCGCCGTGGCCAAGCACTTGGGCACCCGCCATCACGAACGGATGCTAGTGGCCGAAAAGAGCCTGAGTCTGGTCCCCGAAGTGCTGGCGGCGCTCGACCAGCCGCTTGCCGATCCGTCGATTTTGCCAACGTGGTTTCTATGCGGTTTTGCCCGTGAAAAGGTGACGGTGGCCCTGGGCGGCGACGGTGGCGATGAGTGGTTTTTGGGCTATCCCAGTTTTGCTGGGCACCGTGTCGGCCGTTGGGCGGATCGGCTCGGGGTGTCCATGCTGCATAAACCGCTGCAAGCAATGGTAAATCTCTGGCCGGTTTCCCATCAGAACTGGTCACTGGACTATCAAGCCAAACGCTTTGTGACCGGGCTCGGTCAGCCGCCGTCGCTGCGCCATTTCGCCTGGATTGGTGGGCTGCCGATCGCGCAGGCGCTGGCCTTGCTGCACCCCGATGTGCGGAAATCGTTGGCGCAAAGCGAACAAGCGCAGGGCCCGGGCCGCGCGGACTTGGCGCTGCAGCTGGACCAGACCTGGCAAGCGTGGCGGCTGCCGGCTCGCGATGATTTCGATGCGCTGGCGGGCTTGTATGCGCGCTACTATCTGGCCGACGGGGTACTGCAAAAGGTGGACCGCGCTTCAATGGCCCATAGTTTGGAGGCGCGCGCGCCGCTACTGGATCCTGATTTTGTGCAACTGGCGCGGGCGCTGCCGACCCGGTTCAAGCTGCGCGGGCGCACCAGTAAGTGGGCACTGCGGCAAATCGCCGCCGACAAGCTGCCTGCAACGATTGTGGCGCGGCCCAAAAAGGGCTTTGGGGTGCCTTTGGGCGCGTGGCTGCGCGGGCCGTTGCGCAGCTGGCTGCACGACGTGTTGGCTCCAGAGCGCTTGGAGCGCGGCGGGCTGCTGGACGTGGCTGCAGTACAGCGTTTGCTGGTGGAGCACGACACCGGCAAGGTCGATCACCGCAAGGCCCTGTGGGCGCTGGCTAGCTTTGCGGCGTGGCGGCAGCGCTCGCGGCCGGGGTATTAGGCGATGGGCACGGCAAGCGAACAGGCGTGGCTGGGCGTTGATATCGACGACGATGGTGCGCTGGTGGTGCTGGCGGACCGCCACCACGGCGTGCTTGACGTGCGCCGGGTGCTGCAGACGACCGGCGTTATCGCAATCGCCGATGCTTGCGCGGTGCTGGTGACGCGCAGTCGCCGCGGTGCTGTCGGCATCGCCGTGGGCTGGCGGCAGCCGTGGCGGGCCGCGCCGCAGTTTTGTCAGGCGTTGGCCGCGTGTACCCAGCTGCCAGTAGTGCCGGTGGGGATTGGCAATTGCGCGCTGATGGCCGCCCGCCACCAAGGGTTGCTGCGCGGGTGCCGCGATGCGTTGCTGCTGTCGCTGGGCGCCGAAGTCATCGCTGCCGTATGGCTCGATGGTGGCCTGTTGCATCGCGATGGTCGGCCCTTGGATGCCGCTCACCTGCCGCTGCAGGCGATGGGCGAGCTGTGTGCCTGTGGGCGGCGCGGCTGCGCTCACACGGTGCTGGGCGCACCGGCTGTGCAGCGGCTGGCGGCCTTGGCGCAGCTGGCCCAACACGGCGACCATCGCGACTTGGGCAGCCGGGCGGAGCAGGGTGACCCGTTGGCCCTCGCCGTGATGGTGCACATTGCCGACCACCTGCTGCGCTTAGCCGCGGTACTCGCTGGGGTTTTCGGCAGTCAGCGCTTGATTCTGCACTGGCCGGGGGCCAAGGCCACCGGGGTGATCCCCGATCTGATTGGCCAGCGCGCCGCAACGCTGCTGCCTGCGATCAGCGCCATTGATATCGCAACTTTAGGCCCCGACAGCTATGCCCATGGCGCCGCGCTGTGGGCGATGCGCCAGCCGTTGCGATCGGCTATGCTCACCCGCCCTTGACCGCGCCGCCCCCAAACCCCCGCGGTAGTCCGCATTTGCGGCCCACATTGCACCTGCCGCTCACTGAGTTTCATGCGTCGAGGGTGCCGATTTGGCGGCATGCGGAACTCTTAGGGGCTTGACCGATGTCCGATTCCGTTGCCCAACCCAGCGCCGTTCGGCCTGCATCTGTTGCCATCGCGCCAGCTCATCACCCGACTGGCCATATCGTGCAGTCGCTGGTGGTGAACATGGTGATCGCACTGAGTAAACTGGTGGGCGCCGTGCTCAGCGGTTCGGGAGCGATGCTGGCCGAGACCCTGCACTCATGCGCCGACTGCGGCAATCAGGCGCTGTTGCTGCTGGGGGTCAAACGCGCGACTAAACCGCCCGACGCTGCGCATCCGCTGGGTTACGGCGCGGCGCTGTATTTTTGGTCGTTCATGGTGGCGCTGCTGTTGTTCGTCGGTGGCGGCATGTTTTCGCTGTACGAGGGCGTGCACAAGTTGCAGCATCCGGAGCCATTACACGACACCAAAATCGCGATGGCGATCCTGATGTTCTCGATCGTGTTGGAAGGGTGGTCGTGCCGCAACAATATCATCGACCTCAACAAGGGCCGCGGCACCATGCCCTTTGTGCAGTACCTGCGCCAGACCAAAGACTCAGACCTGATTGTGGTGTTCGGCGAAAATGCGGCGGCGGTGCTCGGTTTGATAATTGCGGCGGTTTTCATGCAGATCGCGGTGGTCACTGGGGATCCGCGCTACGACGCCGTCGGTAGCCTTGGGATCGGTTTGGTGTTGATCGGGGTGGCGCTTTTCTTGGCCGTCGAGGTCAAAAGCCTGCTGATGGGCGAGCGCGCTGGCACCGAAGTGGAACGGGCGGTACACCAGGCCGCCGCCGATGATCCCAAGATTGCGCAGGTACTGCGGGTCATTACGGTGCAAAAAGGCCCCAACGAAGTTCTGGTCGCCTGCAAACTGCAGCTCGTCGGCGATCTCGACACAGCGGGCGTCGTCCAAACGATCAATGCCTTTGAAACCCGCTTGCACGCGCTATGCCCAGAGGTTCGCTGGAGTTTTGTAGAACCAGACGACAAGGAGTGACGATGGCTCGGCTGTGGCATGGTGCGATGGTAGTTGGCCTGCTAGCTGGTTGTGGTGGGGCCGTTGCTGGTGGTGGTGTGGCTGGCGCCGGTAGTGGTGTGGCTGGCGCCGGTAGTGGTGTGGCTGGCGCCGGTAGTGGTGTGGCTGGCGCCGGGCCGAATCTGCAAACAGCGCCCGGCTGGTCGCCTGCCAGTTCTGCGGCGGCTTCGGCGCTGGACGCTGGCGTTGCCGCTGCCGAACTCAAGGGCGGAGCGCTGGTGGTGGTGGCGACGGCCGACTGGTGCGAACCGTGCAATGAACTGCATCACCGCTTCTTGGACACGCCAGCGGGCCAAACGGCGTTGGCTTCGCACGTGCTGCGCGAGTTCGACGTCGATACCAGCACCGGCAACGCGGTCGCTGCGCAACTGCGGGTGCTGGGCTATCCGACTACACTGGTGCTGCGGCGCCACGACGGCCAGCTGGTCGAGATGGGTCGGGTGGAGGGCTTTGATAGTGCAGCGGAATATCAGCACACGCTCCAAGAACTGCTGGCGAAGACGACTGCGATTGGCTGGTGCGCTGAGCCGCTACCCGCCGCGCTGCCGGCGTCCACTGAACCCCAAGTCGTGCTACCTGTGCTGCGCTGTGCCGCCGCCTCGTTGCGTTCGCCCACCGCGGATGGGGCCGCGTTAGTGCTGACCGCGTTTGTTGACGATCCGGCCCGGTGGGCGGCGGCGGCCCAGTGGCCCGAAACTGCGCGCGTCGAGGTGCTCGGTGCCGTGCGCCTGCTCGGTCGCTACCAGACCCGTGTCCGCGGTGAGCATCTGCTGTGCGCGCAGACTTTTGGCGCCATGCTGGCCTTTGCCGGCACCCCGGACCAAGGCAAGCCTGGGTACCACTACTGGCGGGCCAAGTGCCTGCTGCGCGGCGGTCAGCCCGATGCCGCGCGCCACCAACTGGAGGGTCTGTTGCGCGACAAAGCCAATGCCGTCGGGACAGCCGAATTGGTCGCCGATTTTGTGGTTCACGAGGCCCTCAAACAGCCGTGGGGGCCGGCGTGGGCGCAAGCGTTATTGAACGCCGTGCTAGCCCAAAAACCGGACAACCACTGGGCCCACTATTTGCTTGGAACCCTGCACACCAAAGCCGGACGGGTCCAATTAGCCAAGGACGAGTTGGCGCTGGCGCTCAAGCTCAAAGCGGATTCGGCGATTTATGCGCGCCACTTGGCCCAGTTGCAGCTCATTCGGTAGGGCGGGCTCGACCGCAATTTTGTGCGCTGGGTGCCTGTTCATCCCCATCGGTGTCGTCACGGCGTTTTGAGAAAGTCCGCGCAACACAGCACACCGCCTTGCACCAACGGATCGACTTTGACGACTACATTGGCCTCGTTGGTGGTGTTTTTGCCGCAATCCCAGGTGTTTTTCTGACCGGCAAACTTGCCCAAATGCGAGCACCAATCGCCGCAACCCAAGTCATTGCGCAAACCCTTGCATACGTCGTGCGAAGCGCGGTTGAGCGGATCGCAAGTTGGGTACGTCTTGAAATCGATTGAACACCCTAGGTCGCCACAGCCAAAAAGGTCGTTGCTGGTGCCGGGATCGCCAAACTTGGTGCTGTCTTGTGAGCAACTGAACGCGCCGGTGGACGACGAGCGGGCCAAGAAAAACGCCGGACTTTGGCCACCGTCGTCCAAAATGCCAGCGCATCCCAGCGGGTTGCGTTCTTTGAGATCCTTGGCACCATAGCACACGTGCCAATTGTCCGCGCACAAATCCTCGACGTTACAGCCTTTTCCTGCGGCATTGCTGCCGGTGTTGCCAGCCTTGCGACCGCAGGCGGGTGCGCCCTTGTGGATGCCGGGGATGTCCCACGCGCCGGTGCAACCCGCCACCAACGGGTATTTGGCTTTGTCGAGGAAGCCTTCGCGGGCGCCGTCGCTGCAGCCGATTTGGGCAGGCGCGGCGGTGTCGGCAGCGGTATCGGCGCTGACATCGGCGGCGCTGTCGACCGCACCGTCGGCGACAACTTCGCTGTCCGCATTGGCGCTGGCGTCTGCTGTCGCATCGGCGTCTGCTGTCGCATCGGCGTTTGCTGTCGCATCGGCGTCTGCTGTCGCATCGGCGTTTGCTGTCGCATCGGCGTCTGCTGTCGCATCGGCGTCTGCTGGGGCCCCTGCATCTGCCACCGGTTCGGCGATCGAACCGGTGTCCGGTCCACCGGCAGTGTCGGCCACCGCGTCAAACACCGTTTCAGGCGCAGCGTCCACCACAACCGCAGCATCAGCGGCGGCGCTAGCCTCAGGCACAGCGTCGGCTATAGCGTCAGATACGGCGTCAGATACGGAGTCAGCCATGGAGTCAACTAGCGTGTCAGGCAGGCTATCCGCATCTGAAACCGCGCCAGCATCACCATTTGCGGCTGTGTCCGCTGGTGTATCGGCTACGGTGTCGGCCCCGCCACCGTCGGCCGCAGCCTTGCCGCTGTCGGCAAGTTGCGAAGTGTCGGTCGTCGCGGCGCCGCCACCAGAGTCAGCGCTCGACGCGTCGCCACCGCTGCTGGCGGCTGTGGCCGGCGCAGGGTCGGAGCAGGCCGCGAGTACGACAGGAACCCATAAGCAGAGAAACGAGTGCAGTGGGGACAGCTTGACCATGATTGCCCTGAGAAATGCGCACGGTGGAGGCGGCGCCATGACATCGTGGGCGTCGTCGGGGTTGTCGTCAAGTTTGGCCTCACTAACGCCAGTCCGGCTCGTCCAGCGGACCCCAGAACCAAAAAGGCCCAACCCCGCGCCGCCACAACCAGACTCGGTCGCGGCGGCGCGGGGTGCGCTGGACTCAGAAGGGTCGACTACGCCGCCGACGGCACCTCCGTAGAGGCCGTCGGCGGCCGAGCGCCCAACGGCGGTGAGTTGAGAAAATGGACATCAGTCGCGCGAATTTCGCGGTCGTGGTGCTTGGTGCCATCCTTGCCAACCCAGTCGTTGGCCCGCATGGTGCCCTCGACGTAGACCAACCGACCGGTGCTCAAGAACTCGCCGCACTTTTCGGCTAGGCGGTCGAAGGCGACTACGCTGTGCCACATGGTCTCCTTTTCCCATTTGCCCTCCTTTTGGCGGTGCGAGCCGGTGGCGATGTTGAGCTTGCACATGGACTTGCCGCTGGCCAAGGTTTTGATTTCGGGTTGACCACCCAAGCGACCGATAAGCAGGACTTTGTTCAAATCAGACATGACTTTCTCCGTTCTGACCCGGCCTGGGCCCCTTGCCCGGTGTCGCGCCAGCTTGCTGTGTATGCGCCGCCACCAAGGCGAACGCGATGCGCCCAGACCAGCACTTCGGCGACGAAATGCCAGTCGGCGTGGGGTTGCGAGCAGCGCGACTACGCTGCCTCTTCGAGCTCGGGAACACACAGATCGACAGTGTCGTCGCCCAGTTGCGCCTGGACACGGCTGCACAAGTCAGGGCGAGCCTTAAGTTCGCTCACCGCGCGGTCGCGGCCTTGGCCGACCAGCTCGTCGCCGAGGCGATAGAAGGCCCCCGAGCGGGTGATGGCACCGCTGGCGACTGCCAAGTCGAAAATCTCCGCCTGCTGGCAAAAACCGCTGCCGAACATCAGGTCAATCTCGACTTCGCGAAACGGCGGCGCCAGCTTGTTCTTGACCACCTTAATGCGCACCCGATTGCCGGTGACGATCTCGTCCTTCTTGATGGAACCGATACGGCGCACATCGAGGCGCACCGAGGCGTAGAACTTCAGGGCATTACCGCCGGTGGTGGTCTCTGGACTGCCCATGGTGACGCCAATTTTCATGCGGATTTGATTGATGAAAATCAAAGTCGTGCCGGTCTGATGCGCCAACGACGCCAGCTTGCGCATCGCCCGCGACATCAACCGCGCTTGCAAACCGACATGGTTGTCGCCCATCTCGCCGTCGATTTCGGCCTTGGGCACCAGCGCCGCCACCGAATCGACCACCACCACATCGACCTGACCCGAGCGCACCAACGCCTCGACCACATCCAGCGCCTGTTCGCCGCAGTCCGGTTGCGACAGCAGCATGCGCGAACAATCGACCCCGATCTGGCGGGCATAGCGCAAATCAAGGGCGTGTTCGGCATCGACAAAAGCCACGATACCTCCACTTTTTTGGGCCTGGGCCACCACCGAGAGCGCCATCGTCGTCTTGCCCGACGCTTCGGGTCCGTAGATTTCGATGATGCGGCCCTTGGGGATGCCACCAATGCCCAACGCGCGGTCGAGCGCAAAGGAACCTGAAGGCGTCACTGCGACCCCTTGCTCGACCGCTTCGCCATTGGCGGCCATCAGTGTGCCGCGCCCAAAACTCTTTTCGATGGCCTTGATGAGGTCATCGATTGCCGCGATCCCAAACTTGCTTGCCATGATTCACTCCTGTCAAAATAGTGGCCTACACCACTGGTGAGCACGGCGGCCCCTTGGCACGCCGTGGCGAAGCGCCAACTGGCGCATCGAGTGGTCCACTGCCGTCGAATTGGGCAGTTGGGTCTAAAACTGGTCGTCGGGTGATGCACGCAGAGCCAAGCGATGGCTGAGCTCGCCAGACTCTTAGAGGGTGTTTATCTTCAAACGCCTGCTGCGCGTAACCATGCATTCCGCCATGCTTTGTTGTCAGCCCTCTTCCTCCTTGCGACGCACTACAAGTGCGCCTCAGTCGTCAGAGTGCCTCCGCCTCGCCTTGTGGGCGCCTGTTTCCGCTCGCTTCGGCAATGAATGTAAACACCCTCTTAGGACTCGTAAATGAATCGACATTTCATTTACCGTGCCCGTTGCTTGCGGGGTAGGTCGCAAGCTCGCGTCTTTACAGCCGACTCGCCGCTCCGCTCTTCGCGCAGCTTGATCGAATTGTTCTTTACACGCCTTTAGCCAAGCTGAGTGGCACTTCTGGGCGGCATGCCGGCGACGGCGCGATCAAACCAGCGGTATTGCAAGGCTTCGCCGATGTGATCGCTGCCAATGTCCGCTATGCCTTCCAAATCCGCCATGGTGCGCGCGACGCGCCACACCCGGTCATGGGCGCGCGGGGACAGGCCGTAAACATCGAGCGCTCGCAGCAGCAATTCGTGCACTGCCGGCGCCAACGGCGAACACTTGCGCAGCAGCGACATCGGCACCAACGCATTGGTCAGGACCACCCCATCGGAGAATTCGGCATAGCGCTGCTGTTGGCAGTCGCGCGCCGCTTGCACCCGCGCTCGCACCACTTGCGATGTTTCGCCAAGGGCACCATCGCGGAGCATGGCCGCCGGCAGCGACGCCAGCCGCAGTTGGATGTCCATGCGATCGAGCATCGGCCCCGACAGCCGTGAACGGTACCGCTCCAGCGCCAACGGCGAGCATTGACAGCGCCCATCGCCGCTGCCGTGGTGACCGCACGGACACGGGTTGAGCGCCGCCACCACCATCGCCGCCGCCGGAAAGCGCACCGTCTGCCGCGCGCGGGTAACCGTCACGTAGCCGTCTTCCAGCGGTTGGCGCAGTGTTTCGATCACATGGCGAGGAAATTCAGGCAGTTCATCCAAGAACAAGACCCCGCGGTGGGCCAGTGACACCTCGCCCGGCTTGGGCACGCTGCCACCGCCGACCAAGGAAGCGGCACTGGCCGTGTGATGCGGAGCCCGAAACGGTCGCTGGCTCAGCAAGCCGGCGCGGCCGGGCAGCAGGCCCGCCACCGAGGCAATCTTGGTCACCTCGACCGCCTCACTGGGCATCAGATCGGGCAGGATCGTCGGCAGCCGTCGCGCCAGCATGGTTTTGCCGGTGCCGGGAGTGCCACACAGAACCGCGTTGTGACCGCCTGCTGCGGCCACTTCCAACGCGCGCTTGGCTTGGCCATGGCCGCGGACGTCGGACCAACACAGGCCGCTGCGGGCCACAGGAGCGACCCACGGTGCCGCAGGCTCGGGCCACGCGGCACGTCCAAGCAAACAAGCGACCAGGTCACCCAACGAACCTGCTGCGTGCACCGCAATCCCCGGCACGGCCAGGGCCTCGGCGGCGTTGTCCAGCGCGCAAATCACTCCGTGTTGCCTGCAGTTAGCTGCCAGTTCTGCCACCGCCAACACCCCACAGACGGGGCGAATCGCGCCAGTCAGACTCAGTTCTCCAACCACCAGCCAGTCGCGCAAGGCCGCCTCGGGTAGCACTCCATCGGCGGCCAAAATGGCCAGCGCCATGGCCAAGTCGAAGCTGGTGCCGTCCTTGCGCAGGTCGGCCGGTGCCATGTTGATGGTGACTCGGCCAGCGGGGAACGGCAGGTGGGCGTGGCGAATCGCACTGCGCACCCGCACGCGCGCCTCGCGAACAGCTAGCTCGGCGAGGCCAACCGTGTCGAAATACGGCACGCCGCCGCTGACATCACATTCCACATCGACCGGGCGGGCTTGTACGCCCACCACTGCTGCACAACTGACCTTTGCCAACATCGTCCGACTCCGGCGCCGCTAGGGCGTGCCGGAGGGCTTTGCAAAGGCCATGCCAACCATAACAACTGGTCTATGTTGGTGTTTTGATCAGAGATGGTCTCAGTTTGGGCCAACTGAGACCGCCAACTGAGACCGCCAACTGAGACCGCCAACTGAGACCGCCAAACAGTCCGGGTCACTTCGGACGCTAGCTGACCTCAAAAACAGCCTCAGCCACCCGTTGCGCCCGCTCAGCCATGGTCTTGCGCATGGCCGCCCATTGCGCGCCGTGCCGCAGGGGCTCAAGCGTCGGGCAGTGCTCGATCCAGGCAAAATCCTGCAAATCTGCGGCTAAGGCGTCACGAAGATAGCCCATGGCGGCAACGGTGTCGCCCGTAAGCGCGCAGATTTCAACCGCAAACTGGCAGCGAGCTGCGCGTAGTCGCGGGTTGGCCACCTGTGCGGATTCAGCCCAAAGGACCAATTCGTTCGGTAGCAGAGCCACCCCGCGCGCTGCTGAAGCAAAGATTGCGGTCAAAAGCACCACAGTACGGTACTGTCTGTTGTCCAGCAAGTCCGCCGGTGGCAAGTCCGCCAGCACCGGCACCCGCCGCCACGCGCCCAAGCGAACCTACGCAAATCGCCGCGAGATTTCGCCAGTCAGGTCTGTAGACGGTGCCGCCAACATGGCGTCGGCCTTGGCATAATCGCCTTGCAGCACCGCCACCCGCGTCAGATCCCACACCACGTTGGCGTTGAATGGATCCAGTTGGGCCGCCGCTTGTAAGTGCGCCTCGGCTGCGGTTGCAGCACGCGGGCCATCGCCACCGCGACCAAATCGTTGCCCGGCCACGCCCGGCGCGCTGTGAGCAACTCAAAGAAAATCGCGCCCAACGCATAGACATCGGCCCGGCCGTCCAGCGCGGTGTCCGATTGCAGTTGCTCGGGAGCCATATAGGTCGGCGTGCCAATAATGCCCTTGCCCGTCAAGGCGCCACTGACCACTGCGATGCCAAAATCGGTGATGGCCACCCGGCCATCTTGGGCCACCAGCACGTTGTCGGGCTTGAGATCGCGGTGCAAGACCCCGGCGTGGTGGGCCGAAGCCAGACCGGCACACAGTTGCTGGGCCACCTGCGCGAAATCGAGCACATCCAGGCGGCCGCGCTGGCTCAGATACCGCGACAGCGACACCCCGTCGACAAATTCCATGGTCAAAAAGCGTTGGCGGCCATCGTCGCCCAAATCGAAAGTCTTGACCACGTTGTGATGGGCAATGCGGCGGGCGAGCTTGACCTCTTGGCGAAAGCGCTCCAAGGCGTCGGCGCTCTCCATCAGCGCCGGCTTGAGCAGCTTGAGCGCCACCGTTTCCTGCAGTTCGATGTCGATGGCGCGGTAGACGCTGCCCATGCCGCCGGCTTGAGCAGGCCGACAATGTCGTAGCGGCCGGCCAGGCGGGTCGATCCGCTTACAGTGGTGTATTCACCGGCGAAGTCGCGACCGCTGCCGGTGGTCGTCGACCGCAGACTGGTGTTGGCGTTGGGGACCGCGATTAGGGTTTCAAGTTCATCTTCGTCGACCGGCAGAGACATTAATCTTGCCTTGGGCTGCGGCAGCGACGCGCCGGCCGCAGCATGGCGACCGGAGGCACAAGCGTCAATCGCCGAGCGCTGTAGTCGGGTATTCTAGTTTAGTTTCAAGGTGTTTTGCTGCAAAACTTCGCTGCTCAATCCACTAGAGAGCCGATCAAATAAGATTTGCTCGGCGTCTCAGTGCTTGCTTTGTGGGTCGCGAGCCTGCGGCACTTATTCAGTGGCCTGCGGGTTGGCGTCAGGCCGCTCCGTTTTGTTTGGGAATTCTTTGAGGTTCGGCGTTAATTGGTCG
>SHZD01000103.1 GCA_009692465.1 Myxococcales bacterium
GCGTCGATTTGGCGTTTGCGGGTCTCGGTGGGCACGCCAGCTTGCAGGCCCACCAAGATCGACCGCACCGCCTCTGCCTCGCTGTTGGACAAGTGATTGCGCACGGCCATGCCAAACTTGGCGACGGCATCGTCACCCTCACCGATCAGGGTCTCGAGTTCGGCAAGCGTGTACTCGTGGTCGTGCAGCAACCCGGCCGCGACCAAGTCCGCCGCCCACGGCTGGGCCATCATGGCGCGGTAGTCGACCCTGTACGGCAACGCACCCGCCGCAATGGTGCGCGCCCACAGGTTGCGAACTGTCCACAGCAGGTCCTCCGTTGCCGGATCCACCCACTGCACGGTGGCGCAATGGGTGACGACGCGGGAGAACGCCTCGGCAACCAGCTGCGCGTCCACTTCGCCAGTGCGGGCCAGCGCAGCACCCAACCACACCGAGCGCACGTCCCCTCGAAACAACTCGGCCAAGTGCTGCTGATACGGTTGCTCCAACGGGGTACCGCGAACAGCAGTGGCGATTTCGCCAGCCCGGGTGTGGCCCCAGTTGGCGGAATCCGGCGCCATCGGGTCGGGCGGATAGCGCGAGCACTCGTAGAGTTTCTCAACAATTGTCGAGGCGTCCAGCGGGACACCATCCCACGCGAGCGGCGCCGCTGGGTCGTTTGAGGTGTTCATCGCAGCAGCGTGGCCTTGCCCCAGAAATCGCGACCGGGATAGCCCAAGCAGGTCAGTTCCAACGCCGAACCAGCGGCGTGTGGGTTGGTTGGATCGGCCAAGTGCCCGTAGCTTCGATCGTTTTCGTCGTAGACGTTCTCGTCGAAATGCAACAAGTTGAACAGCGACGGCTTGCCAATCTTGGCTCCGCCGGGCGCCGCCATTTCGGCTTTGACCTCAGTGGCCGGCGCGGTGCACGCAAACATCGCGCCACTGGGGTAGTACCCTGGGTTGAGCGCGAAGCGCTGGATGGCCACGCTGAAACTCGTCACGCCTGTCGCGTCCTTGCCTTGTCCAACAAACCCGTTGATTGGATTTACGAATACAGTTGGCGGGGTGTGATGCGCCAACGTCGGGTCACTGGCTAGCGATGCTGGCAACGCCACGAGCGCACCGGCGGCCTTGGCTGCAGTGACAAAAGCGTCACGTGCTGCATCCTTGCTGCCGTAGACGCCGACCCAGAGGTCTTGCACGGCCCTGATCATCCCGCTGGTGAACGCCGCACCGACGTCGTAAACCTTCATGATGCCACCGGAGGCGTCGATCATGGCCGGGGTGGCCGGCTCTTCCGGTCCACTGGCGGCAGGGTTGTAGTTGACCATGCACCACGCGGCGTCGACTTGATGCTCCTCTTTGACCGTAGGCTCGGTGGTCAGCTTGAGCGCCTTGGCCGTTGCCTCGCTCTGGAACTTGGTGTTGGCATTGGCCAGGTACAGCGGCAACCGGTCGTCGATCCACTCCTTGACCTTTTGCGCGCCGATGACCGGACCATACTTGGCAGGAATTGCGGCCCGCGCCCGGCCAATCGCCGCCGTCAGCTTGCCGACCCGCAAATTGACCTGCGCTCGCGAGCGCGGCGACGCCAAAATCGACAGACTGTCGACCATCGTTGCATAGGCCGGCAAATCAGGCGCCACCCGCACTTTGGCGACATCCGCGTCCACTTCAGTTTTGCGCGCGGCGGTGTCCTTGCCGTTGAAATGCCGCAGCTTGTTGGCGACCTGGGCCGCAATTGTCTGCGGCAGCAACCGGGGCGTCGACGTCGCCACCGCGCGGCCGTCGTCCAGCAGGTGGTAGGTATGGCCAGGGTCGTCCGCTGCAACTTCGGAGGCCGGGATTCGATCGACAACATGCGATTCCCAGCCGGCCGGGGCGTCGCCCGCCGCGTGACGACTGGTTGCATCCGGGGCGACTGCTGGGACAGCGCCTGCCCCCACGGGACTGCCACTTGCACCCACGGGACTGCCACTTGCACCCACGGGACTGGGCGCCTGCGGACCCTGCGCCGCCGGACCCGCCGCGCCGGCTGCCGGGGCTGCCGGTGTCTGCACTTGCGCGGCCTGCGGTGCTGGCACGGCGGCAGACGGCGCCACGGCGGCAGGGGCGGCAGCCGCGAGTGCCTCTGCTGCGGCAGGCGCTGGCGCCGGTGTCGCAGTGGTGTGTGCGGGCGCTGTGGCCGCCGGGGCCGGCGCTGGTGTCGGCACTTGGCGCGGGCCGGCGGAGGCTGGCATCGACGCGGAGGTCGGCTGGGCCGCCCCAGGGGCCACTGGCGCGGCACTTGGGTCTTGGCCCTCGCGCTGGCTGCGCGCCGCAATGTCGTTGTACATGCCGCCGACTTCGGGCGCGGTATTTAGAATCGAGGTGTTGGCGCCATTGCCCCGCGCGACCTCTTCCATCGGCGTGCTGCCCGGCTGCGCAGTGCTGACCTGACTGGTCACCCGCGCAATGTCGGCCAAGAAATCGTCACTGGGAATGACAGCGGTGGCGCTGGTGACCTCATTGTAGGTCACCCCTTTCTCCAAGAACTCACCCAGCCCGCCGCCGGTGACGCCGTAGTCGTCTTCACTCAGGTTGCGCGAGACCCACAGCACACTCATCAGGCCGTCAAACGCAGTCGGCTTGCGGATGTCACGGGCGCCGGCTTGCAGAGTCCGGTCGATGTTGAGCACCACGGTGCCGTTCGGATACCACTCAGGCTGCAGCGCGCCCAGACGCATCATCCGCGCATAGTTGGTGGTGTTGTCGCCGGGCGGCACCGAGATCTCGCCCGGCGCGTACCAGGCCGCATACTTGGAAATCGGCTGGCCTTTGTCGACCGTGGTCAGAGGATCGCGGGCGGCGATCAGGTGCCGATAGGCCTTTAGCCGTAGGGCGCGGTCGGCTTTGTGGGTGGCGATGGTGTCGGCGCGGGCATGGGCGGCCACCAGCGGTTGCTCGATGGCGGCATCGATTTCCGGCGCGATGGTATTGATATCATAGAGCTTGTCTACGCTCTGATTGCGAGAACTCAGCGGGGTAATGCGCTCAGGTGGAATCGGATTGCCCTTGAAACCGAACTCGGCCGGCGGCGCCGCGGCCTTGATGGCGTCGTAGGTGCGGGTACGGTCGGTGAACGATGGTTTTTTCATCTCCGTGACGAGGTTGAGGTAGAACTTGTCCTTGAGCCCTGCATCGCTCAGGTGGGCTTCGCCGTCAATGTCTGCGAACTTCTGCACCGCGATCGGGTCGGGCAAGCCAACGGTCTGGGTGGCCGAGCGGGCCTGACCGCCGTCCAGAAACGCCGCAATCGCATCGTGGCGCAACACCCCGACATCGGCGTACTGGCTGTCAAAATCCGTTTGGGTCTTGCTGCCAGTCGCCAATTTGGTGGCCAACGGCTGGGCAATATCGCCTAGCGCTTGATCTTTGCCGACGATGGACGCCAGCGCGGCGCCCTCGGTCAGTGGCTGCGGTGCCGAGGCGGTGGCGGGCGCAGCGTTGGCGCCGGGTGCCGCCGGTTCGCGCGCGGCCGCCGTGGTACCTGCGCCCGATGGCGAGGATGGGTTGGCGCCGGGGGTGTCTTGGGCTTGTGGCATAGCGACCTCAACGTCCGAGCCCAGAACGGTGAACCGTGGCACAGACCCCCGCCAGTTTACTGCGGAATGTTCTGTGCGACCACTGCCCGCGAAGCGACTGTCGGCCGGGTTGGGGCCTTTTGACCCACTGAGGCTCTCAGACCAGCACGCGCGCTGTCGGGTTGGCAAGGTTGGCGTCGGCTTGCGACCCCCGCTTTGGGCGCATCTCTGCGTCGCTGCGTCGCTTTCCTCCTAGACAGTTCGCAGGACTGTCTCATTGGCGTACGCAAGTACGCCTTAGTCGTCAAGCCCCTTGCTCCTTGTCGAGCGACAGCGAGCGACAGCGAGCGACAGCGAGCGACAGGGCACAGGCATCCCAAATCGGGGGTCGCTGGGAATTTCGGTAGTGAATTTGGGTGGCGTTGGCGATTGCTGGTCCACGTGCGCTTTGAGGGGTGCCGTGACCGTTCGGCATCTTCAAGCGCCAGCGAGCAGTCCGGCACGGGCTCAAGCCGTCCGCGACGATCGAGATTGGCAACTGCATGCAGCCTAGGATTATAGCGAGAACGGAGCACACTGCGGCGCCGGCACCAGACACGGTCCTTTGATGTGCTTGGGCAGCACGCTCCATTCGGCAAAGCTGCCTGCCGGCGCACTGGCGGTGCCGGTGTCGATCTGCAACCGGACCCGCACGCCGCGATCAGCCATTTCGCACGCACAATCGACAAACGCTGGCAGCGCCAACCGGCACAGCTGCTGCGGGTGGTCGGCCAGCACCTTAAGCTTGGTTTGCAGTGCCAGCGGCCCCGGCGGTACGGGTAGCCCGGTGGCCTGATCGGTCAACGTCACTTTAACGGCAAGCGGTTGTTCGACCGACTGCGGCACGCAAAAACTGACCCACAGGTGGTAGCCGCCCTGCGGACCAAAAATCAACGGCACCGGCTGGCCGGGCGCCAACCAAGGTGCAAACAGCAAGCCGTCGTCACTGCTGCCGCCCAGTTCAATGGGCACGGGTCCGCCTTGGCTGCCAGGCAGCGGCGCCACCGGCGGCGGCTTGACCTTGGCGTCGCTACTAGCGGCGGCATCGCTGGCTGAAGTGGCATCGGCGAGCATTGTTCCAGTGTCAGAGTCGGTGGGCCCATCGAAGGCCACCGCATCGCCTGAGGCGCTATCCACAGTTGCAGTTGCGTCGGCGCTGGTCGGGGTGGCTAGATCCGGACTGGCGGCACTTGTGTCCCCAGCACCAGTTCCCTGATCAGCCCCAGCGCCCTGATCAAACCCTGCGAGGTGGTCAGTAGGTCCATCCACCGCCGCTTGGCCGTCACCTTGCGCCCCCAAATCCACTGCGCAGGCTGCGCACGCGGTGTCGTCGATCGCGGCACTGCGATTGCCGTCCTCCTTCAGACTGGCGTCGCCGTCCACCTCTGCAGGCGCTCCGCTGCCACACGCCAGCGCAGAACTAAGGGCGAGTAAAGCAATAACTCGATCGATCTGCGAAAAGAGCCGAGTAGCGAGTCGGCTGTAAAGACGCGAACTTGCGACCCACTCAGCCAGCAGTCTGGCACGGTAAATGAAGGATTTATTCATTTGCGAGCCCCAACGGCCCGCGCCAGACCCGCTGCCAGCCCCCAACCGCTGCCATTCATCAGTAAAATATCCGCGGTCGGATCTTGAGCGTGTAGGTGCCACAGCCAATTATCAGCGCATCGGAACCCCCGGCAGGCACTCCAAAACCCACCCATTTCCGCGAACACACGCTGCCGGAGCAGGTCGTGGGGCCGCTAAATTGCCCCTGGCCATCGCTGGCCAGCTCAATGCTGCACTGAGCTGGCTGCACCGCTTGACCATCGGCACCGACGTGATAGGCAAACACCGTCACCGGAACTGTGCCCGCCGGCGACCACCGCGTCGACAGGTCGCTCAGCAGCGGCTCGGCCACCTCCAGCGTCCCTTGGCTGGGGGCCGCCACCGTCTGCAGCCAGCCGCTAGGCCACTTGACCGTCAGGGTCTTGGCGACCTCACCATTCTTGAGGGCAAAATGAGTCACCGGCGCGGCCATGGTTTGGGTCGGCGCTTGCAGGCTGTGTTCGGCCACCATGCTGCGCAACGTGGTTTGCAGCGTCAGGCGCGCCCCCAAGCCCCACGCATTGGAAGTCGCGCCCTTGAGCTTGACCCGCACGTCGCTGCCACCGTGTTTGAGGTCGTTGCGCAGCACCTTGGGCGGCACCGCTTGACCGCCCAGCACCAGGTCGTCGTCGCCATCGCCATCCAAATCCGCCAATACCAGCGACCGCGCATCGTGTTGCGGCGGCAGGCCCCAGGCGGCGCTGACATCGGTGAACTTTTGCTGGCCGTCGTTGCGAAACACCACCGGGCGCATCGCCACCGCACTGTTGGTTGCCCAGCTGCCAAAGTCGTTGCCGTGGCTGAGCACCAGGTCCAAGTGGCCATCGTGGTCCAAATCGGCAAACGCGGGACCCCACGCCACCATCGGCACTTTGGCCGCCGATAGCGGTGCCCACAACCCAGCTTGCAGCCCCGCCAGTTTGCGACCGCCGCCGGGCTGGCTGAGCAAGAAGTTGTTGCTATTCGCATCGAGCAGTTCCGGATCGTTCATGCTGAGATTGCTCGGATCGCCGCCATTCTTGACAAAGTCACGAAGCTCAATTTCACTGAGGAAATAGTCGAGCACCCCGTCACCGTTGACGTCGCCACTGCACGCTCCCATCGGACTGCCAAAGGCCGCGCCGGGCGCAGTAAACACCGGCGGCGACGCCTTGAGCACGTAGGTGTAGCCGGTCGCCCCAAGCGGCTGGTGCCGGTACCAACCAATGCCGGGATCTGGCTCACAACTCTCGGTTAGCATTAATAAATCTTGCAGGCCATCGTCGTCGTAGTCGGTCTGCATCACCACCCACACCGCTGCGGGGTGGTTCAGGCCCAGCAGCACCGGGGCGTCGACATAGCCGCCCGGACCGCGACCCAGCCACGCCCTCAGGCCCTTGGCCGCTGAGCCGCAGTTAAACTGAGCCGCCACAATATCGAGCAGGCCATCATCGTTGAGGTCGGCCGCAATGACGTGGGGCAACAAGGTGCCATTGGCCGATTTGGCCAGCCCGACCGCCGCAGTTTGGTCGGCGTAGGTGCCATCGCCTTTGCGCACCAAGGCTCTAAGCCCATCGGTGCCGACCAGCAAGGTCGGTCCCAGCGGGCCGTCGGTGGCGGCGATTGCCGCCGGTTTGTAAGGCAATTTCAGCACTTGCGTCGATTGAAACACCCACGGCGTCTGTTGGGTCCACACCAGTACCTGCCCGACGCCGTCGCTCCACACCAGATCCATGTCGCCGTCGTTGTCGGCGTCGATCGCCATGCCGCTGGCACCATACGGCACAATCAACGGCGAACCGAAGTCGACTTTGAGGTCGTCGATGGGCAGCGACTTGCTCAGGTCGGCAAACCCGCCGCTGGCCAAAAGCGGACTGGGCTTGGCGGTGGCGGCGGCCAAAATCACCGAAAAATCAACGTTGGATGGACAAGTCGAGCAACCGGCCACGCTAGGCGTCAGGCACACAACCACCCCTTGTTTGCATTGGGGAAAGTCGCAGGATTGGCCGACAGCAATGTCGGCCATTTTGCTCGGCGACTGCAACACAAAGCCCTCGTCGGTGGCGCCGTCGCAGTCGTTGTCGATGCCATCGCACAACTCCGTGACTGCGGTGCACAAGGCCACATCAAACACAGCGCCGTCTAATTCGGAGACGTCGGATGGCAACTCATTGATTTTAGATGAATCTTCGACGGATTCGGCCGACAGGCTGTCCAACGGCGAATCCATGTCGCCAAGACCATCGGCGGCATCGCCAGCATCGCTCGGCGTCTGATCCACAAGATCGCTAAGCGCTTGTCGATTTTCGCCAACGGCATCTTCGCTGTCGGCGCTGGTGTCGTTCGTTGGCACCGGATCGGCACTGGCGGCGATGTCGTCAAGGTCTTCCGGCAGTTCCGCATTGTCGCTGTCAGCGGTGGCTAGCGTCTCCACGGCTTGCTCAGCGATTGCGCTCGGTCCGGAGTCATACAGTGTCTGGGTGAACGTGTCGGCAAGCGTATCAGCACCCGTATCGGCAGGGACGGCGAGGCCCGGCGCCGCTGGCGCTGCAGTCGACCCAGCGCAAGCGATGGTCAGGCAGCAACCAAGGCCACACAGTACCCATTTCAGCCACCAAGATCCGCTTTGCACTGCGTCGCACTCCAATTTCGCACACCATCGCACGCCAATTTCGCCAACCATCGCACTCCATTTTGCACAGCGGCGCACCCCAATATCGCAGTGCGGCGCACCCCAATATCGCAGTGCGGCGCACCCCAATATCGCAGTGCGGCTTACGCCATTTGCGCTGCGCAGCACCACCCGCTGGGAAACGCCTTAGCCGCCCCATCAGCGGTCTGCGCGGCTGGCCATCGTGCGCAACCCGGCTGGGCAAGTCAATTGACGAATTGTAAAGCGGACGGCGGCCAATTTGCGTTGCCGTCGCCCACACTGGTAACTTTGGCCCGCCGCGCTACGCGGTTTGGACGGAGATCTCGGTGAACAATTCGATTCGCGCCACAGTGGCGTTGGCCTTGGTGGTGGCGGTTGCGGGTGGCGTTTGGCTGGCCAAGCGCTCGGTAGCTGGAGTGGCCGTGCCCGTGCCGACCGTGCCCGTGCCGACCGTGCGGGTGCCACTGGAGTCAGGTGCCGAGAAATTCCTAAAAACGCACGTGGACTTGCTGGCCGCTGCGGCCAAACTGGAGCGCCCTACTGCCCTGCCGCCGCCGCTGTCAGGCGTCGAGCCGCTGCAACCCACGGTCGCCGCCGCGCCTGTTTCGCTGCAGGCGCCGGTACCGCCCGAGCAACGAGTCAGCATTGTGTTTACCAGCAGCGCGGTCGGTGAAATCGATCCCTGCGGTTGAGCGCACAATCCGCTGGGCGGTCTTGCCCGGCGCTCCAGTTGGCTCAAGGACCATAAACGCACCGCCCACAACACCATCGTGGTGGACGCCGGCGGTTTGCTAACTCAAAACGCCATGATCGGCAGCGAACGGCCCGGCGAAGTGAGCGCGCGCATCGACTTGGTCGGCAAATTGTACGCCCAATTGGGCTACGCGGCGCTCAACGTTGGCGCCCATGAGCTCGCGGCGGGCCTGCCCGAATTGCGCCGTTTTGCCAAGATCGCCAAACTACAGCTGATTAGCGCCAATCTGGTCGACGCTAAAACCGAAGCCCCGCCGTTTGAGCGCTACTTGCTGCGGCAAATCGGCCCGCTCAAAGTTGCGCTGATTGGGGTGATGACTTCGAGCCCGAACGACCGCGGTCGCCTGATTGACGAGCAGGGCCTGCGCGTCCAGGAACCGACCACGGCCCTGCGCAATTTGGTGCCTGAACTGCGCAAGCAGGGGGCGGAGTTGATTGTAGTGCTCAGTCAGCTGCGGCGGGCTGAGCTCGAGGGGCTGGCCAATCAAGTGCCGGGCATCGACATGGTGCTGGGTTCGATGGATATGGAACTGACCATGCAGCCGATTACGGTCGGCCGCAACACATTGTTTGTCGACGCTTTTTCCAAAGGCAAGTATGTGGTCGATGTGGCGCTGAGCTTGCGCGGTCGCCGCGATCGCTTTTTTGTCGCTAATTTGCGCGAAGCCAAGCTGAGCGAGCGCGCCGACGCCGCGCGCCAAGTCCAGGACTTGACCAGTCAACTGGAAGACGCCGACCGCCCCGATGGCGCGCTCAAGTTGGTCGCCGAGACGCGCAAAGTCATGGAGGCGCAATTGACCGGCGCCCGCGCCAAGTTGCAACGCCTGACCTATGAAGTGGAAAATGCCGAAACGCAGGTGCCCGCCGATGCCAGCACGATCGAACTAGAGGCCGCGGCTCTAGCCAGCAGCGTGGTCGACGATCCGCCGGTCGACAAGCTCATCAAGGCGTTTCAGGAGAAATATCCTAAGCTTGGCGGGCATTAGCCTAGTGTCTCAGTGCAGACGCGTGCAACGTGGGATTTCACCGCAGCATTGCGAAATTACTGCGCCATCCTCAATCTACTGCGGGCATTTCGCCTTGTAGCACTCGCCCAGCGTCTGGTATTTGGCCAGCCCAGCGGCGGGAGCGCACTTGTTGGCACACGCCTGGTCGGTTTTGCAGTTGCTCAAGCAGGTGATCAACTGGGTGCACGCTGTCTTGGACTGGCACTGGGCCAGTTCCTCGCCACAGTTGGATTCCAAGCACGCGTTATCTTGACAATTATTGGCTTCGGAACAGCCGCCAATCGCGGCGTAGGCCCAAATCCCGACGCAAACTTGATCGTTTTGGCACGAACTGAGCTCAGTTCCGCACTTGAGCTGCAAACAGTCGCCGGTCGAACCGCCCTTGCACACGTTGGCCGTGCAAGTCTGGGTGCTGGGGCAAGTGCCGCAACTCTTGCCACATTTTGCTGCAAAACCGCAACTATAGCTGTTGGCAACGCAACAATCGACGTTGGCGCAGTCTTTGGCGCAGTTGCTCGGTGTTTCGCCCGATTCGCATAATCCATTGCCACAAACAGGCTTGGTTCCACAGTCTTGCGGGCAACTGCTCGCGGTTTCGCTGCCCTCGCACTTGCCGTTGCCGCACACCTGACTGGTGGTGCCGCTAACGCAGCCCGAAGTGGCGGCGCACTCCGACAACAACACGGTCTCTTCGCTGAAGTTCTTCTGGGCGCAGCTGGCCACGCAGGCCGAAGTGGTGCAGCCCTCGCCGCAGGTCAAAAAGGCGATGCACTTGGTGTTGGCGCCGCACGACAGCCACGCTTCAGGGCACTTTTTGGACAAGCAGTCGGAAAATTGGGTCGGGCTGACTTCGGGGCCGCTGTCGGTGGTCGTATCGGCGATCACGAGGACGTCTTTGGCGGTATCGGCAACGATCACCTCAACAACGGCGGTGTCGAGCGGTGGGTTGACGCTGCCGTCTTGACCGACGCCGGCATCGCCAGCCGTTGCGCCGTCCATTGGAGCGGTTTCGCCATTGGCGGAGTCGGCCGGTCCGTTGGCCGGCGCGGCTGTACATTGAGTGGTTTTTTGGGTGGCCGCGGCCCCTAGGACTTGGGTTTCCGTGCAGATTTGATCGGCTGAGCACCCATTCAATTCAGCCCACTTGCTGGTAGCAGGGTCGCAGTGCATGCGCGCCTTGCCAAAACAACCCTCGGTATAGTCTTTGGGATTACAGGGAATTCCTGCCGCGCTGGCCACGCCGCTGCCGCCACCGCCTGAGCCGCTGCCGCCGCCACCGGTCGAAACGCAACTTGCACTGGCCAACGACACCGATAAAACTACGATAATGGGGGCTAATTTCAGGATCATGGGCTTCCGATAAGCCACTTGGGGCGTCGTTAGGGTTCGGCCAAGAATAACTCGATCGGTTCGAGATTGGAACGGAGCGTCGAGTCGGCTTGCAAAGCCGCGAGTGAGCGACCCACCAAGCAAGCAATGGGCCGGGGAGCAAAATCGACTTGATTTTGCACGGGCCCTTAGAGGTGCAGGCGCAGGGCTGCCAAGGTGGCAAGGACGGTCGCAGCTCAGGCGCGGTATTTTAGTTTTAGAGCAATCCTGCCCGTGCGCAAGCCTCAATGGCCGGTGTCACCGCCGCTTGACCGGTCGGCGCCGACAATTGCGGCGCAACTTGGCTAACTAGAAACTTGGGGGCGCGCCGCCCCCAAACCCTCGCGGTGGTCCGCAGCTGCGGCCCACATTCCACATGCCGCTCAAGGAGTTTCATGCATCGTGGCTGCCGATTTGGCGGCATGCGGAACTCTCTTGGTCGCGCGCTCAGCCTATCATCCGTTGAGCCAGAGTCAGAACAGAAAAGCGAGGCTGGTCACATACTTGGGCTCAAACTCCCAGCCGCCAGACCACAGTCGCCGATCAAGACCGCCCGCGCCGTTGCTTACCAATTGCACTTCGTTCTTCCACACATAGCCTTCAACGGGTCGAAAATTGATGCCCACGGTCAGCTTGTCCACATCAAATCGGTTGCGCGCGCTCAAACTGGGGTCCGTCTGCTCATAGCGCAGCACCCCGGTACACACGGCGTCGCTCAGATCTGGCGGCAACAGGCTCCATAACCACCCAAGGGTAAAGTGAATATTGCTTTGAACATACCAGCCGCGCATGTCCGTCGGCACCGGCGCCCGGGTGTTGGCGGGGCTGGAGGCCGAAAATCCCTGTACATACCCCGGATCAATCCAGGCTTGAACGAATTCTCCTTGAAATTCAACGCGTCCGAACCGAGCGGTCGCATCCAGGCCCAACATGCGCACTCGCCGCTGCTGGTCGTCGTACTCGCCGCTATACCCCGAAGCCGCCAGTTCCAGTTTCAGCGACGGCGCCCACGCCACGCGCCCCACCAAGGCCTTGTCGCCGTTGTTGTCCTCGCCTTTGCCGCCGACTGCGCCTTTCATGCCTTGCGCTTCGGTGATTTTCGCATCTAAGCCATTGATCGCATACGCTTCATAGCTCAGGGTCTGGTCGCCCAGTTCCAGCTTGCCAAACACCCCTGCGCCGGTCTCAAACCAGGTGCTGGGCGTTATGGTGGTCAGCGGCAGCGGGCGATCGGTCAGGTCTTGGGTCGGCGAGTCGTGGCGCAAGTTGTAGGCGCCAAAGGGCACCAGCACTATGCCTGCGCGAAAATTGAGCCAGTCCGCCGCCTTGAAATCGACCACCGCAAACTCGAGCAGCGCCTCGCCGGTCGTTTGGACACCGTCGCGCTTGGTCGGCGAGCCACCGAACTCAAATTCCAGTTCGGTGGCCGTCGAAATGCGCGGGTGAATTTGGCTATAAAAAAACAACACATAGCGATGATGGTTGAAATAGGAGTCTTGACCCGCCGCTTTGACGAACTCCACTTCGCCGTAGCCGCCGAGCGTGGTCTTGTTGTGGACGCTAAGCAGCTTGGTGGTCAGGTTGTTAAGCAAGCTGGTGCGCTCGTACATGGCTTTGCGCTCGCCGTTGTCATTGGGCGCACCCAGACCGGCGCTGCTGGTGGCCGCGGCGGGCAGGCTGGCGCCGTCGCCCTCCAGCTCCAAACGCGGGCCGGATTCTGCTGCAGCTTTGGCCGCCGGTGTCGCAGTTTTGGGCAATTCCGTAGCTTGGGCCGCCGTGGTGGGCATTTCCGCGGCTTGGGCCGCTGTGTTTGGCAGTTCTGCGGCTTGGGCCGCTGTGTTTGGCAGTTCTGCGGCTTGGGCCGCTGTGTTTGGCAGTTCTGCGGCCTGCCCAGCAACGGCGCTAGCGAACCCAACGGCGCCGGCCATGGCGCTCGCAACGAAACGCCGGACGGCTCCTGCAGCAAAAATGGGACAACCTGCGGAGACAGCCATGCTAGGAGCCTGTCGGAGATCAATCGGTTGTAAAATGTCTATCAGGTTATACACAATGAATCCATTACGATCCGACAGGCTCCTAGCCAGTCAAATATTCTCAACTGTCCAAGAACTGTCCGGAGTAAATCCATGCAGTTTCAGACAGTTGCCGCCGTCTAGCCAGACGGCGCTAGGAGCGAGTCGGAATACTCCGACCCGCTCCTAGTCATCACCTATTTGCAAGCAGCTGCGACGTCCACACCCCAAACCGCTTGGATGGCCGCCAAACCCTCGCTCGGCTTGATCTTGCTCGGATCGTCTTGCTCGACAAGATCTAGAATTATCAAGTGTTGGGTGCCCTTGGCCTTGTCAAAGGCGGCGACCCGTGGCTTGAGAATGCGCCAAAACGCTCGCGCTTCGGCCAGCTTGACCGCAACTGCGGTGCCCGCTTGGATTTGGACCAACTCGTGGCCCAGCGACAGCGCAAACACCTGTTGCAGTTGGCCATCGACGGCGGTTTGCAGCGCTTTCAACTCGGTTGGTAGGGTCGCCAAGGTGTCGGCATTGCCTGCCTTGCCTTCCTTGGTCAAGGCGTCAGCCAAGATCGCGCGACCACTGAGCAACTTGCTCCAAATGTCTTTGCCCAGTTGTGTTCCACATTGCGCGTCGCGTTTGGCTGCTAGGGCGGCTAGGCCGCTGTCGACTTTGCCATCGAAGCTCTTGCCCCACGCCGCCATGGCTTCATCCCAGTCTTTGCGATTGCCCGAAGCCAAATAGCCATACCACGCGGCGTAGAAGTAATGCAGCAAGCCCTTGACTATCAATTGGCCGTGCCATTGGACCCCGCCGATCGCGTCTGCAGCGGCAGTGGTGGTGGCACCCGCGGCCAAGCTGGCGCAAATCTGGGCGTCGATGGCTTTGCCGAGGTCCGCGCCGCCATTGTCCGCGTGTTTGTCTTTGCGTTTGAGCACGCTGGTTTGCAAGGTCGCCGACTCGACGTACAGGCTGGCCAGCTTGCTGGGGTCACTGGCGGTGGTGGCCGTGGGGCTGTACTTGCTGCAATCGCCGCCAAACTGGCCCGAACTGAGCACAGTTGCGCCGACGATGCCCTTGATTTGCTCGTAAGCGAACACCCGTTGCAAGTACGGATCGGCGTTGGCCTGATCAAATGGCTTGTAAGTCGCCACAGCAACCGCAGTGCTGTCGGCGCTGGCGTCGACAGAAGTCGCTGCGGCGTCGTTGGTGGGGGTGGCGCTCGCCGCGCAGGCGCAAGCAACGACAGTCAGTGCCAACAGCAGCAGGATGCGAAAGGAAACGGACACCATCAGGACTCCCAAAAAGCGCCGCGCACGGGCGCGCTACAAGTCTTGGCAGACATGGCGGTCTTGGTTGCTGACCGCGCACCTACGCGGTTTGCCTACAGAATTGGCCGGGCAGTCGCTGTCTTTGAAGCACTCAAAGTTGCGAAAAGCGGCCTGCTTGACTGAGCCGAGATTGGGGGCGCAAATCGGGGCGGTGGGTGCGCCCAGTAGGCAGCGTTTGCCTTTGGGATCACAGCATTGCGACGTTGGGCACTCGCCACCGACCAGTTCAGAATCGCCGTTGCCGTGGCCTAGGCAACACACAGCGGTGCATTGGTCGCTGCCGGGCTCGCGTACGCACACCACCCCAGTTTGCAGCGACGCACTGACGCCGACGTAGGTGACGGTGCCGTAGTATGGGTCGACGACTTTTTGGCCCGGTTCGCCGCGATTGGTGTCGAAATACTCGTAGACGCCAGCGGTTGCAAAGGTGTGCCGCCAGTAGGCGTACGCTTTGACGCTACCCTTTTCGATCTCGCTGCCGACGGGACCGCCTGCAATGATGCTGGGCGAATACAGTTCGGTGGTGCCAAACCCGGTGACATTGGCGGCGATAGCCGGGTACATGTTGCGCCATTCGATGGTTTGGCCGACGTCGATGACGGCGCACGGCAGCTCGAGGCCGTCGTCGGTCATACGCACCACCAGTGTGGCGGTCGGACCGGCGCTGTCCTGCACAAACGGCGGATCGCCTTTGGTGGCACAGGCGGCGACGACCACCCAGCACCACAGCCACAGGAGTCGGTTCATGGCCTGGCTCCGGGACGCTGTTGGTCGGCTAGGCTTGCAGGCGTCAGCCCTTGATAGACGGTCAGCGCCATCGCCGGGCTGTCAAGATGCGGTCGGGCGCCAAAATGGGCGATCGGCTGCCAATGGGGCCCCAGACCTGCCGGTCGGGCAGTCCACGGGCCGCGCACACTCAGCCAGGCCCGCCGTGGCCAGTTGCCTTGCGGGGCTAGCGCCGCGTTAGCCTGTGAAAGAGCAGCAATTTTTACCGAGCGAATCCGGGGCGCCAGCGCGCGAATTAGGCCGATCTCGGAGCCGCCGGCCACTGCAAACTGCTCAGGCGGTTGCGCCGCCACCAAGGCCGCTAGAGCAGCGTCGGGGCTGGGTTGGCGCGTCCACGGAACCGCCACTGCCCCATGGACCAAACTGACTACAGCGACGACGCTGAGCCCTAACGTGGCCACTCGCGGCGACAGCCACACCCCAATCGCGACCACTGCGGCGGCGGCCGCCAACGCCAACAACGGCCACACATGGCGCGGGTGATCCGGATTTTGGGCCACCACCAACCACAGTGCGTACCCGAGCAGGGCCGCCGTCGTCGCCACCAGCGCAGGGTGAACTGGAGTCGGGCCGGTCAGCACCCGCCGCTGGTGCCATCCCGCCCAGGCGGCCCAGACCAGCGCCACCGCAAACGCCAGCCCACCTTGGACCCAGACATGCGCTGCCCACTGGCCCAAACGGGTCGCTAAAGGCCAATTGGCTTGGGCGTGGACCGCAAAAGCGGTGTTGCCCCAGTCGGCAAAATGGCCGTGGCCAAAGGTGGTGGTCAGTTGCCAAAACGGGCGCAGCCCGCCACTGAGCAGCACCAGCGGCACCAGCCAGCCCGCCACCGCCAACGCCAGCAACGGCCACCACCGCCGCGGCAACCACAGGCTCAAGAGGGCCACCAGCGGCCAATTCGACAGGCGAATGCCCAACGATAGTCCCAGCGCCAGCGCCGCCAGCGGCAGGCCCGGCCGCCAACCGGCCCGACCCGTCAGCAGCGCGCAGGCCGCCACTACCACCCCATGGGCCGCCAGACCGTCAGGCCGCGGCGCTAGGTCGCCCAACCAAGCAGACGGCAGCAAGCCATAGGCCAACCCAGCCGCGATCGGTCGCCAGTCGTGTTCACTGCCTCGATCTACCGCCACTACACCGGCCAAAACACCCACGGTCGCCGCGACCGCCAACGCCGCCACAACCGCCATCAGCACCGCCGGCCACGCCAGCGCCGCCGCAGTCTCGACGCCGACCGCCTGCGCCAACCGCGCCAGCGCCACATACAGCGGATAGCCCGGGGCGTGCGGGCTATGGGCATGCAAGTCGAAATTGCTGAGCGAACGCGCAAAGTTGGCGCTGTCGTGGTCCCACACTTGCCCCGGCAGCCACGGCAGCCGACTGCCCAAGATGGCCACTGCCACACCGCCAAGGCCTATCGCCTGCCAGCGCCCATTGGGCCCGATCACAGCCCTGGTTGCGAGTTCAGACGCAGGCTCAACCAGCGACTCAGCAGCGGGCGCCAACGGCAGCCTAAAAACGGCCTCGTTTGGCTTGCGTAGCGCGTTTAGGGTGCAATAGCCGTGCAAAATCCGCCCTATTGAGACTGAAAGTGATAATCACTTTCACTAGCCAAGCATCGCACGCACTTTGCTGTCGGTCAAGAGGGGGCAAGCGCAAGATTGCACTTGCCCAAATTCACCACTGAAATCTCCGCGAGCCCCGATTTCGGATGCCAGTGCCCTGATGCTCGCTGTCGCTCGACAAGGAGAGGCGAAGCCCAATGGGCGCGGATCAAGAAATCAGTCCGGCGAACTGGTTTCCCGCGCCACGGAAACGGCCTTCCGGGCCGTTGAGCACCAGCTTGGTCAAGAACTGGGGACTGCAGCGCCGACTCAACCAAGCAAGTTGCGCCGAAAACGGGACTCGCGGCAGGCGTTTGTTGTTGCACCAGACCAGCCCGCAGGCTACCCTACCGGCCCTTTTGCGCCGTCGTCCCCGCGGCGCTTGGAGCCATAATGTCCACAATCGCGCTCAACCGCCTGCAACTGCTACTTTTCACCCTAGCAGCTGCCGTGACTGGTGCCGTGACGATGGCGCCGTCGTCGGCGTTTGGGGTGTGGCCGCCTCCGCTCGATGCCGACATGTCCAAGAAGGAAAACTGGCCCAGCGACGGCGGCTTTGCTCAAGGCACCGTCGACGACAAGGGCAAGACGTGGATCACCGGCGGCGAGTGGAACTACTGGAGCTTTATCCCAGAGGGCAAACCTGGTTCGGGCGAGTGGGACCAGTTCCCCGGTTTTCGCCAAATCGAAAAGAAAATCGGTAGCGGGATGCACACCGATCGCGCGTGGCAAAAAACCGTTGGAGACCGCCGGGTTATCATTGCAGTTCTCGACTCGGGCATCAAATGGGACGCCGACGATCTGGTCAACAAGCACTATCTGAACAAGAAAGAGCTACCGCCGCCCGACAAAGCCTGCCAAGGACCTAATTTCAAAGCTGAAGATCCGTGGGACGCCGACGGCGACGGCATTTTCAATATGCTCGATTACGCCAAGGAGGATGGCAACGCCATCCCCAAGACCTCGTGCGACCCCAAAGTCAGCGATGTCAACAAGAATGGGCTGCTCGATCCCGGCGACTTGATTGCGGTGTTCTCGGACGGCAAGGACGACGATGGCAATGGCTACATGGACGACATTTCGGGCTGGGACTTTTTTCGCAACGACAACAATCCTTACGACGACACCCGCTATGGCCACGGCACCGGCGAAGCCAATGACTCGACAGCAGAAGGCAACAACGGCCGCGGCGGTTTGGGTCACTGCCCAGAATGCACTCACTTGCCGTGCCGAGTCGGCGATTCGTTTGTCGTCGATGGCAATGATTTTGCCGCCGCCGTGATTTTTGCAACCGATTCAGGTGCTTCCGTAGTGCAAGAGGCACTGGGTTCGCTCGACCGCAGCGGCTACGCCGACGACGCCATCAACTACGCCTACGACAACAATGTGGTGGTCATCGCTTCGGCTGCCGACGAACTGAGCTTTCACCACAACATGCCCGGCACCACCGACCACACCGTGTATGTCCACGCCATTGTGTTCGACGGCGCCAACCCCAAGCATTCAACCACTTTTCTCAATTTCAACAACTGCACCAATTGGGGCGCCAACTTGCTGCTCAGTTCGCCCGGCACCGGCTGTTCGTCTGAAGCGACGGGCGTCACTTCTGGCCACGCCGGCATGATTTACGCCATGGCGCTGCAGACCAAGCTCGAACCGGTGCTGACTGCCGAGGAACTGCGCGGCATCCTGATTCAGAGCGTGGACGATATCGATGTGCCTGAATCGAAGACGGATATGACCAAGTTTCCCTCCGGGCCGGGCTGGGACCATCAGTTTGGCTATGGCCGCAACAATGTGCGGGCGTCGGTGGACATGGTTCAAGCCAAGCTGATTCCGCCCGAGCTGGACATCCTGCTGCCCAGTTGGTACGAGCCGATTGAGGTCACCCGCACGCCTAAGTTCTCGATTACTGGCCGGATTGGCAAGCGCCGCGACGGTATCGCCGCCCGCTATGCAGCGTACAAATACGTCATCGAGTATGCCAAGGGCGTCGATCCCAAGACCGGCTGGACCACCATTAAAGAGGGCGATACCCCTGGTTTGGAAGGTGAAATTGTGTTGTGGGACGCCGCTGAGGCCAGCAAGTCGATCGACTACGCCGCCCCGCTCAAAGACCACGACCAATACACCTTTACCCTGCGGTTGCGCGCCGAAGCCAAGACTGCGGACGGCAAGCTGGTCAGCAACGAGTTT
Organism: Myxococcales bacterium; assembly: GCA_009692465.1. GTDB lineage: Bacteria > Myxococcota_A > UBA9042 > UBA9042 > UBA9042 > SXRM01. Next base: position 18,857 of record SHZD01000103.1, read on the forward strand.
CGCAAGACCGTGGGCCTGTACAAGGAGCCCAATCTGCTGCCCGGTTTTCCGATCAAGACCAAGGCCTCGATCGAGATGTCGGGCAAGATGTTTGACTTGAACGGCGACGGCAAAGACGAGTACTTGCAGGCCGACACCAGCGGCAACTTTCACGCCTTTGGCGCCGACGGCAAGGACATCGCCGGTTGGCCGGTCTACACCCCGATTCGCAAAGAGTTTAGCCCTGGCCCGCACAACACCTCGAAATCATGTGCGTACCGCACCGACAAGGCCGGTTGCAAGAAGACCATCGGCACGCTCAAGCCCGAGTACCGCGAATTTGCCTTTGCCACCCCGGCGATTGGCGACTTGGACGGCGACGGCAAAGTCGAAGTGGTGGCGACGACCTACGACGGCAAAGTGCTGGTCTACGGGGCCGACGGCAGCACGGTCAAGGGCTTTCCAGTCGAAGTCGACCGCGAGCGGGCCAAGAAGGCCGATCCTGAGCACCTGTGGGACGACGGCATTATGGCGGCGCCGGTGCTGGCCGACTTGGACAATGACAAGAAGCTGGAAATCATCGTCGCCGCAATGGACCAACAGGTCTATGTGTGGCGCCACGATGGCACCAAGCAACCCGGTTGGCCGGTCATTGTCGGCGACCCCGATGTGGCAGGTAAGATGGGCGACCGCATTATTGCCACTCCCGCGGTGGGTGACGTCGACGGCGACGGCAAACTCGACATCGCGGTGGGCACCAATGAAGTCCTAGGCGCCGAGAAAGCTAAGAACGAGGGCCGCGGCTATTTGCTCTACGCCGACGGCAGTTTGCACGCTGGCGGGCCCATTTGGCCCAACTTCCCCGTCGCCACTTACGGCATTATGGCCTATGTGTTGCCGACCGTCGGCTCCGGGGTGCCCGGCAATCCGGCGATGGCCGATTTGGATCTGGACGGCAAGCTCGAAATCAACTTTGACACCATTGGCGCCTCGGGAACCTTCTTCAACTGGCAGGGCAAGACCTATTGCCCCGGCGCCAAGCCCGGCAAGTGCAAAAGTACCTTCAACAACATTGAGTTTGGCGCCAAGAGCAACTCAACGGACTCGCCCACCTACGTGCTGATCGCGTCAGGGTCGCTGGGCAAGATTGATCCGACCGGCGGCGTGGATTTTGTCAAGTCTTCCGCGGGGTTTAAGATTGCGCTGACCTTCGCTTCGGGGGGCAAGCGCGCCGATTTCGACCACCACTTGGCGGCGTGGGATAGCCAGACGGGCAAGATGCTCGAAGGCTGGCCGCGGATCATCGACGATTGGCAGTTCTTCGCCAATCCGGCGATCGTCGATATGGACGGCGACAACAAGCCAGAAGTCGTCGCCAGCTCGGCAGGCTACTTGATGCATGCGTGGAATTACTTGGGTGAATCGCCCAAGGGCTTCCCCAAATACACCATGGGCTGGCTGCTCGGTTCGCCGGCGTTGGGCGACATGGACGGCGACGGCAACTGGGACATGGGCGCGGGCACCCGCGACGGCTGGATTTTTGCGTGGAAGACCCCAGGCAAGATGGCCGGAGCGCTCAAAGAATGGCCCTACCACGGTCATGATGTTCACAATACCGGTAACTACCACGCGCCGATCAATCCCTATGCCAAGGCCACCACCGCTCAACCGGCCGCCGACGCAGGCAGCACGGACACCGCCGGCGCTGGCGACGCGGTCGCCGCCGCTGATACCGGCAAGGCCGCCACCCCAGCGCCGCCACCTGTGGCCAAAGACGATGGCTGCAGCGCAGGCGGCACTGCGCGCGGTTGGTTGGGCACTCTGATCTCATTGGCTTTTGCCGCGATCGTGATCCGGCGACGCCACGGTCGGCGCTTGGACTTGCTGCAGGACTAGTTGCGAATCTGTGGCCGCGAATCTGTGGCCGCGAATCT
>SHZD01000104.1 GCA_009692465.1 Myxococcales bacterium
ATTCACTCCGGGCAGTTCTCGGACAGTTGAGAATAGTTGACTGGCTAGGAGCCTGTCGGATCGTAATAGATTCATTGTGTATAACCTGATAGACATTTCATAACCAATTGATTTCCGACAGGCTCCTAGATGCGACCGCGCACCCGAGAAAGCCGTGTGGTCCGTTCGATGGAACGACCAAACTCATCACGCAAATTCGCCCGATGCTCGGCTGCAAACGCCTCAGTATAGGCGTCGTGCTCCACTTTTCCACCGAAAACATACTGCTCGATCAACGTGCCATCGTCGTTTTGGATCAAAGCAGCGGATCGACAGCCAGCGACTTGGCGCACCGCGGGCAACATCGATTCCAGCAGCCAAGTGGCCAAGCGTTCGCGCTGATTGGCGTCCGGGTGGCGATTCTCAATTTCCAGCAGCAGCGGCCCTTGTTTGGCCTTGACCAGCAGGGCAACCAACTCGTCGAGGCTGCCGACCGACAAGTCGACATTGGCGCGATCGTCGCTGCCAGGACGCCGAACTTGGCAAGTTTTCAAGCCCTTGGTCCGGGCCGGCACCAAGTCAGAGCGGGTCGAGTGCGACACATGCAGCCAGTGGTTGCGGGTGATAGCCGAGCGCATTACGCCCATGCGGACGATGGCGTCCCACGCCCGATCGGTTGGCTTGTAAGCGCGCAATTCCTGACTGGTAATCGACACATCTGGCACGACGCGCAGCGCAGTTACCACGTCGACTTGATGCTGGGCATCGCAATTGCCGACCAAACCGACCTTGACCACTTCTCGCATCCCATACAAGGCTCTAGCACTGTCGGCATACGGAGCACAGCGGCCAAAATCGTCGGCAAAAACACCAACCATGGCCGCCCGTTCTGCGGGTTTGACCTTGGTAATTGCCGTTTTCAGGATTTCTGAGAATCGTACCCAAGATTCGCGATCCGTCTGCTCGCGCACCGATTCTTCAAAGTCAGCGATTTCTTGGCGGGTGCGGATCCCGACCTTGTCCAGCGCTGCCGCTTGGTCGAGCAGAGTGCCGAACACGTCAAAGGTGATCAGCTGAATATCAGCGAGCCAGTCGGGCGAATTACTCATGCGGCACCAGTACAGTCGCAACTGGCGACCGCGGGCCGAGAGGATGACGCAGAATGAGCGGCGCGTCCAACGCAGCCCCCCAGCCGCCAACGCACAGGCGAATGCGCGACCGTTTCGGCTGGCCGACCGGCCAATTCAGGTCGCAGCACCGGCTGTCAGGCCGAATCAGGGCATAGCGCTGCCGACTGGCAGTTCGGACTACAGCTTGCGCGCGTTCTTGGCCAGATAGGCCGCTACGCCTACCGCGCTGCCCTTCATCGCCACGTCGCCCTGTTCCCAACCCGCCGGGCAGACTTCGCCGTGTTCTTCGGTGTACTGAAGGGCGTCGACCAAGCGCAGCATCTCGTCGATGTTGCGGCCCAGGCTCAGCGCATTGACGATTTGGTGCTGCACAACGCCACTGCGGTCGATCAGAAAACTGGCGCGCAGGCACTTTTCCCCATCGAACAACACGTCGTAATCGCGACCGATTTGCTTGCTGAGATCGGAAACGAGCGGAAATTGCACCGGGCCAATGCCGCCGTCTTTGACCTTAGTGTTGCGCCAAGCCCAGTGGCTGAACTTGCTGTCTACCGAACAGCCGAGGACCTGAACGTTGCGCTTGGCGAATTCCGCGACCCGGTGGTCGAAAGCGATGATTTCCGTCGGGCACACGAAGGTGAAGTCCAACGGGTAAAAGAACAGCACAACGTATTTGCCTTTGAACTGCGAAAGAGACAGCTTGGTAAAGCTGCCATCGGGCATGACCGCTTCTGCTGTAAAGTCAGGGGCTTGCTTGGTTACGAGGATGCTCATGGTGCTCCAATTTGGTCACTGGCTGGCGACCCGACGCCGTAGGCGCGACCGCGGGTCTAGGTGGTGAGGCTGGCAACGATGGCAGCGCTCGTCGCGCTGGTGCCGACTGCCCAATGCGCGGCGATTTTGCCTCGCGTGCAGTGGCGCACAGATAAGGCAACGGTGGTTTGGGCGCAAGTGCATTTGTCGAGTTTTTCCACAAAAATCGACCGATTTGCGCCGATCGTGCCAAAAATCGGGCCGAAAAATGGCTCCGCGACGGCAAAAATGCCTGCGAACTTGGCGTAATTGGCCAAAACTAGATTCTACTTTCGATGGGCACCAGATCGAACCAATTCGGTCCGACTTGGTGATCGCCAGCGGACACCGCAGCTGTCTCGAATCCATCTCCAGGCTCGCGCGCAGTCAGTGCGCGATATCAACGAGTTGCAGACCTAGGCTGCGACGACCGCGGCGGAGTTGACAAGCGATCTCGGTGATCTTGCACACAGATCGGGCGATCGAAGTCCATGAATCCGATCGCAATTCGGTCCGCCGGCTCTGATTTCCAAGGGCACCGGCCAATGCCGCTGGCGGCAAAAAACTCGACAGCCGATCGACCTGCACCACACTTCGCTCGTCGGCAGCCCCGACTATCCCGCAGCGCCAACGCCGCGAACCTTTTCAAAACAGCCACGCTTTTGCGCATGCAGACAATTCAGGTGACTATGCAGGTAAGTTCAATGGGTTCAACGGCTTATCGCCCTTCTCAACCCGTGATTCTTGCGGCGGCGGCTAGGGTGCGGGCAGAGTCCCCGGCGCAGACTACCCCTGTCGCGAGCCCGGTAGCGCGTCCCTTTCTCAAATGGGTCGGTGGCAAGGGCAAACTGGTGGACCAAATTGTGCCGCTGTTGCCCATTGGGCCTCTGCACTACGGTGAGGCATTTTTGGGTGGCGGAGCACTGTTTTTCGCCCTGCACAATCAGAAACGCCTGCGGTCTGCGACGCTAACTGACCTCTCGACTGATGTCGTCAATGCCCATACTTGTGTGCGCGATCGGCCGCGCGAATTACACGCTGCTCTGCAAGCCCATGAAAAAGCGTATACAACTGGGGCTGAGGCGGCGCGCGCAGACTACTTTTACAGAGTGCGCGCCATGCATCCAGACCTTGTGGCGCTGGACCCAGTGGAGCGCGCGGCCCGCATGATGTTTCTGAATCGCACCTGTTTCAACGGGTTGTGGCGCGAAAATGCCGGGGGCAAGTTCAACTCACCGCATGGACGCTATGCCAATCCGGCCATCGCCAACGAGGACCGGATTTGGGGAGCCAATCGGGCACTGCAAGACGCAACGCTGGTACGCGCCGACTTTCGCCAGTGGCCCGAATTGGTTCGCACTTATGACATTGACTTTGTCTATCTCGATCCACCCTATCAGCCGGTGACCGCGACGTCTGCGTTCAACGCCTACTCAGGTGGGGCGTTTTCGGCCACCGCGCAGCGAGAATTGGCGCAGGTATGCGGCGAACTTGACAAGCTAAATGTACGCTGGGCGCTATCCAACAGTGATTGTCCAATGATTCGGAATCTGTACAAGTCGTGGACGATTCACACGGTGCGCGCGCCGCGCTCGGTGAACTCCAAAGCCGACGGCCGCGGTGACGTCAACGAAGTAGTGGTGACAAATCGGCGCGCCGGTCTGAGTTGGTAGCCAGAACCGCAAGTACTGCCAGAGACCTGACCAACTAAGGCTACACCGGCTAAAATTCCCGAACAAAACTAGAGCGGTGTGACGCCCAAGGCGCACGCTCGCGACCCACGAAACAAGCAATGAGACGCCGAATAAATCGTACTTGATCGGCTCTCTACGCCCCTTGAACCAAAGCCGTCGCCGCATCGAAGCTCTTTTCGACCAGCACCAGACCATCTCGCAAACGGGCTAGTCGTTCGACCGGCACTTCGACACCCGATTCAGCGTACTGCACCTGTTGGCGCTCGACTTCGTCCAGCGCGTCTGCCATTTCGCTCAGCCATGTTTGTTCGGACGGGTGCTGTAACTCCCCATACCAGCGGCCGCGAAATTGTGCAAAAAGGGCCTCACCGCGATTCCAAAGGGCTTCTGCTCGCTCGCTTGGCGAAAGAGCAACGTGAGCGTCCACAGTAGCCTGCAATTCTGCTTGCCAAAAAACGAGCCTGGCGGTCGCCACTTGGACCGCTTCGTCGTGCTCAGGCGGCATATTGGCATGGGCAATGGCCAGCAGTGCATCGAGCGCGCCGTCCAGTGCCGCCACCAATCGCTGGATCAGCCCAAGGCGGCGGGTCGCCTTGCCCTGACCGAGAACTTCTCGCTCCCAGCGCCGCGCCAAGTCGGCGATGAGTTGCGCCAACAATTCCGATTGTTCGATGCGACTGCCGCTGCGCCGAGCTAAGCTAATTTCCTCAAACTCAGCCCTAAAAAAGTCAACAAATCCCTGCACAGCGCCGATTTCCTCAGCCACCGTGCGCAAATGGATGCCCGCAGACACCGGCCGCAGCGCGGTCGCCAACTCGTCCAAATCCATGGTCATTTCGCGTAGCAACTCCAGATCGCGGCCGCGGCGAGATTGACCGGCAAAATGGCGAACATAACGGTGAAGCACTAGCCGAGCGCGGCTGGTGAGCAGGCTGGCGCGCCGGTCGTTGGTGCCCGCTGCCGCCTGAATTTGCGCCACGGCTCCGCGTTCGTGGGTGTACTCGTCAAGGCGCCGCTCGATAATCCCGAGTAGCGCTTGCCACCGACCTTCAGCGTGGGCCGCACTCCGTTGGGCCTGTGTCTGCACTTGCCGCAAACTGTCGATCAGGCGATCTAACCCATCCAAATCACGGGTTAATCGCACGTGTCCGGCGTAGCGCAGCACAAAGCTCTCGTGCAGGCGGTTGGCGGAGCGGGCCAATGCAGTAATTGCCTCCGCTGCTGCCGGATCGCCTCCTTCAGTGTGGGCACTTTGGGGCAATGGCGTTACTGGTTCAAGTGCGAAGTAGGCGATGGATGGCTCCGTGCGGAACGACCGCGCCTCAAAAGAATGGCGCTTTTGGCGACTCTTCGCAAGGTGTTGAAAAACGCCGCGGGCGCCCGCTTGGCAACGGCAATTCAACGTCTTAGGCTCTGTGGCTATTGTCAGTGGTCTCGATTAGCTCAGGGTTGCGGACCAGTTCAACATGCGGGGCAACCTGAACTTGACGATTTGCCTTCGGTTGCTCGTACAGGCAGTGACATGCACAGACCGACGATGACAATCTGGATTGCTGGTCTGCTGATGACGGTCAGCGCGGTCCTTGCGCGGAACGCCAAGGCGGACGACCCCAGTTTGACGATACCAACGACGTCGATCAACGCCAGTCCGCTTGGCGTTTTGGGCCTGACCTTCCGCAATGTCGGCAGCTTCGCCATCAATGTGGTGCAGCGTTTGGGACCTCAGCACGCCGCACTGCTGGAGATCAACGGCATCCACGTCCACGCCAAACAACTCTATACCCACTTGTGGACGTTTGGCGCCACGACCGGCTGGCGTTATCACCTCAAGCCGACGTTTGACACTCCGTTTGTGGGCCTCAATTTTTGGCTACAAGTGGGGATTCGGCAAGTGTTTAGCTAAGTTGGACATCGGCCAATTTTCGCTAACTGCTAATATTGGCCACCGCTGGCAGTGGTCCAACGGCTTGAACGTCACGGCCCGCTTTGGTGCTGGCTACGGCAGCTATTCTGTCAGCAGCAAGCAAACCGGTCCGGTCGCCGACGAGGCCATCGTGGCGTCCAAGCAGGCGTTGGCGATGATTCCGCTTGAAATCGATAGTGAATTGGGCGTTGGGTTTTCGTTTTGAGCACCTGCAGCCCAAAGGGCAACGGGGCCGCCGTGATCCGTTTGCTAACTTTGACTGTGCTTTTGGCAGCTTGTGAATCGACGTCGCTGGGTGCCACTTGCCGCGACTGCGGATAAGCCGACCTACGACACTTTTGGCAAGGAATTCATCGGTAAGTACTGCACAACTTGTCACAGCTCCAAGCTCAGCGGGTCCGCCCGTTTTAGTGCGCCTGATGACGTTAGGAACGGTCCCAGAATAAGTCATTGTGGGACTGGTTCCGTTTGCTTGCTTTGTTGGTCGCTAAGCTCGCGTCCTGAAAGGCCGACTCGCCGCTCCTGTGTTCCCCAGATCGATCGAGTGATTTGAGGACAGTTCCTTAACCTCGATGATTTAGCCGTTGTCAAAGCCCACTTGGCGCGAATTGAAGCATCGACTGCGGCCGGCCCCAATGGCACCAACGACTTCATGCCTCCCCGGCTGTCGACCGTCAAGCTGCAGCCAACGACTGAAGAACGCACAAAATTAGGGCAATGGTTGGCGTGTGGAGCGCCAGAGAAGTAGGCGGCTGCGTCGGTCAAAAGCTACTTGACACATCCAGCCAAAAAGGCCCACTTGTCCAAAGCGCCGGCAGCCTGCGCTCGCTGGTCGGGCCCAGCGCTGAGCGCGCGGTCGGCAAACACGCCATAGGAAGGGGTGCCGGCAAAGCACCAAAACAGCAAACCCGGATCGGTCATCTTGCCACCGATATCCAGTCCAGTGCGACACTCAGCGTTGCGGCCAGCGGCGCGTTCGCGCAGCACAAATGCGGCTTCGACGTGGCGCTTGAGGCCAGCGAAGCCGCCGTCCACCTCTTTGACGTAACAGGCGACGGCGGTCGGGCCGGCGTGTTTGGTCAGCCAGCTTTTGCGATCGAATGTCACCTGCTCGTGGGCGTGACCAACTTCTTCGTCCAAATAGTCAAGCCCCGTCGTTGGTTGATGCTGCCAGGCGCACAGCAGCGCCGCGTTCGCTTCGCAGTTGGGCAAATGTTGACCTGTGTAGCGCGGATTGCACTCGTTGGACACCGGCCACAGGACCAACCGTGCCCCTTTGCCGGGGTGGTCAGCACTCCAGCGGCGGTACAGCAAACCCATCCGCTCCTTGTAGTCGTGGCGGCAGTGGGGACAGGACACGTCGAGCATTTCGACCAAGGTGGGCTGGCCCGGCTGGGCTTGGGTCAAGATCAGCGATGCGTCGGCGGCCGGCAGGTCCGAAGTGGGGCCCACTAGCGGAGGCAAGCAGTTCTTAGCCGGGCAGCGCAGCATAACTTCGCCGCGCGTAGTGATCAAATGCTTGTTATTGCTCCATTTCTTGTGAAGGCGATCCGCCTGGGCCGCAAAGTAGAAGTCCGTGCTGACCGTCGCGATGAACCAAAAACCGACCCCTAGCGCCATGGTGGCACCGACCTGGGCCTTCCACGCCCGGCCCTGTTGGCGAGCCAAGTCGCGCAAGCGGTCGCCAAAGTGGTTCCATGCCCAGCCCACCACCACACAAAACACGGCGTTAGCGCCGTGCATGGCTAGACACAGCGTGCATTTGGTGCCGATTTGGACCAGTCCGATGTACAGAAAGACCAAGGTGCCGAGCAAGTCGATGATCGACCACGCGACCAGCAGCGAGAACGCAAACGCCGCCGCCTGCCACGCCCCCAATGTCAGGCACACCGCAAACGCCAGCGCCGTGGCTACCGCGGCCGCCATCGTCGCCATGCCCCAAATCGCCACCGGGATGCCGAGCAGCTTGCCTTGGTTCGAAGTCAAAGCACCCTTACACGAATCGCCTTGGCCCTTGGCCAACGCTGCGCACGACGACGGCACCCCTGTATCAAGCCCCACCGACAGCTCGTGGTGGCGCTGCGAGGCGGTGATGCCCAAGCCCGTTCCCATCGCCGCGATCAGAATGAGAGCAAAAATCAACAGGTAGTCGAGAAGGCGCGCGGTCACGGCGCCTCCAGACAGGTCGACAGCTGCTTGACCCGATTGGGACACTCTTCGCGGGCAACTAAAAAACTGAGCGCTGGCTGGCAGTTGGCTTGCGACTTGCCATACCTGTCGCAAATCTGTTTGGCCACTGTGGGCAGCTGGCGGGCACAAGCTGTCAACGGCTGCCGGTCTAACAGAGCGCGCGTCAGCTTGCTGTCCTCAGCGGGCAGTGACAGCGCCGCCCCCAACACCACTGCGAGCGCGGCGGCCACCGCATAGCCGATGTCCATCGTCGAACGCGTCGGCGCCGGCAGCGCTTGACCCAAACCCAACAGCGAAAGCAACTCCGCAATTTGCGCGGGGCGTCGACGGGGATCGGCGTCGAGCGCGCGGTGCAAGGGTCCAGCCAAAGTGGGCCAATTAGCCACAAGTGCCCAAGCTGCTTGAGCTTTGTCCTCCCGTACGTCCTTGGCGGCGGCGCCTCTGGCAATTCGCGCTGCGGCGGGATCCTCCGCTGGCCATGGTGAAATCCCCGTCAGCGTGAAATACACAAACAATGCCAAGCGAAACACATCAGTGCGCGCATCTACCGCCCCGTTGGCCAATTGTTCGGCGGCCATAAAGCGAGTGCGCGGACCGCCTACCATCGGCGCCGATCTTGAAAAATCGGTTATTTTAACCGTCAGTTCACCCGACGCCGACAAGTCCACCCACACACTATCGGGTGCCAGATTCGCATGAGCGACCCCTGCATAGTGGCCAGCCTGGACTGCCGCGCCAACGACTGCCACTACCGCCTGCGTCAGCGCATCCCAACCTCGGGCCGCCAGATAGCCATGGCGCTGCTGGCCAATCCGGACAATTTCGTCCCAACGGCGGCCAGGCGGACGCTCGATCATCAAGTGCAGGTTGCCATCGGGACCCGACCACAGACCCAGCGGTCGCGCGACTGCCGGATGGGCCACGGCGGCCGTTGCTTGCAACTCTGCTTGCAGCCATAGCGCCGCAGTCTGCGGGTCAATCGACAACGGGTAAGATTTGGCTAGGGCAGACGCCCCATCGCAGCGTGCCGGCGTCCACACCTGCGGACCACCACCAGCTAGTGGCGCACCGGTCAGCACAACGCGGCCGTATTCCAGCATCATGCTGGCGAGCCGCCGAGCAAACCTTGCAGTAATCGCAAGGCCTTATGCCGATCAAGATTTTGGTTGTGGGGCTGCTGGGTACACGTCACCGAGCGGCAGCACTTGGCGCAGCTGGTCTGACAATCGCAACTGGCCAAAATTTCGCGGGCGGCGCTCAAGATGGCGTACAGGTCGCGCTCGTCGTCGATGTCGTCCAGACAGCCCAAGCCGTCGGGATGCCGGTCGTAGAACACGATGCCGGGCTTGCCGTCAAAGTCGAGTTCGTAGCTGACGCCGATAAAGTCCGACGCCCCAAGAAAAATCCAGTCCAAAGCGTCGCGCATGACATGGGTCAAGGTATGCAACACGCCGTCGTCAGCGCCCGTGAGGCGCAACAACCAAGCCCGCGTAGCAAACCCTGCAATTTCATAAGGAGACTCCAGCATTTTCTCAAAGCGGCGCTGTAAGGTGTCGGCGTCGCCGCGCTCCAAACCAGAACTTTGGTCGCGGTCATAGCCGAAGTTGTGCACGCCGCGATGAACCAAGTGCAACTGCACGGAACAACGCACGGTTTCCAGACTGTCCCGCCCGCCAAACCGCGGCCGCCGAATGTCGGGCTTGGCGGCGCCGTGATGGGCAAACCGAATCGTGCGCACTGGCGTTGCGGTCCGGTACCCCGGTTCCTCTTCCAACAGGCGCAGCGGGGCTCGCAGCCCGGCCGCCGTGTCCAGCGCGACCACATAGCGCTTACCGCCAAAAGTGACGCGCGCCCCTTCAAAGTACAAGAAATCCAGCAGTTGCCGCGGCACTTTCCAGCGCGATCCGGTACTGGGCGCCAGTAACTCAGCGATCTCACCACGGCGATCGCGGTCCGCCTCTACCGCACCTTGGGCCCGACACAGGCGGACGATATTGGGCTTTTTGGCGTCATTTGGATTGGGCCGCCAGCCCTCAAAACTTGTAAAAATCCGCGAACCTTCGAGCGTAGCCAGCACCTTGCCGACGATTTCGCGCGAAAATACTTGCTCCAAGCGGGCAGTGTCGACGAATCCTTTGTCCAAGGCCGCGCGCATTTGCGACCGCGCTTGGGCTTGCAGGCCATCGGGTGTCGCTTGGCCCGCTGGCACCGCTGACAACACCCGCGGAAAGCGCGTTGTGTCATACCATGTTGGCCACCAGCGCTTGTGGGCGCGAAACTGCCGAAGCACCAGTTGCGACATCGGGTCGTCGGCAAACAGCAAGTATTCGTGAGCTGGTTCAAGGCCTTCCACATAATAGCGCCGATGGCCGAGTACCTGCCAAGCCGATCGCGGCCCGATGCGCGCCAGCAGCACCTCAGCGCTACCTTCCGGCTGGGCTTGCTGACTAGGCGGCCACGGCGCCCATGGTTGGCCGAGCAGATCACCGAAAAGGCGCTCGTGTGGCCCATCCACCTCGGTCAGCACCCGCGCGTAGCCGTCGCGCACTCCCAGTAAGCCAGCGGTTGAGGTCTGCTTGTGCTGGATTTTGGTCAAGTCGACCACGAACCGCCGCACCGGGCGCGACGGTGCACCTTGGGCATCATGCTCACCCGCCGTCGCCGTGACCATGACTTGCGCTGTGGCAATGCGATCGGCGATGTGTTGCAGCACACCGACCCCTAAATTGCCCAAAATCAACAACTGCGGCGGTTGCGCACCCTTTAGCGCGGCCAAGCGGTACAGCACAAAGCGGGCGCGGGCCACGGCAGGACCGTACAGCTCCTCGACGTCGTCCAGCACCACGAGTTTTAGGCGCTCGATCAGTGGATGCGCGGCTGGATCGGCGGTTTCGTCCAGAAACTGTTCTAAATCGTCGAGCGAGGCCACCCAGATGTCAGCGGGTCGCGGCGGCAAGCCATCGTCCACCGCGACAGCAGCACCGGCGGCAATGTTCTCCGTCAGCGCACGCAACTGCCGCAAGATGGCGGGCACGCCTTCACGTCGGGCCGCAATCACGGTACAGGAAGCGCCGGTGGTCAAGGCCAAGTCGATGGCCCGCACCAATGCCGCAGTGGTCCGCCCGCTGCCGATCGGACCCGCCAACGCCAGCGCCGGAACAGCCTGCCAGTCGTCGAGCACGCGCGATTGAAACGGATACAGTTCCAAGCCAAAACGGCAATCGGGCTTCTTGGCGCCCTTGCGGTCGCGGCCAATTGCATCGAGCGTTTCGACTACGTTTGGGGCCCCCAGCCAGCGATGGATTGGGTCAATGCGCTTGCTAAACGGGGACTTGTCAGGAGGGGTGTCGACGTTGCGCGGCCGCCGCGGATCGGCAAGCGGTCGCACCGGATGGGTCGAGCCAAACAGAATCCCCAGCAGCGTCGCATAGCCAAACGCCCACAAGGTGTACTGCGGCGGACCCTTGCCGATCACTGGCGCCAAATTCATGCCCAAAATCAACAGCGTGGCTACCAGCAAACCGACAACGGCCAAACTGCGCAGCATGGCCCGCAGCCCCATCAAGGGCGAACCGTCCGGGGCGATGCCAAACCAAATAAAAACCGCGGGGCAGGGCGGGTCGCGGGGGCCCGGTTTGTACAGAGCGCGCAATACCAGGCCCATCAACGGGAACAAGGCTATCAGCAGGATCAGCGCCAAAAGTAAGGCATTGAACGTGCGAGGAAAGCCCAGGATCGCTTCACTGCGCACTAGTGCATGTTTTTGCAGCGCAGCCACGGCGCAACCAATGGCAAACACCGTGCCCGCCGCAAAATACCACAGTGGCCCGTGGCCCGGCCGCAACCAGTCCGGCCCAGAACGCACAGCCAGCAGCCAAACCGCGACCAAAATCCCTGAAAGCAGGCCAACATACGTCAGCAGTTCACCCGTCATCGGCTAGGCCCCAGGTGCAAGGGTCGCCACGGCAGGGCGGCTGATCGCAGCGTAGATATCTGCCAAACCATAGTGGATTCGCTGATGGCCGACCCCAGAGTCGGGCACCGCCTCCTCCAGTTGCTTGGGCAGCACCACAAAGCGCTCGGCGCCGAGCTCCAGTGGCAACAGGTCCTGGAGGCGGTCGAGCATGGCCGCCATCGCTCGTGTCGCTGGCGCCATCGCGGCCTCCCGCAACTCGGCACGCTCGGCAAATGGAATTTGCTCGGCAAAATCACGGTATTTGCGGGCACAGCTCAGAATCAGTGCCTCGGAATTCATGAAATCGAGCTGGTAGCGCCAGCTTGGTGCCCGCAGCATGGCGTCGTACGGATCGAAGACTTCGGCGGCATCGACTCGACCTTCAGCGCGGGAGTAAAAGTCCTCCGGTAGCGCGATATCGCTATCAAACGCGGTGTCGCCGAGCAGTCTCATGCGCTCTGGTTTCTTGTGCTGTTGCTGCAGGTCGATCAGGGTGTCGTGCACTGTCCGCAACCACTGCAACTCGGCCGCTACCACTTCGTCGGCAAAACGAAGCATACGGTCATGTAAATGCTGACCAATCGTGGCAATATGCTCGCCGACCAAGCGCGCCCACTGCTGGCGGTAATCCTGACGGGTGGCCTGCTCCGCCTCTTGCAAGCGCTGGATTTTTCGGCGTTCCATGTTGTTGCGCAGCGCAGCGATCGCCCAGCCCAGTGCCGCGATCCCCACACCCACGGTTCCTGTTGCAGCGAGTTGCCATTCGCCAAGCCGAAACAGCGCCGGCCATGCGCAACTGGCAGCCAACGCGGCAATCGCCAAGGTCCACCCGCCAAACAGAACGCCAGAATCGTCAAACATCGCGCGCGCCCGCGCCAGCGCCAACGCAGCACTGCGCACCTGATCGTCGTCGGGAGGCTGCAGCCGCAAGGTGGTCTTGGGCGCTTGGTCATCTCCTGTCGACAGGTTGACACCGCTGGTCTCGCGCCAATTCTGCAGCATGTCCACCAGCACCGGCAGCGCCGCAAACCCGGCGCGCTCCAAGTTGTCGTCACTCCATTGCCGCAGTTCAGTCTGCCATTTGAGTGCCTTTTCGCGCAGATCGCTCCCATGCCGGCGCAGAACGTCTTCCAGCTTGGCTGGAAGCTCGGCGATAGCCAAATCGGCGCGCCGTTGCACATCTTCCTCACTGGGAAGTTCACTGTCGCCAACGATGCGCTGGGCAATGCGTTCGGCCAGTTCTTTGGCGCGGGTTTCGATGGCCGCTTCAACGTCCTGTTGCGGCGGCTGGGGTGGATCGGCCAAATTGGGGCGCGCCGAGCTGCTGCGACCTAATTGCAACGTTTGCACCATTCTATCCGCGACTTTGGCGGCCAGACGCCGGGCCAACACCCGCTGGACAATCGGCGCTTGAAAACGCGCCGCCTGGGCCAACGTAATGCGCGTCCCGCCGTAAGTTTCGCACCAAAGTTGAATATGTTCACGCGCTTGTGCAAGGCGCGCAATGTCCACCACTAGGCATAGCAAATTGGCTGCGGCGCGTTCGCGCTCGGAACTCGTCAAGACTCGGTGCGCAAGTGCGTGGGGAATGGCGTGAATTGCCGCGAAGTCGGGCAGGCTCGCGCCGGCCACCTCGGCCTCCTCCGCCAGCACAATGCCAATTCGCGCCCACGGTGCGCGTGAACTGGGATGGGAGCGGACATGGGCCGCCAATGACCTCAAATCACTAAGGGTACTGGACAGCAGCACCTGAACAAAGCCGCCTTCGTGGCGGCGCTGGGCCAGCATCTCGCGTTGGCTGGCCAGCATCTTGGGCCCAAATTCAGGATCGTCGTGGCCAGCCTGCACCCATAGGGCCTGAGTGCCACCGACGGTGCCAGCTCGACCCGCAACTTCTTCGACCGCAGGCAAGAGCGCGCCGGAGTTGACCAGGACTTGGACGGGAACGCTCACGGTCGGGGCCCTTGCATCGTGCGCAGCGGCGCAGCGCAGGCGGCGACTGTAAGCTGCGCTAGGTTTTGCGGCAAGGTTCACCTCAGCCCTAAATTCCCAACTCAGATTCCTCGCGGCCCCCGATTTGGGATGCCAGTGCTCTGTCGCTCGCTGTCGCTCGCTGTCGCTCGCTGTCGCTCGCTGTCGCTCGACAAGGAGCACGGGGCTTGACGACTGATGCCTACTTGTGTCCGCCAATGAGACAGTCCTGCGAACTGTCTAGGAGCAAAGCGCCGCAGTGACGCGCAGATGCGCCCAAAGCCGGGGATCGCGGAGCCGATCTCAGCCTACGGGCCCAATTCTTCGCCAATTAGTGCCAAGTCGTGGACGTGACTCTCCGCCAGTCCTGCGCCGGTAATGCGTACGAACTGCGCCCGCCACAAATCGCTAACAGTGGCCGCACCCGTATAGCCCATGCCAGCGCGCACGCCGCCCAAAAGCTGATGAACGACATCAGCGACCGGCCCCTTACAGGCAACCGCGCCGGTCACGCCCTCGGCCACTAGCTTGCCCGGGTCACGGACGTTGCCTTGAAAATAGCGGTCTTTGCTGCCTTTTTGCATTGCCGCGACGGATCCCATTCCGCGGTAGCGCTTAAACGACTTGCCGCGCTGGGTCACCACGTCGCCGGGCGCCTCGTCGCAACCAGCAAAAAGCGAGCCGAGCATTACGGTTGATGCTCCTGCAGCCAGCGCCTTGACCACGTCGCCAGAAAAGCGCACTCCGCCGTCAGCGATGATCGGTATGCCATGACGGTGAGCGGCCCCGGCGCAGTCCAAAATCGCAGTGAGTTGCGGCACCCCAATGCCTGCCACAATCCGGGTCGTGCAAATAGAACCCGGACCCACACCCACTTTGACCGCATTGGCGCCGGCGTCAATCAGCGCCTGGGTGGCTGCTGCAGTGGCGACATTGCCAGCGACGATTTGCAAGTTTGGATATAAATTGCGCAGTTGTGCGACAAAGGCCACTACGCCGGCGGAGTGCCCGTGGGCAGTGTCGACAACCAGTGCATCGACGCCTGCCGCCAAGAGGGCCTGCGCTCGGCCCAAGGCATCGGCACCGACACCGACGGCGGCCACCGCCAACAAGCGGCCGTCGCGGCCTTTCGCTGCGCCGTGACCATCGCCCTCAGCGCCCAATTCAGCCAACGGCGCGCATTTGACGGCTTGAACAGCCGCGACTTGTTCAGCGGCCGACCAGTTCTTGTGAATGACTGCCGTGCCGCCCAACCTCGCCAAAGCAATAGCCATCGGCGCCTCGGCAACCGTGTCCATGGCTGCGGCCAGCAACGGGATCGGCAGGGCCAGTCCGGCAGTCAGCTGGGTCGTTAGCAGCGCAGTATGCGGCAACACCGAACTGGCAGCCGGCACCAATAACACGTCGTCAAATGTCAGCGCGGCAAAGTGAGCAAAGCGGGTTGAATTCGTAGTCACAGCCACTTCCAATGCACCACAAGAATCTACAGCACGTTGATTTGCTGCTACTTACCCAGTACCAGTCGACTCACATCGACGGTGGAAGCGTGGGCGTCATACCCGGCGTTATCGCGCAGACGCTGGGCGACAATAGTGCGTCGGTCGCTCGTCAACGCCCCGCGCGCCCGCCATGCCAGCATCAAGTAGTGCACGCGTTCGCCCTCAGTCTTGGCCAATTCGCTTTTGATAATCCAACGCTCGCCATGACGACCGATGGCCTCTCGGAGCGCAGCCAGCGCCGGCGTGAGCGTCCGATGGACGAGTTCCGCGGTGAGGGTGACATCTTCCGGCAACTTTGAATCATGTTTCGATTCAAGTACTTGCCCCTTAACAATTACCGTTGTCGTGGTATAGTCTTGGCGCACTTCGTCCAAAGCAGGCGTCAACTGACTCAGCACCGCGGCGGTTTTGGCATTGCCTTCGCGCACCACGAATTCACCGCGCACTTTGACTGCAAGCATGTTCTTAGTCACTTCATAGCTGTACGGCAGCCAAACTTCCTTGGGAATCTTGCGCGGCGTGCGTTCCGCAGCATCCACTGCGACATCATAGGCTTTAATCCCGGCGTCCGCTGCAGCCTGCAGGCGATTGAGCTTGGGTACCAACGCCTCCAGCTTCTTATTTTCCTCATCAATGCGCTTCAAGTAGTAGTCCAGATTGGTCTTCCACCGCTTGTTGGCCCACGACTGCGGACACTGCGCGGTCCCATCTGGACACGGTTTGGGCCGCTCTTTGTAATACTGCTCATCATCCGATGCAATTTTCTTATTAATTTCAGCAGTCTGAACCTGTAGATCGTTGAGTTTGCCCTCAGCAGCGTTGACTTCGCCTAGCACCGGTCGCAACTCATCATTGGCCGCGTTCATGCGCGCCATTGCTGAAGTCTGGCTAGAAATCGCAGCATCCCACGCCACATTGTGGATCGTCTCGGTGTGGTCCAAGTAGTCCTTGACCCGCGTTTCTTGCTCGCGACGGCGCACTACCGACCATGTTGGCCACGCCAAGTTGACCGTCGCATCGCCCGCGCCGGTGGCCAGCACCGCAGCGCCGAATCCAGCGAGTTCAGGTCCTTGCAGCGCAGCACGCACCGTCAGTTGACTGGCGTTGGCGACCTGGCCCGGCATCGCGGCCGGCAGTTCTTTGGTCTGGTTCTTGGCCAAAGGCGCCACCTGCAGCCCAATCAAGTAGCGCGAGGCCAGAGTCAACTCGGCGTCCAGTTTGGCAATTTTTGCGTCGCGCTTGGCATCGGCGCCTAACACAGCTCGCAACGCTAACCACTTGATGTAGGCCGCCCCACCTAAACCACGGGATTGGTCTGCAGCAGCCTGCCCACCCAGCGACTTTTCGACCTTCTTGCTGAACTCTTTGACAATACCATCAAGTACTTTGCCTAGCGCCGTATCGTCTTTGGCCACCTGGCGCGCCGCAGCGACCGCCGCCGCCGTCTGCGCAATCGCCCCAGCTTTGAGCGCAGCCTTGGCCGCATCGACATAGGCCAGCGCCGCGGCAGTAGCCGCCGTTTGGCGTAAGGCTCGCAACTCGGCATCCTCTTTAAAAGTCTGCAGCGCTTCATCGGCCAGTTGCACAGCCAACTCAAACTGCTTGGCGTCCACCGCAGCTTTCACTTTGGCCCGCGCCACGCCCACTTGGCCGACGCTGTCAAGGCGCGCCCTGAGTGCGATGACCGACGCGTGATTGCCATGCCAAGCCGTCGCCGCCTGCAGAAATTTCTCTGCGGTCGCCGAATCGCCAGCATCAAAGGCAGCGCCGCCGAGAAAAGCCAACCAGTTCGCCAACATTGGGGCGGCAACCGCGCGCAAAGTGGTCACTTCGGCAAATTCGGAACTCCACGGTGCCAGTGTCGTCAGCGCCTCCGACAGCTCCTGCCACAATGCGGCATCGGGAGTTCGCGGCGGCGAATCTTTGAGTCTGCCAATTAAACCACGCACTTGGCCCAAAGAGAGGGTGCACTTGGAGCGCACTTCTGCCGCCCTTCCGCGCAGGTCGACCACGCTGGCATCCGACGGGTCGTACGAAGCTGCGGCGATAATCTCGGATTCCGCTTCGCCCAGATTGTGGCCAGCCAGGGCCATTTCGGCCTGATCAGCATGGAATTTTATTGCGTTTTGAATAGCAACCGCGAGCTTGGCCTGCGCATCATCGGCAGCAGGGCCGGCCGGTGTCCGCTCGGCAACTTCACGCGCCGAAGTGACTTCGTCGTCTGGCGTCATGGTGGTCGGTGCCACGGGTGCGGGTTTGGCCACAACCTGAGCACTGGAACTGCAACCGCTTTCGACCGCCAGCATCGCCAACAGCGCGACCACCGCTGACGTTCCCCTGCGTGCTGTCGTTTTGCTTTCGCTCAACATTAGGCGTTGCCGCTGCGTGCGCTCGAACCTTGGCGCCGCGCGGAGTTTAGCCCAAAGCCATCGCGCGTGCATCCAGCTAGAGAGCCAATCAAATAAGATTTGCTCAGCGTCTCAGTGCTTGCTTTGTGGGTCGCGAGCCTGCGGCACTTATTCAGTGGCCTGCGGGTTGGCGTCAGGCCGCTCCGTTTTTTTTGGAATTCTTTGAGGTTCGGCGTTAATTGGTCGGGTCTCTAGCGTTGTCGGCTGTGCAGTTGCCCACAGGCCTTGCAGGTGCTGTTGCCGCTGGACCAATAGCGATCGAATGCTGGGGGCAGTTGGACAACGATGTCCGTCAAGTGCATTATTTCGCGATGTAATTCACCGTCGCAGCGGTCGCAGATCCACAAGAATTGGTCTACTTCGTGCGCCAGTCGTCGCCGCTCCAAGACCAAACCCACAGTGCCAGCCGGCCGCTGGGGCGAATGCGGAATGTTCGGGGGCAACAAAAAAATCTCGCCCGCCCGCAGCGGAATCGGCACCCGCACGCCAGCTTGCAAGGTCACAAGGGTGATATCACCCTCGATTTGGTAGAAAAACTCCTCGCCTTCATTGATGTGAAAATCGCTGCGCGCGTTGGGCCCGCCAACCACCGTGACCATCAACTCGCGATCCGGCCAGATTTGGGCGTTGCCAACCGGCGGCTTCAACCGGTGGCGATGACCGTCGATCCAGTTGGCGAAATGCAGCGGTGCAGTGATCTCAGTGGTCATTTAGCTGCCTGAATTGGCTGGCGGGCGCCGACTTCACTCATTAGGCACCGACTTCATTCATTGGGCACTGACGTCACTCATTAGGCACTGACGTCACTCATTAGGCACTGACGTCACTCATTAGGCACTGACGTCACTCATTAGGCACTGACGTCACTCTTTAGGCACTGACGTCACTCTTTAGGCAGGGCTTCGCTAGTTTGATGGGCGTGAAGCAAAGCGACGCCATCCAGCCCATCCAACTCATTGCGCATATTGTCAATCGCTTGCTGGACTTTGGCCCGCCGACTGGGGTGATAGCTGATGGCCAATGTAGTCAATTCTATGCTCTTGACCACCGGTAGCTCAGTCGCCAGACGCAAGAACTCCACGGCTTTGGCGCAACTAGCAAAGCGATCGTTGGCGCGCTTGGCGGTCGCAATCTGCACAAATTCGCACAAATCTGCGGGCACATCGGGCGATACGTCCCGCGGGTCTGGCGTAGGTTCATTGAGGTGTTTGCCCAGCAATTGGTCAATATTATCAGCGTCAAACGGGACTTCGCGCGTCAGCAACTCGTAGGCCAGCACCCCCAGCGAGTAGAGATCGCTGCGTCCGTCGAGCTTTTGGCCCAAAATCTGCTCGGGGCTCATGTAATACGGGGTGCCGAACAGTTGCTCGCCAGCCTTGGCCGCCGACGAGTCCTGCGACACCGCGATACCAAAATCAAGCAACTTGACGCGCCGATCTTCTTCGGCCAAGAACACGTTGGACGGCTTAACGTCGCGGTGTAACAGGCCCGCGCCGTGAGAATAGGTCAACGCATTGCCCACTTCACGCAAGATTCGCCGCACCGTCCCCCACGACAAGTGGTGGCCGTGCTGGATGATTTCGTCCAACGTAACGCCGGTCAGCTTCTCCATCACGATAAACTGGGTGCCGTACGCTTTTTCGGTATCGAACACTCGCACAATGTGGTCGTGGTTGAAGTTGGCAATCATCTGCGCTTCGCGCTGAAATTGTTCTAAAAATGTACCATTGGACGCCAGCGCGTGGCTCAACATCTTGAGCGCCACCGAACGCTGCAAACCGGGGTGAATGGCCTCGAAGACCGTCGCCACTGCACCAGCGCCAAGCCGGCCGACCACTCGATACTTGCCAACATGCTGGATAGAACCGGACTCCAGCAAGCGCTCGCCGACGGCGCGGGTCAAAAAGTCGGCAACCGTTGGGAAGCGCTTGATCAACTCGTTGAACACTGTCCGGCTAAGGCGCAAGCACCGCACGCCGGCTTCGGCCGTCACCGTCGCCGATCGCGGCGTCGACATCACCAAGGCAAACTCGCCAAACACCGCCGGCGCCACCAACACCCGCTCAAAATGGGTGTCGTGCATATGCCCGCGGACACTGACGCACACCGAGCCGGCGTCGAGCATAAACATCTCGTCGCCTTCTTCATTTTGGCGAATGATGACTTGGCCTGGCTCGTACTCAACGGGTTCCATGACCGCTCGCAGCTGGATCACTGCGGGCAGCGTCATCGAGCGGAACATTTCCAAATTCGCCCAAGTCGGCCGATTGTTCAAATCGATGGCCGTCAAGCGAAAGGAGCGCGAAGCGAGGGGTGCAGCACCAGAAGGCGGCGGCGGGACGTTGGGCGCCATCATCGGCATGCTCGGATTCTTATTCACAATCCCCCCGTGGGCACTTCTGTGGTCGCAACTCTACAATTAAGTAAACTACCACTAAACTGGAAAAAATTCCCAAGCATAAATGCATTCGCGAGCAGTCATGTCAGGGCGATCGCAAACTCCGCAACCGGATCACATCGTGACGGTTTGCGGTGATTGCGATCGTATGGCGAGCCGCAGACCAGTGATCTGCGGTGCACCACTGCGATGCGTGAGACTGGATATATTCAACTTCTAAAGAGTTTCTCTGAAATTTCCGATCCTCGCGCCGATCTGGGCAAGCGCCACCGCCTCGATGACATCCTGTTCATCGCGCTGGTCGGGCT
>SHZD01000105.1 GCA_009692465.1 Myxococcales bacterium
GCTTGCTTTGTGGGCCGCTAAGCTCGCGTCCTCGCTTGCTTTGTGGGCCGCTAAGCTCGCGTCCTCGCTTGCTTTGTGGGCCGCTAAGCTCGCGTCCTCGCTTGCTTTGTGGGCCGCTAAGCTCGCGTCCTCGCTTGCTTTGTGGGCCGCTAAGCTCGCGTCCTCAATGGCCGACTCGCCGCTCCTGCGTTGCCCAGATCGATCGAGTTATTTGAGGACAGTTCCTAAGCCGCAGGGCAGCGAGCAACCGAGCTAGAGGGCAACCGGGCACCAGCGCCGCCTGCGTCAAGACAACCACAATTGAGTTCGCTAAACCACTCGTGCAGTTTGCCCATTCGCGCCGGAGCGCCCACCATGAATCGCCAGTTCAAGCTCTTGGCCGCATCCCTAATTTTAGTGGTTGTTCTTGCGCCAGTGGCCTTCGCTGCCCCACGTTGGGTGCGGGTGTCAGTGCCTGCAAGCGATCCAGACACCAGTGAAACTATCGCTTGGAATACCGACGCCACCCCCGACAACAACACGGTCGAATTTGGCACCGCCCAGGGCGCGCTCACTGGGTCGGCAGCGGGCAAGTCGTTCACAGCCAAAGGAAAACTGGGAATCGGCCACGAAGTCATCGTCAACGGCCTCAAAGCGGACACCCAGTATTTTTACCGCGTCGGCGGCGGCAGCGATTGGAGCAGCGTTCACAGCTTTCGCACCGCTCCCAAGGCGGGTTGCGGATCTTTCAAATTCATCGCCAGCGGTGACCACAGAAGCGACGACACGGTGGGGCCCAATCCCAAGTGGGCCAGCATCTTGGCCGAAATGGCCGCCAACGGCGCGACGTTCATCCTCGAAACCGGCGACTTGGTCAAAGACGGCGACGACATCAACCAGTGGCACAACCACATGGAAATGGCGGCGGCCAAAAGCGGCGAAATTGCCTTGATGCCCTCGTTTGGCAACCACGATTCGGACAGCGTCAAAGGCGCCGCGGCCATGTACAACCAGATTTGGGCCCTGCCAACCAATCCGGCCAGCAATACCGAGGATTTTTACTGCTTTCCCTATGGTAACGCGGTGTTTTGCGCGCTCAGCACTGCGACGTTTGACGACGCCGCCGGTTTGGCGATGCAGGCCAAGTGGCTCGACACCGAATTGAGCAAACACGCCGATAAACCTTGGAAGTTCGTGTACTTTCATCATCCATGCTACACCAGCTTTATTGACCTCAAGCTCATCGAACTCAATCATCCTCCGGACGAAAAAAAGCAAAACAGCCATTTTATCCCTGTGTTCGACAAGCACCATGTCGATATTGTGTTCGCCGGTCACAACCATTTTTATGAACGATTTGCCCCCATGAAAGGCGGCGCTATCGTCGGTTCACCCAAAGACGGCACGCTGTACATCACCACTGGCGGCGCGGGGGCCTTTACCTACGACGAAATCGACATTTTGGGCTTTAAGATTGAACCGATGAAAGTCATCTGCGCCGAAGGCTTTCTTGGATTTTCCGGCAAGGCGAAAGGCAGCCAGTTTTGCAGCGGCAAGCACCACTTCATCGAAGTCGAAATCAAGGGCGGCGACCTGACAGCCGTAGTCAAAAGCACCGCCGCCCAGAATTTTGGAACCAACATCAGCAATATTGCGGTGATGGAGACTATCAAGATCTCAAAAACTGCCCCAATTGGCCAAAACTGCAGCACTGCAGGCCAAACGGATAGCGGCGGCACCGCTGATTCTGGCGCTGCCGACTCCAGCACAGCTGACGCTGGCTCAGCGACAGACTCCGGTGGGGTCGCCGATACGGGCCCAACAGCCGACGCCGGTTCTTCGGACTTGGTTGTCGCAGCCGACACCGTTGCGCCGGCGGACAGCGCAATCGCCAAAGATACCGCAGCCATAGCCGACGCCGCCGGCGCAGTCGATCTTGCCCCTAGCGTGGATACACCGCCGCCTGTCGATACCCTCAACTACCCGGACGAGCCACCACTGCAAGACGGCGATACTGGCGCAGACGCGGATGCCGATGCCAAGAGCAGCGCCGGCACTCAGCCAGAGTTGGCCGGAGGTTCGGGTTCGCTTGGCCCATTGGACGCTGCCAGCGGCACGGCGACCGCCACGGCCAAACCAGCGGCGAGCAGCAGTGGTTGCCAGTCGCAAGGCCGCCCGCATAACGGTGCCGCCTTGATTGCGGTTGTGTTTTCTGTGGTTGCCCTAATTGGGCGCCGGCGGTTTCCGGCCGCGAGCTAAGAGGGTGTTTAGATTCATTGCCGAAGCGAGCCCAAACAGGCGCCCGCAAGGCGAGGCGGAGGCACTCTGACGACTGAGGCGCACTTGTAGTGCGTCGCAAGGAGGAAGAGGGCTGACAACAAAGCATGGCGGGGTCGATGAGTCCAGCGACCTCATCGACGGGTTACGCGCAGCAGGCGTTTGAAGATAAACACCCTCTAAGGGCCCGAGCAAGAGTTACTCGATCGATCCGCGATAGGAACGGAGCGTCGAGTCGGCTTGCAAAGCCGCGAGTGAGCGACCCACCAAGCAAGCAAAAGGCCGGGTGCAAAATCGACGTGATTTTGCACCAGCCCTAAGCTATTCCAGCACGACCACCGTCTTGGGCCCCGGCGTGCCGCTGGGCGTCGGGCGATCCGCAAAGATATCCGTAACCTTGACCTTCTTTTTTGCCGGGTCTTTGGTGATATCCAAGGCGCGTTCGGTCAGCGGAAATTCTTCCGTGCAGCCCCACTGACCCTCGTTTTCCGGCTTGCCTGAAGTGTACTTGTACTTCAAATTCGAGCCTTTGGGGAATGGCAGGACCAGCGACCATAGCCCATCGCCAGCCTTTTCGTCGCCCTCTTTGCCATCGTCGCGCAGCGCCACTTTGTTCGGCACCCACTTGGCTTTCATGCCTAGTTTGGGGTCATTGCCGGCGATGTACACAATGCCCTTGCCATCGGGCGCCGGCAGATTGCACAAGTCGCCGTACAAGTTAAGCGGCGGATTTCCGGCCTTGGGCCCACGGGCATCGCACACAAAAGTCACAAAGATTGCCGTAGTTGGATCCTCCACCAGCATTTTGGCGTCCACCGCCGGCGCCGTGTCCAAGGTCTTGGGCCCTTGGGCGAAAATCAACTGCATTTCCAGCGGATCAGTCGCGGCAATCCCCAAATCCTCATACGGGACAAAGATCTCCAGCAGTTTTCCGCCCTTAGTCGGACCCGCCACCACACCGCCAAAAGGGCCGGCTGCCAGCGCTGGCCACGTCGTCGCCCCCGTTTGCCACTTGCGCCATTCCGCAGTCGCCTTGCCGCCACCAAGCGCCACCCACAGCTCGCGCGCTGCACCTTTGGCCTTAAAGCCCAGCGGGCCACCCATCCGATCCTTGGTCGTCGCCGGATCTTCTTGAACTTGTCCGGTACCGGCGTTGAGAATCTTCTTGTGCGACAGGTAAATCCCCAGCCCGGCATTGTTAGCGCTACTGAGGTCAAAGTTGTGTTGTACGGCCAAGAACAGCCCAGACTTACTGCCAAATTTTCCAAATCCGTAAAATATCGTCGCCATCCAATCGTCCGGATTGGCTTGCGCGCCCGCAGTGTCAGAATCAAAGAAAAATCCACCCTTGGCCGACCACTCCGACTCGTTGGGCACAAACGACCCGTCAAGCACCGGCGGCGGTTCCAGCGGCGCCTGTGGCGCTTGCGGATTGGCCTGAATAATCGGCTTGAACACCGGCATGGCGATTTCGCTTTTGCCTTGCAATTTCAGCGCGGCGTTCATGTGGCTGTAGACACCGGCCAGATGCAAGCGAAAATTGGCGTCAAACGGACTGTCGTCGTTGCTCGGCGAGGTCATATCGCCGCCATACCACCAAAACCAGTCTGAACCTTCTGCAGCATACACTTCATCAAACGCATACCACGTTTCACCTTCTAGACTTTTCTTGTTGACTGGCGACGGCTTGAGCGGATCGGGCTGAACCAGCCCCGACTTGGCCAAATCCTGACGGGTTTGCAGCAAGTAGTTCCACGCCTGATTTTCCTCCGACTCGCCGATCCAAATCCCAAACGTGCCGCCGATCCACGATCCGGCAAACAGCGGCTCCAGTTGCGGCAAGCCCTCAAGCGGATGCGCCGGCACATTGCGCTTGGGATTGCCCAAAATGTACTCGCTACCGGTGACCGAGATGACTTCGCCCGCTTGTTGTAGTTGCTCCAGTCTCTGATACAGCGTGTGGAAAAAGCCTTTACCATCATGCTCTTTGCTGAAAGTCTCCCACGCATTTTCGCCATCCAGAATCAGCGTGATAACCCGATCGGGCGCGCCGAATTTGGGTGCTTGCGCCTGTACATTGGCCACCAAGTCGTCCGTCGCCTCTTTGCCAGTCAAGCCTTGGTATTTGAAGCCGATATCATTGCTCATGTTGGTGTTGCGAAAAAACACGCCGAGCCGACCCTGACCATCGCCCGCTTCGCCCGGTTTTTTGGAATCCGTGTCGACGCAAAACGGACCGACCGGTGAGCCACCGGGAGAAAGACCTGATTTTTCCATAACTTGCTGGTCAGTCGCCACCCACAACACCCCCGCATTGGCAAAGTGCTGGATGACTTCCTCGGCCACCGAGCCTTCACCGGGCCACATGCCGCGCGGCTTAAAGCCCAGCGCCGCCTCCATGTACTGCATCGCCCGCTTGACTTGCGCGCCGGCGTCGCTGGGAAAACTGTAGGCCGGCTCCGGCTTTGGATCGAACGGCTGACCCGCGCCCATCAGCTCAGTGTTCTGCACCAGTGGCAAAATCGGGTGATAAAACGGGGTGGTGGCAATCTCGATCTGGCCGGTATGCAGGTCTGCGTCGTAGTGCAAAACCGTATGAATCGGAATCACCGCCTTCATAATCTTGTACTGTTCGGCGACCAACCGATTGGCCAGTTTTTCGTACCACGCAATTCGCCCGCCCTCGTCCAAACCGGCTGGCATTTTGAGGGTAAACGTCGCATTAGAAGGCGCCGACGCCAAGATCACGTCGGTCAAGTCCACCGTGTCACCGGTCGGCAGCTTGACTTTGCCGAGCAGGAAATCGGGGTCCATCCACGCAATCTCAAACCAGATCTTGAGCGCGGCCAGATCCTCTTTGGTCAGAGTCGCCGGATTTTTGTCGCGCAGCGCCGCGTAGGCGGCAAAACGATTCATCAGCACCGGCGAAGTCGACACGCACGACCACGGATCGGCGTACAACAGCCCAATCTGCTTAGGCGTCGCCACTTTAGGCTCCGGAGTATCCTCCAGAAGCAGGTCGATCCACGGGTCAGTCTTGCCTTTCCACTTGGCCATGAACTTGGCTTCATCGATGCTATTATTCTTGAGATCGACGTACAACTCCTTGCCCGCAAGGTCTTTTTCTCCGATCCGATCGAGGTAATACGGGATCAACTGGTTGAGCAAGACGGGCGTCAGGTTGATCGACAAGTGCACATCGGGGTAACCCTGTAGAATTGACGCCATATCGTAATAAGACTTCATCGAATGCTTGCGCACCCACGGCGAAGTCAACTGATCAGCAATGGGATCCAAGTATGTCGGCTGATGGTGGTGCCACAAGATGTGCACATAGGCCGTGCGCTTGACTGCGGCCTTGTTTTTGGTCGGATCGAGGCCCTGGCCATCAAACGCCTTGAGATTCTTGGCCTGCGCCACGTAGGTCAGCGCCGGATTGATGGCCAGCGTCGGCGCTAAATTGAGAGCCAAAAACAACGGATCCGCACCGACTTGCGCACTGATAATGGCGCCTGCTTTGGGTTGGCTGTTCTCCAACAAGGTGAAATCACTGGCCGCGCCCACGCTCTTGGGGTCCAACGGCTTGTTGAAACGCAGCTTAATATTCTTGCCGTCGGGCGAAAATGCGCTGACGACTTGCAGCGTTCCCGCAGGCCACGCTGAGGCATCGCTGGGCAGGGCCGTGTCTGCAGGCGTATCGGCGATTGAGCCAGTATCGGTAGTGGTATCCACAATTTGCGCCGTGTCGGCGACTTGTCCATCGCCCGTGCTGCCAACGACGTCCTGAGTTCCATCCGTCATCCTTGGACCATCGGGCTGCACACTAGAATCGGGTATGGAATCAGCCTGTTGTTCAATGGGTGCCACCGCATCGAACTGCACAGTCGCGCCGTCCAAAGTGGCGTTGTACGCCGCCGCCGCCGACGTACCACTTTCGACAGGTTGGGTACTGCGCGCCCACGGTTCGGGCGAACGCTCACAAGCGACGGTCAGCGCCAACAGCGCCAACAGCGCCAACACTGCATAGCCGCCTGCAACGGGGTCAAGCCGCCAGCGAGCGTTGCCAGCAATGGCGCAAGTGTCCAGAACGATTGGCAACATCGACAGCACCGCCAGCGAACGGGCCGCAGCCCGCGGCGGGTGGCAGTGTATCACGGTTGCGCTGGGCTGCGACGGTCGAAATGGCGGTTGCCAAGTCGCTACATGGCCAATCGAAGTGTTCTCGACACTACCGCTTTTTCGGCCGATGCTTGCCCGAGCGGCAGCCGTCGCGGCGGGTTAGGAACTGTCCCAGAATAAGTCATTCTGGGACTGGTTCCGTTTGCTTGCTTTGTTGGTCGCTAAGCTCGCGTCCTGAAAGGCCGACTCGCCGCTCCTGTGTTGCCCAGATCGATCGAGTTATCTGAGGACAGTTCCTTAACCATGCGCATTTTCGAGCAGGCTACCGCTGTTTGGGTTGCGGTTGCATTGGCGTTATACTTGGGCGGCATTGGCGTTATACTTGGTCTGTACTGGCGTTATATTTGGGCTGCACTGGCGTTATATTTGGGCTGCACTGGCGTTATATTTGGGCTGCACTGGCGTTATATTTGGGCTGCACTGGCGAGGCCGCACCGATCCAAGCGGACGCTGGCGCTGCCGACGCAACGGCCACAGCAACGCTGACACCGCTATTGGGCGGCCCGCCGACCCAAGCGGGCAAATCTGGACCGATCGCGGTGGTAGTGCGCAATTCCGCGGGAAAGGTCGTGCCGGGCGCGATTACTAATTTCGTTGCCGAAATGGGCGGCGGCAGCGTTAAAGCGGCGTCTGTCACAGCGGATAGCGACGGGCTGGCCAAAACGATTTGGAAATTGGGCCCTGCGCCGATTCGCCAGTCCGTGCCCGCCTCCGCGCTTGGAAGCTCGGTGGTGGTTGAGGTCGCTGCGCAACTGCCGACGCCGTGGACCCCTGAAACGTTCTTCAACGCCCAACCTTACTTGCAGGCAGCGAACCACGACTCTTCCACGGAAGATTTGGCATTTGGTGCCGATGGCAAGCCAGTTCTGGTGGCCGGTAGCGCTATTTTCACACTGGATTCAGCGGCAAAGCCCAGCCCGTACGCTTCTTGTCTGCCAGCGACCGAGTCTACGCTAACATCGTGTTTGGCAAAGGCGAGTTCGGCAAAACTACCGCGTATTTGGCGCTACTGGCAGTGCCGCCCTTAACCGCGGCAATCGGGGTGGAACGGTTTGTCGTTGGCGTCGAAGGATTCTGACCGGACCGCGGCCGACAGTAGCATGCGTGTACAGGAATACGATCACTCTTCCGAGAAATCCACCGTAAATATCAGATGTTGTTCAATGGGTGCCTGCGATCCAAAGCGTTCGCTGGTGGGCATCGCCACTGTCCGACATCGGACATTCAACGCGGCCAGCCCGATGCCGATTTCGCACCAATACCATGCAAAATATTGAAATAATGTGAATATTGCGGCCGCCCCTACAACGCACGGACTTGGCACGCTTCTCGCAATGACCTCTGTTGTCTCCGCTCCGGCCCATTTCGGGCCGCGTCGGGCGCCGCAGGAGCTGTCATGTCCCAGAATCTGGAAAGCCTTGACTCAGCACAAGAAACTACTGGTAGCAACGACTTGGCCCCATTTATCGATGGCGTTGAGCACCTACAATGCGAAATGGCCTATGCCCGCCTGCTGTTGCGCCGGCATGTTGAACGCGCCGGTCAAGGTGCCAGCCGTGGCGGTTTTGCGGTTGGCAAGGACGAACTCGACGACTTTGTCGCCGGCAAGAGTTGGACGGGCCACGCCGAAGCCGACGCCTTTCTCGCCCAAGCCGACGCGGTGATCCAGAGTCGTGCTCAGCTAAGTGCCGAGGCCGGCGTCGATCTTCCGCTGTATCGCATTGGCGAAGCGCTGGCTTTGCAAGCCACCGAGCGCGACGCCCTGCGCGCGTTGCTGGCCCCCGAGGTCGACGCGTCGTTTGAACGCGCTTATTCGGCGGCATGGGACGACCTATCGCGCAAGACCATGGATATCGGCTTTGTCGTCGATCTCGTCGCCCACGAGCAACGCCATCGGCTGGAAGTCACCTCGATGCTTGGGCCGAGCGGCACCTTGGTCCGCGCCGGCGTAGTCGAGTTGGGGCCGATGAGCGGGGTCGCCAACGGCGGTTTGCAGGGCAGGGCGGTGCGTCTGGCCCAGCGTGTCGCATTGGCGGTACTGGGCGACGCCGCTTGCGATGAGCGCCTGCCGACCAACAGCGAATTGCGCATCGCCAAGGCGCAACTTCAGGATTTCTTAGCCGAAGACAGTGAGCGCGCGGCGCTAGTGAGCGAAATCCAGACCGCTCTGCAGTCGACCGTCGCCCGGGTGGCCCTGTGCGGCGAGCACGGCAGCGGTCGCACCGTGATCACCGAAATCGCGATCCGCGCCATGCACCCAGGGATGCGCCTGCTCAAGGTGCCGGTGGCCGCCGATCTCGACGCTCAGGCCCTGCATTCGTTGTTGGCCGGCGTGCGTTTGGAGGCGTTGGTCAGCCGTGCGGTCGCCGTGCTGTGCCTGTCTCAGCTGCCCTCGCCGACTTGGCTCGCTCAAGTTCATGTAGTGCTTGCTGATTTAGGGTCACCGGTCGTGCTGCACATCGACACCGCCCAAGCGCGGCATTTTGGCGACTGGCGTACCGTACTGGTGCCAGCGCCTTCCGCTCATACGCGCGGTCAGTTGTGGCAGCGCGCCCTTGGCCGCCATCAGCCCAGCGATCCCTTGTTGGTCCCGGAGCTTGCCCGACGCTTTCCGCTCAACGGCGGCGGCATTGTGCGGGCCGTGCGCCAGGCTCGCGTCGCCAATCCACAGCCGCAAAAGGCCGACCTGTGGCGGGCAGCGCAGGCTAACCAGGCGCAGTTACTAGGAGAAACTGCGACTCCTCTTGATACGACCCTGAGTTGGTCCGACATGGTGTTGCCAGCCGAGATCCAAGAGCGTCTGGAAGAAGTCACCCGGTTTTCGCGCGGCCGCCAAAAAGTCATGAACGATTGGGGGTTTAGCCAGCGGCTGCCGTACGGGCGCGGCGTCGGCGTGTTGTTGTATGGGCCTTCGGGCACCGGCAAGACCATGGTCGCCGGCTTGTTGGCAGCTGAACTCGGCCTGCAGTTGTACCGGGTAGATTTGAGCCGCATGGTCAGCAAGTGGGTCGGTGAAACTGAGCGCAACCTTGGAAAACTATTCGACGAAGCCCAAGGCCAACGCGCCATTTTGCTGTTCGACGAAGCGGACTCGCTGTTTGCCAAACGCACTGAGGTCAAATCGAGCAACGACCGCTATGCGAACCTAGAAGTGAATTATCTCCTTCAAAGAATGGAAGAATTCGACGGAATTTCCATCTTAACCACCAACCTAGAAGCTGGCATCGACGAAGCATTCAAGCGCCGCCTGCGCTTTCGCATTTGCTTTCCGTTTCCCGATGCGGCTGCCCGGGCCCTGATGTGGCGCAAGATGTTACCCGCTCAGGCCGCCGTCGCCGAGGGGATCGATTTCGAAGACTTGGGCCAGCAGTTTGAACTGCCCGGCGCGCAGATCATGAACGCGATTCTGCGCGCCGCCTTCGCCGTGGCCAGTCGCGGCCAGTGTATTACGGAGACCGATCTGCGCTACGCCGCCCTGCAGACCTGTCGCGATTTGGGCCAGCCGGTGCGCGGGTAGATCGCGAATCCGCTGACGGCTGATAGGCCGACTAGCGCCCCACCGCGCCACCCCGGATCAGCGCACTTTGGGTCTTCTGCACGCAAAACCAGTTGCAATTGGTCGACCCCGCCGC
Source organism: Myxococcales bacterium (assembly GCA_009692465.1). Classification (GTDB taxonomy): domain Bacteria; phylum Myxococcota_A; class UBA9042; order UBA9042; family UBA9042; genus SXRM01. Next base: position 10,068 of record SHZD01000105.1, read on the forward strand.
CATTCTACCCGCCGCGTCGGCTCGTCCGGCTGTGGAGTGTGCCGTGGCAATCCGAGACTTCGACTTTCGCGCGGCCTGGCTGGCTGCATTCGTGCTGACCAGTTGCAGCGCGACCGCCCCACCCGCTGCCAAAGCCGACACGGCTGCCGCCGATAGCGCTTCTGCGGGCGATGGCACGGTTGCGGCCGTCGATTCTGCCCAAACTGACACCGCGCAAGCAGACACCGCGCAAGCAGACACAGCGGCACCCGAAGTGAGCCCGACGGATGCCAGCATCGCCGATACCGCCCAAGTTGCGACGGACGCGCCAGTGGTCGCCGACACGGAACAGCCAGACATTGTTGCCGAAACTGCATCGTCCGCCGACAGCGGTAGTGCTGCAGAAACGACTCCGATCGCGGACGCTACGGTGGTTGCCGACGCTCAACAGCCTGACGTCATTGCTGAAACAGCGTCTTCTGTTGATGCTAGTGGTGCCGATAACACCGCAGCGGCCGAAACTACGCCAGTCGGCGATTCGACCGCAGACGTGGCCGCAGTCGACGGTTTAGCACCTGACTCGGCAACGTGTGCCGGTCCGACCTGCGTTGGCGCCAAGTATCCGACTTACGTGCTAGAGGACCTCAACACCAAAAGTGCGCAGTTCAAAAAGGTGTACGGTCTCACCGCCTTTGTCGGTAAGCCGACGATGGTGGCACTTCTCAGTGCAAGTTGAGGCTTTTGCGTTTCCCAGGCTGGGAAACTTCAAGAGATGAAAGAAGAAATCGAAAAAGCGGGCCTCAAAGTCAATTTGGTCGTGGTCAATCTGGCCGGCACCGCGGATTCGGTTGCCACTTTGATTGCCAAGGGTGATTTTCCGATTCTGCAGGACACCGACGCAGTCGATGCGTGGGGCCAACATGCTGGTTTCAAAGACGATATGATGGTCTACAGCAAGTCCGGCAAACTCACTACCTATTTGCCCTACGGTGGCGCTATCGATACGGCACTTGGCGATGCTGCCGCTTTCGCCAAGGTCAAATCGACGTGGACCCAGGCCGACAAGGCTCCTTGACCACCGCGATCCCCCGCTTTGGGCGCATCTCAGCGTCACTGCGTCACTTTTCTGTCAGGGACGTACGAGAGTACGCCCCTGACAGAAAGGCTCCTTGCTCCTTGTCGAGCGACCGCGAGCGACAGGGCACTGGCATCCCAAATCGGGGGCCGCGGGGAATTTCGGTGGTGAATTTGGGACCAGCGAGTCCTAGGAGCGTGTCGGAGTATTCCGACTCGCTCCTAGCGCCGTGTGGCTAGACGGCGGCAACTGTCCGAAACTGCACGGATTCACTCCGGGCAGTTCTCGGACAGTTGAATTATTTGACTGGCTAGGAGCCTGTCGGATCGTAATAGATTCATTGTGTATAACCTGATAGACATTTAACAACCGATTGATTTCCGACAGGCCCCTAGGCAGTCGGCACCCGATCGTCGTCGCAAAGACTAGGCCAAATAGGGCCAACCGCACAAAATTCCCGAACAAAAACGGAGCGACGTAACGCTCTGGGCGCACGCTCGCGACCCACGAAACAAACAGGGAGACGCCGAGCAAATCCGATTTGATCGGCTAACTAGAAACTCGGGGCGCGCCGCCCCACGTGTGCTGCGTAGCCGCGCGGGCGCCCGGAGGCCCGGTCGCCATGCAGCACGCTGAAAAGTTTCATCTATCGAGGGTGCCGGGCGCGGCGTGCTGCAACTCTCTACGGTGGCAGGCACACTTTAGCCGCCAATCCCGACAGGCCCTTGCACGCCATCTGCGCCGGGCAGTCGAAGTCACCAGAACACATCTTAAAGCACTGCGCCATGCCGTTGTCGTCGCATGCCGAGCCGAACGTGCAAAACTTGGCGCTGCCACAAGCGGGCGCGCAAAATCCGGCCGATTTGTCGTTATTAGTCAAACATAGCGCGTTGTTACACTCTTTAGTTTCGACACACATTGCGCCAGCGCCCCCAGCGGGGATCGGCGCACAGGCGTAGGCCGCCGTACTGTTGACGCCAATAATAGCCAGCGGTTGGCCATAGACGCACTGCAGGCCGGGCACTCCGCCGCAACTCGCGTCGTCGCCAGGGCCCTTGCAGGCGGGCTGGCAGACCCCCGCGGTTTTGTCCTTGGTCGGCACACATACTGAATTAACAGGGCATTTCTTGTCCGGCGCGCACGCGGCGGTGCACACGCCCTTTTCCTTCCCAGCTTCGATCTTGCACGGGCCAGCCGCCCCGCATTGCTCATCGCCCAAACACGGTTGGCCGCCGGTGGTGCACGTGCCTTTAGCAAAGATACTGCAGATTTTGGTGTCACAGTCCAGATCGGTCAGGCAGGTAGCGCCCACTGGGGACGACTTGCTGGAATCCAGACACACCTTGACCGCGGCTTTGCTCAAGTCAGTTTTATCCACGCATTTTCGCGGGTTGCCTCCGCCGATCTGGCACTGCACGTCGGCGGTGCACACCTTGAGACAAGTAGGCTTGCCATTGCGCAATACACACGCCGCGCCACTGTCGCACGGGTCTGCGTTGCCGCAGCCAATGCGCGCGCAGTAGCCGCCCGCCATATCGGTCAGGCACGTGGCAGACCCTTGGCATTCGCTGGCTTTGGTGCAGCCTAGCCCGACCGGGTTTTTGCCCGACGGCGAGCACATGCGCGCCTCAATGCCGCCAAACTCGGCGGTCAAGCGCTTGCAGGCGTAGCCATCGGCGGTGCGGCAGTCGGGGTCGGTATCACAGGCGAAATGGCACAGCTTGGTCGCTTTGGGTTCAGCGTAACATACTGATGAGCCAGGGCAATTGCTCCCCGGCGCATCGCAGTTGACCACCGTGCAATAGCCTTTGGGCCACGAAAAGCACTGCAGCCCCGACACGCAATCGAGGTCGTCACCACAGGCCGCGCCGATCACGTTCTTGCCGCCGGGCTTGCTGTCGACTTTGGTGGTATCAGGCTTGCTTACTGCGTCTGCATTGCCATCGGTGGCGGCGTCACTGCCGCTGTCGGCTCCGCCGCCGTCCAGCTTGGAGGCGTCCGTTGGCCCGGTGTCTGCCGTTGCATTGCCCGAATCCAAGGCCGGCAGCGAAGAATCGAAGCCCGAGGCGCCGGAGGTGTCGGTGACGGCGACTTCATTTTCATAACAAAACGTGCCGACCGCATGGTAATTAGGTGGACACACTACCTTTTTTTCACCACACCCAAGGACAACTACAGCAAAACTGCAAACGACGGCGGCGGCAAGGGGACGAAGTGGAGGCATGAATCCGGACTCAGGCGCGCAGGCGCCGCGAAAGCATGGCGGTTTTGGGCGGCGATGGCAATGGATTGCTGTCGGCTGCAATTGCCGGCCTGACCGCGACACCGCGCCGCGCTAACACTTATGGCCAGCATTCCCAAATTCACCACCGAAATTCCCCGCGACCCCGATTTGGGATGCCAGTGCCCTGTCGCTCGACAAGGAACAAGGGGCTTGACGACTGAGGCGTACTTGCGTACGCCAATGAGACAGTCCTGCGAACTGTCTAGGAGCCTGTCGGAAATCAATCGGTTATGAAATATCTTTGCGGTTATACACAATGAATCTAGTGCGATCCGACAGTCTCCTAGCTTCTCAGATATTCTCAACTGTCCAAGAACTGCCCGGAGTGAATCCGTGCAGTTTCGGACAGTTGCCGCCGTCTAGCCAGACGGCGCTAGGAGCGAGTCGGAATACTCCGACACGCTCCTAGGAGGAAAGCGCCGCAGCGACGCACAGATGCGCCCAAAGCGGGGGATCGCTGCATTACGGCTTGCCTCTGTCGCCGAGGGCCTGCACAATTGGCCGCCGTGCTCACCACGGTCGCCGGATACCCGCATGAATTCACCCGCGCTCGCTGCAATTGCCCGTTGGCTGGCGCTCTATGCCTGGACTGTGGTTTTCGCTTTGGGATGCGGCAATTCGGCACCCACGGCTGCGGCTACGCCGGCTTCAGCTTCGACGGCTGACACTGTTGCCGAAGTGGCCATAACTGCTGATTCAGTAGGCGAAACTGCGTTGCCTGAGCCCGCGGATACGGCCCTTGGGCCGCCCGACTTTCTATTTGCTGGTCCAGCCGATACCCAAACCAAAGCCGGCGAGTATGCCAAGAAGCCTTCGGTAGCCATTATCGCCCCGCCATCGCGCTTTGCCTTGGACCCGACTTTGCCGCCTGGGCTGACCAAGGATCCCAAAACCGGTCAGCAAGTATGGGTGTTGCCCAATGGCCGGTTGCTGACTCCGGCAGGAAAACAAGTATTTCTAGGCGCTTACCCCATGGGTGTCACTTTTCATCCCAATGGTGCCTTGGCCTACGTGGCCAATGCCGGCAAGGCCAAAGCCGTTCAAGTCGTAGATTTGGCCGCAGGGACGGTCATCCAAACGGTCAATGAAGTGTTTGTTTACCGCTGGTTGACGTTTTCAGCCGATACGAAGTACCTGTATGCCTCGGGCGGACCCCAAAGTCCGGCGTTTCGCTATGCCGTCGCGGCCAATGGCAAGCTGAGCAAAGACAAGACCTACGCCAAAGAGTACGGCTGCCACGGCTTTGCGCCTTCGCCCGACGGCAAAGGCGTGTACTGCGCTGTTCTTACGGGTAAAGTGACGCCTGGTTCCAAATCGCAGCCCGCGCTATGGCGATTCAATAGTGAGACTGGTGAGTTAGCGAGTGCGGCTATTTTGCAAGCGGCACCTTACGACATCGCGGTCGCGCCCGACGGCAAGTCGGTTTACACCGTGTCCTGGGCCCCGGGGCTGATCCAGCGGGTCGACACCGCAACCTGGGCCGATCCGCCGTTAGAACAGGCCTTGCACTTGGGTTTCAACGCCCAAAGTTTGGCGCTGGCTGCCGATGGCAAGCGTCTGTACGCCTCCTCCGTCGAAGGCGACTTTGTGGCGATCATCGACACCCACAACTGGGGGATTTTAACCAAGATATCGCTCAACTTGAGCAATCTGGTCGGCATGGCGCCGCAGGGCCGCGATCCGGGCTGGATGGCGCTGTCCCCCACCGGATCGCGATTGTATGTCGCCTGTGCAATGTCCAATGAAATCGTGGCTATCGATACCAAGTCGGCTAGTGTCGTCGGCAGCGTGCCGGTCGGGTGGTATCCGTCGGGGGTAGCGGTCGATTCCACAGGTGCCAAACTGGTGGTGGTCAATGCCAAGGGCACCGGCTTCCCTAAAGGCTGGCAAGACGGCAGCTTGGATGAAGGCTACATGGGCACCTTAAGCCTGATCGACGTGCCCGCCGACCCGCAACTCAAGGTTTGGCAAGCGGAAGTCTTGGACAATATGGTGGGTCTGACGGGCATCGGCCGGGTACCCGTGCCTGCCGACGTCCAGCCCGTGCTGCCCGAGGCAGGCGGTTCGTCGCCGATCAAGCACGTGATTTACCTGATGCGCGAAAACAAGACATTTGACGTGCAGTTAGGCGATCTTGCAGGAGAAATTACCGGAATCACCGCCGATCCAAAGTACACGCTGTTTGGCGAAGAATACACCCCGAATCTGCACAAATTAGCCAAAGAATACTGCTTACTCGACAATTTCTATACCGACGGCGACTACTCTGCGACTGGGCACAGTTACGCTACAGCCGGCAAAGCATCTGATTATATTGAAAAACATTACCGTTTGGGCGACAAGGGCGCCGAAGTCACATGGGGCGTCGGAGCGAGTTCACGGCCGGGTCGTGGCAATTTCTTTCAGCAGGTGCTGGCTCACGGTCTAACTGTGCGCAGCTATGGAGAAATTGTCGGCATGTGGGATGCCTTCTCGCTGACCCAAGTGCTGCACCAAGAGTATCCGGGGCTGGTGTTCAGCATGTCGGTGCCCGACATCGACAAGGCCAAGTGGTTTGCTCAAGAAATAAAAGGCAAAGATCTGCCCAATTTCGCGGTGTTGTCGGTGCCGGCTAACCACACTTGTTGCGGTGGCGATCCACAGTGGCCGTCACCCAAGTCGATGGTGGCGGACAACGATGAAGCAACTGGCGTAATCATTGAAGCCATAAGCCTGCATAAAGATTGGACTTCTACCGTGGTGTTCATCTTTGAGGACGATCCTCAAGACGGCGGCGATTCGGTGGCTTACCACCGCAGCCCGCTGATTGTGGTGTCGCCGTGGGCCAAGCGCGGGCATTTGAACAAGACCCATCACGCGTTCGGCGCGATACATGCCACTATGGAGCGGGCTCTCGCTATTACGCCGTTGACCGAACTGGATGCGCTGGCCGCGCCGATTTACGGCTGCTTTGTCGGCAAAGCGGACACCACGGCCTACCAGCACGCACCGCGTTTGTATGCGAACACTTTGAACAAAGACGAAAAAAACAAGAAATGGACCAAGAAAATCGCCGCCCAGTGGGCCCAGATTGGTCCCAAGACCTTCGACGACGCCCCAGGCCTAGGTCGACTGTTGTGGGAGATGTACACCGGCAAGGTGGCACCGTGGCCGCTTGTGCGCTATTCGCCCTTTGACGATGCTGATGGCGATGACTGAGCGGCGCTGGACGCTGGCGTGGCTGGCTCTTGCGGTCGGCGTTGCGACCCTGGTCGCCGGTCCGCTTGTGGCTAAACGCAAGACGCAAGCCGATCCGGTGCTGGCGATGGTGTATGGGCAGGCCCTAGTTCGGTCCCAGGTCGCGGCGTTGCTTGCCCCTGACCGCGCTGCCGATCAGCCGAGCCTGCGCCAAGCAGCTCAGGAAGAAGTCGATCGCTTGCTGGCGCTGCATGGATTGGCTGCCCGCGTTCAGGCGGAGCTGGAGCGCAAAGTCGATGCCATTACAAATGAAACGCAGGAACGACAGGGCGGTCCTGCGGCGTGGAAGCTGCAACTTGCCCAACTGGGCCAGTCGCCGCTGGGTTGGAAGCGAGCGATGCACTGCAAACTGGCCGTCAATCTGCAACTGCCTGCCGATGCTACCCAAATTGCCGAAGCGGCCATCGTCGACCGCTACACTCGGCGCTGGAGCACAGTCGAAGTGCCGGCTCACGTGCGGGTGCAGGAGATTGCCGTGCCGCTGGCCAGCCAGGCGACCGACGAAGTGCAGCGGGCGCGAGCGGTGATGATCGTCGCCAGTGAGCGCCTGGCACGCGGTGAGCCGTTTGCCAACGTGGCACGGGTACTGTCGCAAACGCCTGATGCGGCCCAAGGCGGCGATCGCGGTTGGTTACGGCTCGATCTCGTCGATCTGCCGCTGGCTGCGGCGCTAGCGGCGATCAAAGTGGGCGAGCGTACTCCAATCGTGCACTCCGCCTGGGGTCTGCACATCATGCTGTTGCACGAACGGCGGCCGCAGCGCAAACTGAGTCTGGATCAAGTGCGCGACCAGATCAGCGCGCAGTTGAGCGACGAAAACACCTACAAGCAGCGACGGCACTGGTTGCAAGCGGCGCGGCAACGGGCGCTAGCAGCAGCAAAGTTGCGGTGGATACATAGCAAGTGACGAGGATGACCGCAGCCATGTCGGCACAATCGCTAGTGAGTTTGAAGCGCAATCAAGGGATTGGGGCAGCGGCGGTCGCCTTGTTGGCGGCATTTTCTTGTCAGGTTTCAGGTTCTGGTAGTGGTAGCAGCAACCAGACGCCGCCTCAAGATGTCGAACCAGCGGCCGACGTGGTCGATGCCGCGGTGGCGGATGGGGCGGGCCTAACCGGCGATGCAACGGCAGTAACGGCGGCGCTCGTTGCCGGTTTTGACTTTGAAGTGGGTCCCGCTGGGCCGTGTGGGGCCTTGCTGCCGCAAACGCCGCCGGCGCCCAAGTTGCACAACGATCCCAAGCGACTGGTGCGCAACCAGCACATGACTTGGCAGCACGATACAGCGACGACGTTGACGGTGACGTGGACGACAGAAGTAACTGATCTGAAAGCCTATACTCCCCGAGTCGTTTTTGGGCAAGCGGAGCCGATGTGCGCGGACGGGCGCTACTTACTTAAAAACGGTCAGGTTGCCCAGGGCACGGGCGCGTTGTACGACACGGTCGTCGGTGAGAGCCAAGCGACACTGGTGGCGTGGACGGTTGAGCTCAAAGACCTAAAGCCTGAAACAGATTATGTGTTTCGCGTTGGGACCTGGACTCAGTTGGACGCCGGCCAAAAAAAGTTGGTGGCGCCCGAATTGGGTAAGGTGGGGCGCTTTCGAACGGCTCCAACCAAAGGGACGCGCACGGCGATGCCGTTTGTGTTTGCCGGAGATAGCCGCGGCGGGGCCAAGCCGATTACGCTGCGCAGCCCAGAATACGCTAAGATTCCAGCACTTGCATGGTTTTTCTCCGGTGATATGAATTCTGTTGGTGTGCAGACGGAGTGGAACGAATGGTTCAAGGCGCTGGAGCCCATTTTGGACGCCCATCCGCTGCTGCCAGTGCAGGGCAATCACGAAGTTTTCGCGGCGGTGTACTACAACCAGTTTGCGCTGCCGGCGATGCCGGGTCTGCCTTCGGACTACGTCGAGCACGCTTGGGCGCTGGACTTTGGCAACGTCCACTTTGTGGGTTTGGACAGCAACTCCTTGGAATCATGTGAAGATACTGCAAAGTGGCTGGCGGCCGATCTGCAAAAAGCCCAAAATGACAAGGACATCGACTGGACGATTGTGCAATACCACCACACCACCTATTCGGCGGGGCCGCATGGCCAGACGGGCTACGTCGTGGCGACGTGGGTGCCGCTGTTCGAGAAGCACGGCGTCGACCTTGTCATCAATGGCCACGACCACCTATACGAGCGCAGTGTGCCGATTATTGCGAATAAAGAGACCACTCAAGACAAAGGCGTCACCTACGTGGTCGCCGGTGGCTTTTTTGCGCCACCGTACAAGAACGGAACCAAATGGTGGACCAAAGTGTCGGTGCACGGCGAAAAGAACAACTACGCTCAACTGCTGGTCAATGGCAAGGCGCTGACCGTGACGGCCTGGAGCGGTGACGGCAACGAAAAGTTGGACGAGTTCACCCTGACTCGGTAACCGTCTGATCGGATGGAATTGTTGCAGCCGTTGACCGCCGTGACGTCGACGGCCGGCGATGTCGGGTGGCGGGCCATCGAGCCTTTACAAATTCGCACCAACAATCATTGACGGCCAAACCAAAACCGCTACGCTCTTTCGGGCTGACACTCGTCGTCGGCGCTCACCTAGGACATGACCGCGTCAATCGCCTCCAGCCATCGCATTTTGGACTTTCACAACCCACTGAACGCCCACTATGAACGCATGCCGAGCGCTCATTTTGGTCGACCCGTGCATATGTGGACATTTGGCCACGCCGGGTGGCCGCTGATCGCCTTTCCGACCGCTGGCGGCTATGCCCATGAGTGGCAGCGGCATGGCGTGGTCGAAGCCCTCAGCGACCTGTTGGCCCGCGGCCAAGTCAAGCTGTATTGCCCTGAAACCAATGTCAGCGAGACTTGGACCAGCGACCACTGGGACGTCGCCCACCGCATGCGCCGCCATCAGGCCTATGAGCGCTTTATCGTTGAAGAACTGGTGCCACGAGCCCGCCAAGAAACGGGTCGCGGCGACGTCGTGGTGATGGGCGCCAGCGTGGGCGCGTTGTATGCCGTTAATTTTGCATTAAAATTTCCAGAAGTTTTTGCGCAAGCGGTTGGTTTTTCCGGTCGCTATAGCGGCCGCTACTTTACCAACGGCCACGCCGATGATGGGGTCTACTACAGCGATCCGCTAGCCTATGCGTGGAATCTGAGCGGCGAGCATCTGGAGCGCATCCGGCGGCATACCCACATCACGCTGGTGTGCGGTCGCGGCAATTTTGAGGCAACCTGTCTCAACGAAACGGAGAAGCTAGCCTTAGCGCTCAAGAGCCGGGACATTCCGCTGTGGCGCGATATTTGGGGTAGCGACGTCAGCCACGAATGGCATTGGTGGCGGCGGCAGATTCGCCATCATGTGCGACAACGGGTCAGCTAGGAGCCTGTCGGAAATCAATCGGTTGTGAAATGTCTATCCGGTTATACACAATGAATCTATTACGATCCGACAGTCTCCTAGCCAGTCAACTATTCTCAACTGTCCGAGAACTGCCCCGAGTGAATCCGTGCAGTTTCGGACAGT
>SHZD01000106.1 GCA_009692465.1 Myxococcales bacterium
CCCCTGTTAGCGAACCCCGGCCCCTGTTAGCGAACCCCGGCCCCTGTCAGCCAACCGTGCTGGGGCTGAGCCTGGGGCTGAGTCTGGGGCTCAGGGGGCTCATCGACCGCCGGCAGCGCTGCCACACCGCCGCCGCGCCTCTGGGGGCCTTGTTCGTTGAGCAGTCGCTCGAACACTTTGCCCGCACGCTCGGCCAGCGACTCTGCAGTCCTCAGCCGCCACCGCCCACGTTCTCCTCGCACACATCAGACTGCAACGGGTAGCACAGGTCCTCGGGCTTGGCGTAGGCCTCCTTGCTGCCATCGCCGCAAGTCACTGCGACCTTGAGTTTGGCGTCGTAAGCGAGCGAGTGGTTGCCGTTGGGCCCAGTGACGGTGGTGCTGGCCGGCATTTCGTCTTTAAATTTCTGCAGGTATTGCAAGCAGGCTTTGCCGTCGGGACCATGGCCGGTGCAGCTGATGGTGCCCTCGGCGCCCGAAGTGGTGGTCACGCATGCCAGCACGCTGCCGTTGGACCAGGTGGTGGTGAAGGTGTCGGTGGTGGGCGAAAACGTGCTGACGGCCTTGCAGGTCGGGCCGGGCAGCAGACACTGCAGGAACGCTTGGGTAAAGCACGAGTTGTAGCCCGGAGCGCCGGCCTTGCACGCACCGACCTTGCCCAGCGGCTGGGTCGGCGGCAAGTCTTTGGCGGCGTCCGCGACGGTGGCATCGGCAACTGCTGCCGTGGCATCGCTGGTGGCGGCGTCGGTCACGGCTGCATCTGCAGCGGCAGTCTCGGTTGCTGCGACATCGGCTTGCGGGGCCGTGTCGGCGGCCTTGGCGTCGGCTACCACGCCATCGCTGGGGCTGGCGTCTGCGCCGCTTTGGTCCGCTGCGGGCTGATCGGCCTTGGCGGCGTCGCCGCTTGCTAGGTCTGACCCGGTTGTGTCTCCCGCGGCGGCGTCACCGGCACTGGCGTCACCGACAATGGCGTCACCGCCCATTGTTTCCGAGCTGACCGCTTCGGTGCTTGCCGTGTCGCCAAACGCGGTTGTCGCGTCGTTGGCGCCGGTCGCAGTGGCCGAAGTGGGGGACGTAGGCGTCGCGCAAGCTGCGGTCAGGGCAACGGCAAGGCCAATCGACCAGTGGTGGGTGCTGCGCATGAGAATCCGTCGCGCTCAAGCGTGGCGCGCGGCAAGCGTAGAGAAGGGGACCGATTGCGGCAAGGCAGTGGCATCGTGGGTGTACTCGCGACGTTTTGGCGCAGGTGGGGACGAATTCTCACCATGCCATGGCCCACTCAGCCTATCGCCACTGCCCACCACATGGCATGGGCTTCGACGTCGGCCCACGGCCACACGTTGTCCTCGCCCTTGTTGTCAGCCATGCCCTTTTCGTTCGTTTGGGCGCCCTTGCTGGCGCTGTAGCTGCTGGCCACCCGGCCGCCCTTGGCCTTGGTGTCGCCGTTGTCGTCCTTGTAGTAGTAGTCGGCGGCGCTCGCCTTTTGCAGCTTAACCACCCCGTAGGGGTCATCGACCACTAGGCCGCCCTCGCTGACTCCTTGCACCCGCACGATGTGGCCCTTGATCGACATGATAATGCTTTTGCCGGTTGCCAAGTGCGCCGCGTTCCAGCCGGTCCAGTCGTCGCGGCTGGTAGTCTTGCCGGCGCCCGACCACAGTGGCGTCCATCCGGTCACGCCGAACTTGGCCGCGACCTTTTGCAGCGTGCCCGACTCCGTGCGCGGGCCGAGCTTGTCCTTGATGCGCATGGCCTCCAGGTAGTCCTCGAACTGCTCGTAGACCTTGCCGTCCAGCACCTTCGGGTTCTTAATGCCCTGATACTCTAGGCACATGGCGAGCGAGGTCAGGTTGCACATGTTGTCTTGAGTGGCGTCGTCAGCGGTGCTCGCGTTGTCGCGCTGGCTGTGGTAGGCATTTTTGGTCTGCAGTGCCTCGAAGGCTCCCGCCTGCTGGTCTGTCGGCAACTCGCCGATGAGTTCGCGCGCGCGCTTGATCTGGTCGGGGTCCAGGCGCTCGTTGGCCATCAGCGTCTTGAGTTCGTCGGCTGCGGGATTGGCGGCCAGCGGGGCCTCGGCGGCCGCGGCTGGTCCGGCCACTACTGCGCCAGACTCGCCACTTGCTTGCGCAGTTGGGCCGCCAGCGGCGCCCGCCTCGCCAGACGGCGCGGGACCGCCGACACCGCCAGCGTCACTGGCCCCGGCCGGGCCGGTCAACCAACTCCAAGCCGAAGTCGCCGCGGACTTGGCACCATCGACTGCGGCATCGATGCCGGCGCCCGCTGCGGACTTCGCACGGTCTAGCATTGAGGGTTCCGTTGCCGCTGCTGTGGCTGCCGGTGCCGCTTCTGCTGCTGCTGTGGCTGCCGGTGCCGCTTCTGCCGCTGCTGTGGCTGCCGGTGCCGCTTCTGCTGCTGCTGTGGCTGCAGGCGCGGCTGCCGCCGGCGTTATCGGTGCGGCCTCGGCTGTGGGCGCGGTGGCCGGTGCCGCGGCGGGCGCTGGATCGGCTTTGGCGGGTGAGGCGGCAGTTGAAGCGCTGGCCCCGGAATCGTCGCCAGCGGATCCAGCTGCCGGTGCTGAAGCGGCAGCCTGCAACTGGGGCTTGATCAACGTATCGCGTATCTGGGTCCACTCGCTCGCCAGTGTCGACCCCGCGACCACGCGCTGGCCCTGCAGCGTCGGATGCCGGCTGTAAAAGAGCTTGTCGGTCAATAAGTTCACGTTGCGCTGGCCACCGGCGATCGCGGTGGTGACGATGTCGGTTTCAGCCGCGCTCGCCGGTGCCGCCGTGGTGCCCGCGCCGGCTGGCTGGGTTGCCGCGCGCCCGGTGGCGTAGCTGGCAGCAGCCGGAGCTGAAGCCGGCGCGCCGGCTGGAGCCGGACTGGTGGGTGTCGCCGCAGGCGTGGCGCGGCTGGTGGTTTGGGTGGACTTGGCGGCAGTTTCCATGGCGTCCTAGCGGCGGCACGTCTGAGTGCGGAGCGCGACACTAGCGTAGCAGGCCACTGAGCATCCTTGTAGCGCGCAACGGTCCGCGGCTGTGGCGCGGTGGGGTGCGCGCACCGCCCCAGCCTAAGTAGATGCCTGCCCAAGCGGCTGAAGCGCCGTGCCAGTGCCTGCGCCGGACCCTGTAAACCATGTCCCCGGTTCGGACCCAGTTCAGGTGTGCACGTTGTCCCCGGTTCATCCTGCCACCACGGCCTGCCCCAACCACTCACCCGCTCAAGCCCGCAAAATCTCAAGCCCCCCGCCAAATCAGGCCCCCTGCAGTTGCACCGGCAGCCCCACCCGCTCAGCCGCCGCCACTAACTGCTCCAACCCCGCACGCCAACTGAATAAATTCGCCAACTCCATCTCCCCGGCCAGCACTTGCACCACCAACGTCCGCGCCCCATGCGCCTTGGCCCACGCAGGCACATCGGGCAGCTCAGCTACGCCCTCCGCCACCACCAGCCAATGCAGCGTCCAGTGCAGAGCGGCGACCCGTAACTGCGCAATTGCTTTTCGATTTTGAATCCCAGAGCCCGGCGACCGCGTGATCTCGTCCTCGTCGCCGTCGTGCAAGCGATGGCGCTTGACCGCTAACCCGGTCAGGCCCGCGCGCTGCAAGTGTTCGACCGCCCCCGGGGTGCTCAGCGCTCGCCCATTGGTCAGCGCTTCAATGCGGGTCGCCCCGGCCTTGGCGGCCAAGCGCACATGGGCCAAAAGATGTGGCAAAAGCGTGGGCTCGCGGCCGGCAAATACCACTTGGCCGGTGGCAGCCGCGGTCTGGACCGCTGCGCGCACGCTGTCGTGGCGATCCAGAAACTGCGCGTGGCCGGCGGTACAGGTGCGACAGCGGTTGTTGCAGGTGCGACCAGCGATGACGGTGCGCTGTTGATTGACGCGCCGGGCGGCGAACTGCAGGTCCGCCGGTTGGTCGCGCTGCCACAGTTGGCGTAACTGCCTAAATTGCTGCACAATAGTCTGCAATTGCAGCGCGGTCGGCAGGTCCGCCACTTCGCCGCCTTCAGGCAAGACCGCGCGCGCCCAGCGCACCACCGTCCGCAACAGCCCGACGCCTTCATTGGGCGGTACGTGTTCCACCAGCAGGCGATGCAGGGTCTCGACCACCTGCAGGCGCGGGTCGCGGTAACGCCAGGTGGCCTCGGCGGCGTAACCGGCAAACGCGGCACCGCGATCGGCAGCCGGTGGCTCGTCCACTAGCAGACCGTCGTGCTTGGCCTTCCAGTACACCGGCAAGTTGGGGTACAGGCGCAACCGCGACAAGGTCAGCCCGTGGGCCAAGTCGCCGACCGCGTTGTCGTCGCAAAACTGGGCCGTCGCTTCCAAATCGGCCAACGTCGTCCACGGATTGAACAAAATGAACGAGCTAGCCCCATAGGCATACAAGCGAAACGCCTGCGGAAATTCGCGGTGCAGCGCGCGCATCTGTCGCAGCGCCTCGGCGTATTCGCCGACCGTGACGCCTTTGTTGTACAGGTCGAGCTGCGGCTGGCTAAAACTCTCAAAGCCGATCAGGTGAATGGTGAACCACCAGCCCGAATCGCCACACGCTTGGGCTGCCTGCCGCAGCTGACTGCCGTAGCGCAAGATAGAATCACCGCGGCCTGGCACGAGCAGTCCAACGGCCTGTAACCCTGCACTTTTGCCTGCTTCGATCAGTTCGGGCAGGTAGCGCAACGCGGCTTGATCGCGCACCACCAGCTCCTGCAAGACCGAACGCCCAGCGGCGTCGCACGGCAACTGCGCTTGCCAAAAGCTGATCTGGGCCAGGTGTGCGGCCACCGTCTGCGCGACAGGCAACGCGCGGTAGTCGCCACCCATAAAGCAGAATGCGCAGCCTTTGTGCGCTATTTGGCGATCGCCAAGCTCAATACCGGCATAGTGTTCATTGGCGGCAGCGTCATCGGCAAACGGACAGCCACTGTTGGTGTCCAGCGTCTTGCGGACCGCGGGCAGCGAGCCGTCCTGATTGCGCGGATCGCCGAACACCACCGCGTCGGTCGCCGCCGCAAAAGGAAGCCGCAATTCGTCAGTAGAGGCATAGGGTTGTGGTTCGGCAGTGCTGGCGGTATACCCACTTGTGGCCGCGTCGGCCACCGCGACATTGGGCAATTGCAGCAGCGAGTCGCCGTGCCGCAACGCGGTCAAGACTTGCAGCAACGGCGCGCGGTGCTGGGGAAAATGGGCAATCAAAACAGCGGGACAGTGCTGGCGCCACTGGCCATAGGCGTCGGTTCCGACCACCAAGCAGCCCGCCGCGTGCCAGCGGGCGAGCAGGTCTTCATCCCACAGTTGGCCGGCGACAACGACGTTGACCGCGTGTTCGCCGCACCACTGCAGCACCTGATCGTTCAACGCGGTTGCTGCTGCGGCATCGCCTCGCGGGTAATGCACATGCAGCAAGTCCGCGCCAATTCCGAGCGATCGCAGGGCGGCAACGGTGCGCGCCTCGGCAGTATCTCCAAAAAAATCAGCGCCTTGTTGGGCGTGCAACACCGCGATGGCCACGCGCAACTCGGGGCGCGGCGCAAAGCGACCCACAGCGTCTAGTTGCCAACCCGAAACGACCACTGCACCACTTCGTCTTTGGTTGCGCGCACCACTTGCAGCCGGACGGTGTACACGCCTGTCGCCAGCGGCTTGTGGGCATACAGCACGACGGTCTTGTTGTCGAATGCCGCCAGATTCTTGTCGTTGGCCGCCGTCAACCATACATGATCGACGGCTTTGTTTTGCGGGTCCACAAGTTCATGGGTCTTGACCTGAATTGTACCAGCAAAGCGCGCCGAAATCACCGGTCCCGACGGATAGCCAAGCGGCGGCTTGGGTGGCTGTGGACCTTCGTTGCCGCTCCACGCGTTGGGCACCGCCGTTTGATTGGGGTACGGGTACACCACCAAATCAGCAGCGATCGGACCCGCTTGGGTGGCATCAATGACCTCGGTGGCCGCTTTACCGCCCTTGGCTTGCCCATACCCCCATTGATCCAATTGCGGGTGCAGCAGGGGCAGCCGGTGGTACACCGTATCCAACCAACCCTGCAATGCCGCCGCTGGACTGCCAGAAAATGCCATAATTTCAACAATTGCTGGATTACTAAAACCGGCAGCTTTGGCGCGGTCACTGGCGTTTTTGCCGGTAAAATCGGCGCCAAACGTCGCATCTTGATCGTGCGGACTGAGGGCTTTCTTGTCGTACTGGGCTTTGTGGGCGACGTAAAAATCGGCGTGACTTTGGGCCGCCTGATTGAGCGCCTCGTGCTGGACCGCGTGCGGCACACCCAACTGCGCGCGCAAGGTCTCCACCAGCATTGCCATCGACTTCTGATCGGCGCTGGCGTTCGCCGGTAGGGCAGGCGTCACCGAGGCGCGCGGTTGGACTGGATGCCAACTGCCGCTCGAGCCTTTGCCCCAAGTCGGGGCCACGGTCGCCGTAGCGCCGGCCGTTGGCACCGATCCGACGACCCAATCCGCTGACCATGCGCCAGTTGCTGCACAGCAGGCGCCCAACTGCGCCGTGTAGGTTCCCGCCACCGTGGTCGCCGATTTGAACGCCCCGCTGAGCTTGAGCAGTCCTTGGTCGGTCGCTGCTTGCCACTCGAAAGGTTGCTGCACGGTGGTCACGGCAAAGGTCCCGGCCAGCGCGGTGGGCGCCAAACTGCCTTTGCACCCGCCCTCGCCGCCACAGGTCCACGTCGCCACCAGTTTAAGTTGGCTAATCACCTGAGTTTCAAAATGAAAATGCAGATCCATACCCTGCCAATTGCCAGCGGCCGGGGACGAAGCTTCGCCGTTTCCAGCGCCATCTGAAGCACAGGCCGATTGTATGCACGCAAAGGAAAGTAGGGCAATAAAATAGTACCGCATCCACCAAGCCTATGCGAAACGGCCGCAAAAAGGGAACACGCAACTGGACTTGACTCACCGATTGCCACAATTGACGGCGCCACAGCGACCGCCCCGGCCCTTTTTGCCCCGGCAGTTTCGCGCTACGCTACGCCCGCCGCTGCGAGTGCGGTGTGAGGTCCTGGTGGCTCCCGCCGATCCCTGTGCCGATCTCCGTGCTAATCCGGGTGACCGCATCACTTACCGCGGCGTGGTGACCCAGTGGCATTGCGACCACGTCGGTCATCTTAACATCGCCCACTATGTCAGCCGCTTTGACGAGGCGCATTGGGCGTTTTTCGCCGATCTGGGCCTCACCGCCAGTTGGCAGCGCGACAACCGCCGCGGCATGGCCGCCGTCGAAGAAAACTTGCGCTATCTGCGCGAAGTGCGGGCCGGCGACACCGTGACGATTGTCTCGCGCTTGGTGCAAATCAAGGCCAAAGTCATCGTCAGCGATCACGTCATGACCAACGACGCGACTGGCGAAGTGTGCGCTACTGAGCGCATCGCCTGTGCGCTAGTCGATTTGGACACGCGCAAGGCCACCGCGTTTCCCGATTCGATTCGAACTCGCATGCTGCAACTGCTGCCGTCTGAAGGTTTGTCGCCATGACGATTCACATTGAACATGTGCCCAGTGACTGGAGCAACGCCCAGTTTTTTGACGCCTACGCCGCGCCAGGCCGAGTCGGTTTGGTCGGCTTAGCTTCGTGGGTCGATCGCCAAATCCGCAAGTCCCAGCGGCGCTTGGATGTGGATGGACAATGGAGCCTGTGGTCGCACGCCTTTTTGCTCGAGGGCCAGCGCTTGGACGCCAAGCATTGGGTACTGGAGTCCGATCTGGACTTGCACAGCCATTTTGTGCGGTTGGGGGTGCAGGAAAACCGCATCGACAAATACCTCGACGCCGCGCAAGCCCCGACGTTGGCGATCTTGGACTTTGGGCTGTCGGCCGATCAAACCACCGCAGTCTTGCGGCAAGGTCTGGAACTGCTGGGCACGCGGGCGCGCTATTCGATTCCGCAGGTCATCGGCAGTTGGGTGGCCCTGCGCAAGCAACAGCTGGGCAAACGCTATGGGCGCGCCGACGAGCGGGCCATTTATTGTTCGGCCTTTGTGCATCACTGTTACGCCGCCGCGGGTATCGATTTGGTGCCCGGTATTTTGCAAGACAACGCCTTGCCGGAGTTGCTGTGGTCCAGCCCGCTGCCGCACAAGGCTTGGCTGTTGAGCCGGGCATGACTGCGGGTGCTCCGCCCGTGCTAGGTGCTCCGCCCGTGCTAGGTGCTCCGCCCGTGCTAGGTGCTCCGCCCGTGTTAGGTGCTCCGTCGTTGCTGGCTGCGCTGCCCCTGACCCCAGAGGAGTCCGAGCGGCTCGCGGGCTGGCAGAGCGCAGGGGCCCAGTGCCTGCAAGTGGCCATTTCAACACCTTCGGCCTCGCCGCCGCTCACCGTGACCGCTGGCGCAGTGTATTACCGCGATTGGTCGCTTCCGGAGCGACGTCGTCGCTCGCTGCGCTGGCTGGCGCTGCTGTGGCTGCTGGCAGTGGCCTTCTTGGCGGTGCCGATTGTCCATTTTGTGCTGCCGCCGCTGCTGGTGGTCGCTGGGCCGCTGGTCGCGATCACGATCGCCGGTCTGCGGCGCAGCGTGTTTGGGGGCGTTGGTGTTTGCCCCAAGTGCGCACAGGCGGTGTGGATCGGCGCGGTACCGTTGCTGTTTCCGCTTGCTGAAACCTGTGGCCGCTGTTACACCGCGGTGGTGATTGCACCAGCAGCCAATGAGCACCGATGAGGGAACGCCAAATCCAAGCCCACGTCTACGTCAGCGGTCAGGTGCAAGGAGTCAGCTACCGGGCCATGACTAGCAAGGCCGCGCAAAAGCTAAACTTACGCGGATGGGTGCGCAATTTGCCCGACGGCCGCGTCGAAGCGGTATTTACCGGCACCGAGACCAGTGTGCAGGCCATGCTCGGGTGGTGCCGGCGCGGACCGCTGCACTCGCTGGTGCAAGATGTACAAGTTTTGCCACAACCGATTGAGGCCTTTGCCGGTTTTGATGTTCGCTCGACCCCTGTGGCCGGCAACGACGAGACCGAAACCCCTTGACCTTGAAGCGCTTGGCAGCTTGACCTTGCACCGGATTGTCGTGCATGGATACACTGTCGGCCATGAAGAACTCGCCTACCCGTGCTCGGGTTGCCTGCCTGTCTCGCACTGCCGCGGTCTATCCATCTGGCTGGGCGGGTGGCGTTATCTGGGCTTTGGCCCTTAGGGCCCGTGCAAAATTAAGTCGATTTTGCACCTCGGCCCATGGCTTGCTCGGTGGGTCGCGAACTCGCGGCTTTTCGAGCCGTCTGCACGTTCCGTTCCTTTCGCAGATCGATCGACTTATTCTTGCACTCGCCTTTAGCCTCGCCGCCAGCGGCTGTGCAGAAGACTGCGCGCCCGACTTTCCAGCGACCTCTGGTTCAGCCGTGTACGTCAGCGCCAAGTGCGGCTCGGCGGCCGGCAAAGGCACCCAGCAAGAGCCCTACGCCACCCCAACTCAAGCCGCGGCTGCGGCCAAAAGCGGGGATACGATTGTGCTGGGCGCCGGCACCTACACCGCCGGCATCTCGATTGTCGGCGGCGTCAACCTATTGGGCGGCGGCAGCGGCAAGGCCATCATTGCCCCTAGCGGCAGCGGCGGTATCACCATCGTCGGCATCGGCACCACCACCATCCGCGGCGTCAGCGTCACCGGGGCCAGCGGCTATGGCATTTCGGCCCAGGACACCACGCTCAATCTAGCGGAGATCGCGATCACCAAGACCAAGGCGCTCACCGACGGCACGGGTGGTCACGGCGTGCAGGCGCAAGGCGGCGCTGCGCTCAGCGTCGAAAAAGGCACCATCGCAGACAACGCCGGCACCGGGGTGTTGACCGTGGGCGTCGGTACGGTTTCGATCGTCGATCCGGCGTTTGCGCCCAATGCCTCCAATGCCGACAGTACGTCGATCGTCGATCCGGCGTTCAGCCCCCAGAGCATCATCGCCAACAACGACGGCGGCGGCGTCGCGATTGTCGATCCAGCATTTTCGCCGGGCCAAAACGACGCCCCCAAGATGCCGGTCCAAATTTCCGCCACCGACATTCGCGGCAATAAAGGCTTTGGTTTGGCGGTGTTTGGTGGCGGAGCCACGGTGACTCGCTGCGCCATTCGCGACACCAAGAAGGCGACCGCCGCTGATTTCGCCGACGGCATTGTATTGGCGAGCAGCGACAAGCAAAAACAAGGAGCGCTCTCCGTCGATGTCGGCAGTGCGGTCACCGGCAATGGTCGCGCCGGTTTGATCGCCGCCGCGGCATTGGCCAAAGTGGTGATTCACGGTGAGGTATCGGGCAACGAATCTGGTGGCGTGTGGGTTCAGGGTGCTGGCGCGGTGGTTCAATTGACCGACAAGGCTCGCCTGCGCAAGAACGGTCTGTTGGGCGCGGCGGCGACCAAGGGTGGGCGCCTGGAGTTGAACGGTACTCGGGTCGAGGACACTCAACCGCGCAAGTTCGCTGAGCCAGCGGGTGGCATGCCCGAAGATGTCGGCGACGGCATCGGCGCCTTCAACGGCGCCAGTCTATTGATCAAAAACGCGCGATTTTCCAACAACGCCCGCGCTGGGGTTGTCGCCAGTCAGCCCAAGGTCGGTGGCGCATTCGGCATCGACGTCGACATTTCTGGCAGCGAATTCAAGGGCGGCCAGTTCGGTATCGTGGTCAACAAGGGCTTGGCCAAGTCACCGTCGTGGGCTCAACTCAAGGGCACCAACAAGTTTGACGCCGTCAAGCAAGACGTTGATCAGGCAGGCAATTTGATGGTACGGGCCAGCGTATGTTCCGATCAAAAGCAAGATGCCGAGGCGTGTGCGCCCAAGCAGGGCGCTCCGGCCAAGTAACGCGCTCCGGCCAAGTAACGCGCTCCGGCCAAGTAACGCGCTCCGGCCAAGTAACGCGCTCCGGCCAAGTAACGCGCTCCGGCTAAGTAACGCGGTCCGGCCACGTAGATCGCGGTGACCCCAAATTCACCAGCGAAATCTCCGCGAGGAATCGCGGTTACTTGCCGCCGTCTTTCTTAACTCCATCCTTACTGCCACAATCGGAACATTCCTTGCCGCTGCCGCAATCGCCGCACGGCTTGCTGTCGCCGGCCGCTTTGGGCGCGCCAGCCGCGGCTGGGACGTAGGCTGCGGCAAACTTGTCCGGCGCGGCCTCAAACTTGCGCTTGCAGCCACCACAGCAAAAATAGTAGGTCTTGCCGTTGTGGTCGGCGGACGGTGAACTCGCGCTGGGCGTGAATACCTCGCCGCTGACGGGGCACTTGACCTCGCCTGCGGGGACGGCAGCCACCGCAGCCGGCGCTGGGGCTGTAGCTGCGGCGGCCGGGGCGGCAACTGCTGCTTGCGGCGCGGGGTCAGCCTTGGTTTGGGCCCCGCCACACGCGGCGACTGCAACCACAAGAAACGTAGACACAACGACAATCGACTTCATACAGACTCGCGGATTGGCCAAAGCGGCCGGGTAGGGGTGTTTAGACTCGGCGCATACTGGCCTTATCGCAGAGAATAGCCAAACAAAATCGGAGCGGCAAGACGCCTTTGGCGCGCTCGCGACCCACGAAACAAGCACTGAGACGCCGAGCAAATCTTTTTTGCTCGGCTCTCTACAGTAGGTGATCGCTGACGCCTGTAAAGCCTTTCGTCTGCCATTGCCGACTCAGCGGCGCACCGGCGCCACCGGCTGCGGCGGCCACTCGGGGCGGGCGGCGTCGTGCAACTGCATAAACCGCGGCGAACTGATCAGTTGCTGGGCCACCGCGTTGCCGATTCGCAGCCCTTCAACGGTATCGCTGGCAAAATGGACGCCTGCCAGTTCGCGGCGCACGCCGACCTGCTGAGCGTAATTCTCCAGTTGGGTCGCTTGGTTCGGCACCAGCTGCGCCAGCAACAGCGCCAGCAGCCGAGCCTGCCCCCCATGCCCTGACGGAAAACTGGGGTGTTTGGGCACCGCAATGCAGGGGCGAATGCGCCGGTCCATTTGGTGAGGCCGCGGGCGCAACAGGCGCAGTTTTTCGGCAAACAAGAAGTAGTCGAGATCGCGCAAACCGTGGCGCAGGTAGGCGATCGTCTTGGGCACCTTGGCCGCGTTGCCGCCAGCCTTGTGCACAAACAAGGGCACCAGATCGCCGATTTCACGTTTAATTTGTTGCACATCAGCCGCAGTTCGTTTGCCTTGCAGCGCCAGCAACTGGGTAATTTCCGTGTGGGTCAGCGCCGCGTCGGGAAGGCCCATAGCGAACTGGACAGCATCGCGCGACAGCCACACCGGTAGCGCTTGTGCCAGCTTGGCAAACTTGGGTGCAACGTCGCTCCGCGAATAACGATCTGGGGTCAATGCCTGAGCACCCTGCGCTGCCAACACCACCGGCAGCGCCACCACCGGCAAGGCCCAAAATGCCGATGCGCGCGTTTTCCGGGCTACCCACGCCAAGGCCTTGCCCGCCCGCCAAGTCGAGAGCCTGTTCATGCCGCGGCTGCAAGCACCAAGTCGACCATCGCCTGCACGGTCGCTTTGCCTTTGTAAAAGTTGCGATCCAGCTTGCACACGACATCGACGAGCTCGCCGTTGGTGCGCTCACTCCACAGCCGCAGTGCCCCAAAAGCGGCGACGTAGGCCCGCCCGTACGACTTTTGGCTGCCGACGTCGTGCAGCTTGGCTTGCACCCACTCGCCGGTCTTGCCCACCACCCGCATGTCGTTGATTTGCACGCCACGCAACACAAACCGCGGGGCCTCGTTGCCACGGCCAAACGGCTCAAGCTGGCCGATCGTCTCCAGCAACTGCAGCGTGCACTCTTGCGGCGCCAACTGGGCGTCGACGCTAAAAGCGCGCGGCACCGGCGTCGCCCCGATCGCCAGCGTCGCATGCTGGCTCATTCGCTCGGCAAACACCGCGATGGCGTCCTGTTGCAAGGTAATTCCGGCGGCGTAGGCGTGCCCTCCGCAGCGGGTCAACACGTCCAGCGCAGCTTGGCGCAACGCCGCCACCAAATCGTAGCCCGGCACTGACCGCCCCGAACCGCGCGCGGTGCCCGCTTGATCGATCGCGATCGCAAACGCCGGCACCCCAAACTGCTCCACCAGCCGGGCGGCGACAATGCCGACCACCCCAGGGTGCCAATCGCGATGCGCCACCACCACCGCCCCAGAAATGCTCGCCTGCTTGGCTAGCGCAATGGCCTGCGCGGTCATCTGCAGTGTCAGTTCTTTGCGGCGGTTGTTGTCGATATCCAGCTGCATAGCCAGCAGCCCGGCGCGCTCCTTGTTGCGCTCGGTCAGGACTTCAAACGCTGTGCGCGGTTCGGCAATACGACCCGCAGCGTTAATCTTGGGGCCGACCACAAAACCGACCCGTGCGGCTTCCACCCCGTCGTTAGGCAAGTGCTCGATAAGCGCGCGCAGGCCGGGCCGCGCCGATTGCCCCAGCGCCCGCAAGCCGTGCCACGCCAGCGCGCGGTTAACGTCGCGCAGCTCAACGAGGTCGGCAATGGTGCCCAGTGCCGCCAATTCCATCACGCTGCGCAGGTCAATCGCCTCCACCGGACACACATCGCGGCGGACCAGCTCGCGGCGCAGGGCTTGGGCCAACACCATCGCCACCCCGACGGCGGCCAGATTCTTGTCGGGATAGCGGCACAGTGGCTGTTTGGGATTGAGGTGGGCCGACGCCGGCGGCAACTGCGGACCGAGCGCATGGTGGTCGCAAATCACGAACTCGCAGCCACGCGCGCGCATCGCCGCCACTTCGGTCACCGCGGTGCTGCCACAATCAGCGGACACAAAGATCGTAGCTCCGGCGTCGGCCAGTTCGTGCAGCCGCTCCAAACGCAGGCCATAGCCGTCGCGCATGCGGTCAGGCAAGAACACCACCGGCGCCGCGCCCGCCATCGTCAATACGTCCGACAACAACGCCGCAGCCGAGATCCCATCGACATCGTAGTCGCCATAAATGCAAATAGAATTACCAGCTTGCACTGCATCGACTAGCAGCTTAGCGGCTTTTTCGCAGTCCAGCAGCAGGTGTGGATCGGGCAGATCGCGCAACTGTGGAGTCACAAAGGCGCGGGCGGCGGCGACCGTGTGGATTTCGCGCACCGCCAATAGCCGCGCCACTAACGGGTCGTAACCCGCTGACGTCAAAAGCGCAATTGTCTGGGGATTGGGGGCCGCCAGCGTGTAAGTCGCAGGTATCATGCGCGCTAGTCCATCGGTGGCAGGCACATCGGCAGCGGCGGCAGGCGGATCAGCTGCGACGACTTAGCCCTGGGCCGGGGCGATTTGAATCGGGGTGCGGTTGCCGGCAGCCTTGGCCATCGCGGCCTTGCGGGCCTCAAAGTACTCATGCAGCCACAAGAACACCGGGCTGGCCACAAAGATCGAGCTAAAGGTACCGACCACTACGCCAATGCACATGGCAAAGGCAAAGTCGCGGATCAAGCCGCCACCAAACAGAAAAATCGAAATCGAAGTCATAAACGTCACCAACGACGTCAACACGGTGCGCGACATGGTGGTGTTGATCGCCGCATTGACGACCACATCGATCGGCGCGCCTTCGTGGCGCTCTTGCATCTCGCGAATCCGGTCGAACACCACAATCGTATCGGTAATCGAGTAGCCAGCGACCGTCAGCACGGCGGCGATGACCGGCATCGAAAACTTGACCTGCGCCACGGAGAACGCGCCAATCACCAACACCACGTCATGAATCAACGCAATCAACGCCCCTGGCGCGTAGCGAATGTCAAAGCGCAACACGATGTACAAGATGATGCCGACGATCGCATACAAGATCGCGACCAACCCTTGGCTCATCAGATCGTCGGCGACCGACGGCGAAATGGCCGTCGATGACTCTACTGCAATGAAACTCTTGCCAAACTTGGCCTTGATCCCATCTTCGATCTTGGCTTTGAATTCTTCGACCACCACCGTGTAGCGGCTGTCGGCGCGGTCCTGCAGATCCTTACTCTTTTGGTCGCGCAGCTTCTGCTCTTCGGCTTTGATGTCGTCGTCCTTTTTGGTTTCCGCCTGCATCATCTGCAAGGACCGAAAAAGATTGACGTCCAGCTGGCTCTCCGCATCGGAACCGGTGCCCACTTTGGGAAAGCCACCTTGGGTAAACACGGCCCGCAGGGCCTCGTAGGTGGGGGTCACCTTGACCGGCTCGGGAAGCGAAATAAATACGCGGTCTTCGCCTTCGGCCGCCCACTGAATTTCGGCTTTGGGGAACTGCTCTTTGAGTTTGGCAGTCAGTCCGTCGCGGCGCTCTTGGGTCACCATCGACGTCAGCTCGGTCACGGTCGAAAAGTGCTTCTTGGTGCGGCCGGTACCGCCGGTCGAAAAGTCCTGGACTTCAACTTGGCCGACGTCCTTTTTACCGGTGGCCTGCTGCAGCACCGCAGCGACGGCATCGTGCAACTGGTGGCGATCGACATTGGCGTCTTTCTCAAAAGCGACAATGAGCTTACTGCCGCCCTTAAAGTCGATGCCCTTGTTGAAGCCCAAGGTCGCCAACGCGATGATCGACCCCAAAATGCCCAAGCCGGTCAACGCGTAGTAGACCCGGCGCCGGCCCACGAAGTCGTAGTTGGAGTCGGGGTTGAACAGGGTGAAGTGCTTGTGTTCATTGCTCATAGTTGACCTTGTGCAATTCTTGCTGATTCAGGTGCGGGAAGCGGGTGTTGGCTGCGCAGGTGTTCGCTGCAGAATCGACCCAGTGCCGACGATTGGCGCTGTCGCTGTCAGTTGCGACCTTGCCACCCCCACATTGCAGGGCGACAGGGGCTAGGAGCGTGTCGGCGTATTTCGACTCGCTCCTAGCGCAGTCTGGCTAGACGGCGGCAACTGTCCGAAACTACATGGATTCACTCCGGGCGGTTCTCGGACAGTTCAGAATAGTTGAGAATAGTTGACGGGCTAGGAGCCTGTCGGATCGTAATAGATTCATTGTGTATAACCTGATAGACATTTCACAACCGATTGTTTTCCAACAGGCTCCTAGACTGGCTACACCGACAGTTCTTCGAGTTTGCCGCGTTCGTGCATCCAGTCGTAGACCAACCGGGTCGCCACAATCGAAGTGAACATCGAAGTGCCGATACCGACCAACAACGTGACGGCGAAGCCATAAATCGGCCCCGACGAGTACATCATCAACACCGCGCCCGCCATGCCGGCAGTGATGTGCGAGTCAAAGATGGTCCAAAATGCGCGACCGTAGCCCAAGTCGAGCGCATTGCGCACGCTGCGACCGGCGCGCAGTTCTTCGCGGATGCGTTCAAAAATCAAGATGTTGGCATCGACCGCCATCGCGGTGGTCAACGTCAGGCCCGCCATCCCCGGCAAGGTCAGCGCGGCGTTAAACCACACTAGACACGCCAGTTGCAGAATCAAATTGAGCACCAGCGCGGCGTTGGCGATCATGCCGCCCTGCCGGTAGTACAGCGCCATGAACAGCACCACCAGAATCACGCCGACGGCCATCGAAATCAGCCCGCCTTGCACCGCATCGGCGCCCAACGACGGACCGACTTCAATATCGTGGACCTTGATCACCGGGGCCTTGTAGGCGCCGTTGTTGAGCACGGTCACCAGCGACTTGGCTTCTTCCATCATCAGCTGCGGCGAACTGCCGCGACCCAAGGTGATCCGCGCGCGGCCATTGGGGATTTTCTCGTTGATGACCGGCGCGGACGACACGTCGTCATCAAGCAAGATCGCCACCTGGTTCTTGACGTTCTTTTCGGTCATGTCGCCAAAGATCTTGGCGCCGCGGGCGTTGAACTCCAAGAATACCACCGGGTCCGAGCGGCCTTGGCTCTCGTAACCGACGTTGGCGTGGGTCAAATCGTCGCCGGACAGCTCCGTTTTGGCCTCTAAGTTGTAGGTCCGCCAAAAGCTGCTCTTGACCTTGGTCGAGCTTGAATCGCGCTCTTGCACCAGTTCGTAGCCAATCAGCACATCGTCCGGCACCGTGACCGTTTTGACAAAGCGAATCAATTCCGACTTTTGATCGGCGCGCAGGTAAGCGCCATTGCCCGCCGGTACGTGGGCCAGCGTCGGCGCTTTGTTTTCAGCAACCGCTTTGAATTCCGTGATCGCTGCGGCCTTGTCATCAAACACCCGCGCGTCATTCTTGACCGGTCGAAACGTCAACTGCGCCGCTTGACCGATGCGCTCGCGCACCATCCGCATTTGGCGATCGGCCAACCCTGGCAGCTGCAGATCGATGTCGGCGTCGCCCGACTGGCGCACGTCGGGTTCAACAAGGCCAAAGGCGTCGACGCGCTTGCGAATCACGGTCAAAGTCTGATCGACGATGTCTTTCTTGAGTTCTTGCACGGCCTTATCGGGCATGACCAAAATGGCCGCGTTGTCGCCCTGGCTGTGCAGCCCAAAACGCGAATCGACGGTATTGACCAGTTCCGAGGTCAGTAAGGCCTTGTCGCCTGCGCTCTTGAACTCAATCTTAAGCGTATTGAACGCGGTCTTGCTGGTCACAAAGCGTTCGCCAATGGTCTTGCGCTCGCCTTCGCCCAAGGTCGTCCAGTCTTTTTTCTGGGTCTTGGCGTAGGCATCGCCCAAGCGATCGACCACCGAGTCGCGCAGCCGGCTGGTGTTGTCGCCGATGGCCTTTTTGTAATCGACCGCGTAGCGCAGCTCGAGGCCGCCCTTGAGATCGAGGCCGTAGCTCAGGCGCTTCTCGAAAATATCGGTGTAAAACGTCGGCAGGGCGTCGGGGATAAAGGTCGGCAGCAACTGCAAGATCGCAATGCCCAGCAAACCAAACACCCAAAAGGCCTTCCAGTTGCGTTTCGTTTCCATAGGACTCCGAAGTAAGACGCCGCCACAGCGGCAAGCGAGCAGGTCAACCCGGGCCTGTTAACCCGAGCGTGTGTGGCTGCAGATGCGGATTATTTTTGCTGATTCGCCAATGCTTCCGAAGCGTTGGAAGCGGCTCCAGCGACGTGGCTCTTGTGAACGCGAATGCGCACGCGGTCGGCGATCTCGACAGTGACAATCTGATCGGCAATCGACACGATCTTGCCGTAGATGCCGCCCGAGGTTACCACCGCAGCGTCGGGCTGCAAGGCATCCAAGAACTGCTTGTGCTGGCTGGCTTTTTTCTGTTGCGGCCGCAGAACCATGAAGTAAAAGATGCCGAACACGCCCAGCATCATCACCCACGAAATCCATCCCGCACCAGCGCCTGCGCCGTTGCCAGTTGCCGAGGCCGTTGAAGCTGCGCCCGCTTGAGCGCCAGCCACTGCGGCAGGGGCGCCGCCACCGGCCAGAGGATCGCTCTGGGCGATCAGCAAGCTTGAGGCCCACGACTGACCGTGCAGCGCATAATTGGTAATAAAATGTGGCAATGAACCCATCATGCGGTGCTTTTCTGCGGTAGGCAGGGGCAAAGCGCGCGGCGACCGCGTGATCAGCGGCACAACCAGCAATGCACTGAAAGAAATGCGCTTTCTTGCTCTACTCTCCGAGCAACCCAGCACAAGGACGCGGGAATGTAGCAGGCACAGTGTTCGTGGTCAACGCGAACCCAGTCGGCCATTGACCATTTTCGGCGCAAAAGAGTTCCGCATGCCGCCAAATCGGCACTCTCGACTCATGAAACTCACTGAGCGGCAGGTGGAATGTAGGCCGCAAATGCGGACCACCGCACGGGTTTGGGGGCGGCGCGCCTCCAAGTTTCTAGTTAGATGGAGAAGTCGGTCTGCTTGAACCTAGGCCTTTTGCGTCGCTGCTCGCGGCCGGCGCGGGTCTGAAATGGGGACTTTGTACCCCATGGTCGTCGCATGTCACCTATTCGCGATTGACACTGGGGCCTTATCGGGGCACTTTGCGGTGGTCAGGCCGCCTGTTGGCCGCGTTACATGAGGACGGTACCCATGGCCACCCCAGCTGAGATCAAAGCCGACGCCAAAACCGACATCGCTGCGATTGAAAAGAACGCTGAAATAGACACAGCGGCCGTCAAAAAACAAGAGTCCGCCGCGGTCAAATCGGGGCAGAAAACCAAAGACGCTGCCGCTGCTGACGGCAAGACCCAGGCTGACGCCATTGCAGAAGCGGCCAAGAAAGCCGTGCAAACCCGCGCCGATCAAGCCAAGGCCGCGCTTAAGGCTGAGTACAAGGCCATTCAGTTGAAGTCCACGGACGCAACCGGCGCCGACGGGACTGCTGCCGCGGACAGTGACCTGTCCAAGGGGCTGACGAGCCCAGGGGCCAAGGCCCTCGCCGCCGACATCGCCCAAGTTGACCAAATGGTCATTGAAGCGGTCCTAGTCGTCGCTAAGATTGTCAAAGATGTGTTTGAAACCATTTTGTCGATCTTGGGCGGTAGCAAGGCCAAAGGCGCGGGAGCCAAAGAGTCAGGGACGGGCAATCGCCCCTTCGATCACCGCGGCAACTTCAAGTTCCGTATTGAAATTGGCAACGTATCCGCTGGCGCTTTCCGGGCGATCGACGGCTTGGGCGTCACCACCGAATTGATCGAGTATCAAGGCGGCGGCGACATGTATGCCCGCCAAATCCCCGGTCGGCCCAAGGTTGCCCCGATCACCCTCAAGAAGGGCTGGGTCGTCAACGCGGCGCTGTGGGACTGGATGCGCGACACCATGCAAGGCAAGTTTACCTTCCACAACGTGTCGGTCATCTTGCTCGACGACGACGGCCAGACCGATGTCGCTCGCTACGAACTGACGCAATGCTGGCCTTCGTCGTGGAAGGGCTTCCAGTTGGACGGCATGGGCAATGAAGCCATGGTCGAAGAACTGGAACTGCAAGTCCGTCACGTCCATCGCGTCAAGATCTAGCTGCACTTGCTGAGTGGGTCGCTAAGCTCGCGTCTATTCAGCCGACTCGCCGCTCCGAACGGGCTTGGTGGGTCGCTAAGCTCGCACTGGCTTGGTGGGTCGCTAAGCTCGCACTGGCTTGGTGGGTCGCTAAGCTCGCACTGGCTTGGTGGGTCGCTAAGCTCGCACTG
>SHZD01000107.1 GCA_009692465.1 Myxococcales bacterium
ATGTCATCGAGGCGGTGGCGCTTGCCCAGATCGGCGCGAGGATCGGAAATTTCGGAAAAACTCTTTAGAAGTTGAATATATCCAGTCTCACGCATCGCAGTGGTACACCGCGGATCACTGGTCTGCGGCTCGCCATACGATCGCAATCACCGCAAACCGTCACGATGTGATCCGGTTGCGGAGTTTGCGATCGCCCTGGATTGCGAACTGGCGGGTCTTTTGCGCCAGCGCAACCTGAACTACAATGGCCCAGCCTCGCGGTCCTGCCGGCGAATTGAGTTCCACACTTTGCGTGCGCCAAGCGTGCACACTTTCAGGAAAACTGATGAAAACATTACTTCTTACGCTCGCAACTCTGTCTGCCCTCGCAACGGTGTCCATGGGCTTGAGCGCTCCGGCCATGGCAGCGGACAATCCGCAGCAAAACAAGATGGCGGTGTGTAACAAGCAAGCCGGCGAAAAAGGCCTCAAGGGCGACGAACGCAAGAAATTCATGTCCGAATGCCTTAAGGGCGGCGCCGCAGCAGCGCCGGCCCCGGCTGGCAAACCGGCCCCGGCCGCCCCTCCTGCCGCAGCGCCGGCGCCAGCAGCCCCAGCGGGCGACGCCAAGAAAGGCTTGACTCCCCAAAACGCCATGGGCGCCTGTGCGAAAAAGAGCAAGGAACTCGGCAACAAAGGCGATGCTCACAAGAAGTTCATGTCGGATTGCCTCAAGGCCAAGGGTCCAGACAATATGAAATAGGCACCGCCGGTGCTTCCTAGGAGCGTGTCGGAGTATTCCGACTCGCTCCTAGCGCCGTCTGGCTAGACGGCGGCAACTGTCCAAAACTGCACGGATTCACTCCGGGCAGTTCTCGGAAAGTTGAGAATAGTTGACTGGCTAGGAGCCTGTCGGATCGTACTAGATTCATTGTCTATAACCTGATAGACATTTCATAACCGATTGATTTCCGATAGGCTCCTAGGATTGACCCCCTGCGAGGTCAGCTTGGCCGACCCCGACCCCCAACTCGTCGCTGCCAAAACCGCCAAGGACGTGCCGTCGGACGCCTATCCGTGGGTCGGCACGCCGCAGCACTACTTGTGGTTGCGCGGGATCGTCGCCACTGTCTTGATCTTGAACGCTATTGACGCCGTGATGACCGTAGTGTGGATCGACAGCGGTCTGGCGGTCGAAGCCAACCCCTTTATCGCCGAGCTCGTTCACAGTCGCCCGCTAGAGTTTGCCGCCGGCAAGCTGCTTTTGGTGTCGCTGGGGTCGTGGCTGCTGTGGCGTCGCCGACGCGAACCACTGGCCGTAGTTGGGATTTTTATCGTATTTTTGGCGTACTATCTGCTGCTTTTGGTGCACTTGCGCGCGGTTCGCATCGCGGTCCTGAGCGACTGGCTGGGGCCGGCGAACTAGATCCGATCAAGTTGCCCCATCCTTTCAGCCAACCACAATTGCTTTGGCGACGGCGGCCACGTTGTCGGCGGTCAGGCCAAAGTACTTGGCTAACACTTTGTCCGGCGCCGAAGCGCCAAATGTATCGATGCCCACGCAGGCACCGCGCGCACCCGCAAATCGCTTCCACGGCAGCGTCGATCCCGCCTCAACGGTGACACACGGCAGGCCGGCTGGCAGCACTTGGGCGCGATAGCTGGCGTCTTGGGCATCGAACAACTCAATGCTGGGCATCGAAACCACGCGAGCGGCGATGCCTTGGGCAGCCAAAAGCTCGGCGGCGGCCACCGCAACATGCACTTCTGAACCGCTGGCGACCAGCACCACCGCTGCATCTGCTACCTCTTGCAGAACATAGCCGCCGCACGCGAATGCGGCAAACGGGTCCATGCCGTCCGGTCGCTGCAGTTCGGGCAAGTTTTGCCGGGTGAGCGCCATGGCCGTGGGCGCGTTGGTTCGCTGCAAAGCAACTTGGTAGGCCGCGCACGTCTCGGCCAAGTCGGCCGGTCGCAAGGTCGCCAATCCCGGAATCATGCGCATTGCGCCCAGCGTTTCGACCGGCTGGTGGGTCGGGCCATCTTCGCCAACAAAAATCGAGTCATGGGTGTAGACGAACAGGACTTGCAATCCCATCAGCGCCGCCAAGCGTACCGCGGGGCGCATGTAGTCGTGAAACACCAAAAATGTAGAAATAACCGGAACGTGCGCACCATCGCACGCCATGCCGTTGGCCACTGATCCCATGCCGTGTTCGCGCACGCCCCAATAGATGTTGCGCCCCTTGAAGTCGTCGCGTTGGACATAGGTTTCGTTGGGCAGGATGGTAAAGGTTGAGTGGCCCAAGTCTGCGGATCCACAGAACAATTGCGGCACAGCCACCCCAAGCGCCGCCAGTACCCTTTCGCCACATTTGCGCGTAGCCAGTTGAGTACCCACCGGTTGGGTCGGCCACTGCACCGCAGCCAATTGAGCCACGCGGTCCGGCTTGAGAAAAGCCAGCAAAGCCTCGCCGTTGGCCGTCGTCTGTGCCCGCGCCTGCCACGCCAATTGGTCCGCCGATCGCGCCGCATTCTTGGAGCGAAGATGGGCCAGAACTGTCGGATCGATGGCAAAAAACTGCTCGGGATCCAAGCCGATATTGAGTTTGGTCGCCTTCACTTCGTCGGGGCCCAGTGGCGCCCCGTGCACTTTGTGGCTGCCGGCCATCTTGGGCGAACCGCGGCCGATGGTGGTATCGCAGACAATAAAGTTCGGTTTACCCAACTGGCCTTTGGCTACACTGATCGCCGCCTCGACTTGATCGACTTGGTGACCGTCAATGTGCTGAACGTGCCACCCATAGGCCTCAAAGCGCTTGCCGACGTCCTCGGTAAAGGTCAACTCGGTGCGTCCGTCGATGCTGATGTGGTTGCTGTCGTAAAATACCACCAAGCGCCCTAGGCCCAAGTGACCTGCAAGGCTGGCAGCTTCAGACGCCACCCCCTCTTGCATGCAACCATCGCCGGCGATGACCCAGATGCGATGATCGAGCAGATCGGCGCCGAAATTGGCCCGCAGGCGCTCTTGGGCAATCGCCATACCGACGGCGTTGGCCAAGCCTTGGCCCAGTGGCCCGGTGGTGGTCTCGATGCCGACCGTATGGCCGCGCTCCGGATGGCCCGGGGTCTTGCTATGCAACTGCCTAAATTGCTTGATTTCATCCAGCGGCAGGTCAAAACCATACAAGTGCAGCAGCGCGTATTGCAACATCGAACCGTGGCCAGCCGACAGTACGAAGCGGTCGCGATCGGGCCACTGCGGCGCAGCCGGGTCAAACCGCAGGTGGTGAGTCCACAAGGTACACGCCACTTCGGCCATCCCCAGCGGCATGCCCGGATGGCCCGAATTGGCCGCCTGAACCGCGTCGATCACCAACCCCTTGAGGGTGGCGATGGCCAGCTGGTCTAAGTTGGCGATAGTCTTGGCTTGTGCACTTGTGGACATGGCGGCTCCTAGCGTCAAGAGCGCGCAGTGTGCCACGAAACGCTGGACCTGACTAGCTACCAAGGGGCGGCGAGCGCGTGAGGAAACTGTTTAGTTTCATGGCAATAATCGCTGCGCCTTGCGGTGTCGCGGCAGGGCGCTATGCTTGACGCAGGAGCGACGATGGCGTCTCAAGCCCGCATTGTAGTGGTCGGCAACGACCCAGAAATCTTACAAATTATTGGCCAAGTCGCCCAGCCATTGGGCTATTTGACGTTGCACGTCGTCACGACCGATGACCTGCAAAAACGCCTTGTCGACTTGCGGCCAGAACTTGTTATTCTAGATGGCGATTGCGCGCTGTGTCGCGAGACCGACACCTTGCAAGCGATTGTCGATGTGGTGCGCGGCACCCCGTTGCGCCCGCAAGTGCTGCTGATTTGTCGCACCGACGACAGTCTGCGCGAGCGCATGTGGCGAGGCAGCGCCGCCGACGATTTGCTGGATAAACCGATTGAAACATTGGATTTGCATGTGCGCGTGCGCTCGCTGGTGCGCGTGCATCGGCTGACCGCGCAGACGTTGCGCGACCGCGACACGCTCAACGCCTTGTTTGAGTTGTCGACATTTAGCTCGGCGTGGGCGGGCACCGACGAAGTCTTGCAAGCGCTGGGCCGTCGCGTCGCCGAGTGGACGGGCCTTGAGCATGTCGTTGTCACCTTGGGCAGCGCCAGTCAGCCCGAAGTCGCCGCCGAAACGCACCACCGCGGCAAGGGCGGCAGTCATGCGTTTTTGGAGCGGCGCCACGCCGAGTTGATGACGCGCGGCGAGTTGTGGCTGCTTGACGAAGCCGAGGGCGTGCTCGGTGGCGAGAGTCCGGCCAGCTTGCCGTACGTAGGGGTGCCGCTGCGGGCCCAAGGCGGCGCGGTTGTTGGCGGCTTGCACGCTTGGGGTGGCGGGCCGTTGCCCAGCGGCACCCATTTGCGGGTCCTGCGGGTGGCCGCCGAGCGCATCACTACCGAAATCCAAGTGCAGCAATCGAATCGCAAATTGGAGGGCATGGTCGAGGAGCGCACCGCTGACCTCACCGCGGCGCTAGAACGGCTGCGCAGTGTCAATGCCCAGTTGATTGAGGCCAGCCGCGATACCGTGATGCGGTTGGCGCGGGCCGCCGAATACCGCGACGGCGATACCGGCGAACACGTCGAGCGGATGTCCAGCTACGCGCAAGCGATTGCCAAAGCGATGGGCCTGACCGCCGAAGAACAAGCGTTGCTCAAGCTTGCGGCGCCCATGCACGACGTCGGCAAGATCGGCATTCGCGATTCGATCCTGCTCAAGAACGGGCGCTTGACCCCCGAAGAGTGGGAGATCATGAAACAACACCCCACCATCGGCGCTCAAATCCTGCACGGTTCGCGGTCGCGGCTGTTGCAAATGGCCGAGGAAATTGCGCTGAGTCACCACGAAAAATGGGATGGTAGCGGCTATCCCGGTGGCTTTGCTGGCGATAACATTCCGCTGGTCGGCCGCATCGTTGCCCTCGCCGATGTGTTTGACGCCTTGACGACCCCGCGCGTGTACAAGGATGCGTGGTCGGTCGAAGACGCCGTCGCCCACATTCGCCGTGAGTCCGGGCACCATTTTGACCCGCGAATTGTCGAAGCGTTTGAGCAGTGTCTGGGCGGCTTGCTCGAAATCCGCGGTCGGTTTATTGAGCCCGTAGCGCAGGCGTAAGGGGCGCAACATCGAGTCGATTTTGTCAGCGCCGACCGCGCGCTTCGACCTCAAGGCGACGTGGGCGACAATTGGGCTGCAGTGCCTCGCGGTGGCGCTGCTGGCCACCTGTCAGGGGCGATCTCTGCCGCAACCCGCGCATTCGCCGACTGCGGCTGTGCCTGCCGTCTCCACGCCCCTGCCATCCGTCTCCACGCCCCTGCCATCCGTCTCCACGCCCCTGCCATCCGTCTCCACGCCCCTGCCATCCGTCTCCACGCCCCTGCCATCCGTCTCCACGCCAACGCCCGCTCCGAGCGCGGCTCAACCACCGCCGTCCGCCACTACGGCCGCCGACCACGCTGGTTTGGGCTCCAAAGCCGAGCGGCGCCGCCGACCCCCCAGTGTGATCGGTGGTTGCGGGCGCATTTGCAGCACCCCAGAGTCGGCGGTCGCGTTTCTGTTCGTCCAGTTGCAAAGTCAACGCCGCACTGAGGATTTGCGCCCGTTGTTTGATTGGTCCGTGCTCAACGTCGACGGTCACGACTTGGGCAGCAAGTGGTCCGCTTTGTGGGCCGAGCCGCATCGCCACCAAGAGCGTCAACTGGAAATCGATGCTTGGATCAGCCAATGGTCAACCTGGGTCGACCGCGTCAGCGACCCAACTGGCTACGCCGCGATGCGCAGCCGTGGCATCCAATTGCGCCTCTCCGCAACCGATCCCCACCAGGCGTTGGTTTCTGTGCGCCGCCCGCCATTGACCACTGACCCCAAAGAGGCACTGTGGCGCCTGACTTGGGGTCTGCGCGGCGACGAATGGCTGGTGACCGCTATCGATCACGGCTCCGCGGGCCGCGATTCCCCGCTTTCGGCGCAACTCTGCGTCGGCGCTCCAGTCCGATGCTCAACGGCCGCGAAGGCCGTTTCCGCTTCGGGCTTCACTTCTCCTTGATTTGCATCCGAAATCGGGGGCCGCGGAGTTTTCGTGTGGGGAATTTGGGCGGGTACACTACCTTGAAAACGATGTTGATTTTGGTTGTTGTCTTTGCCGCCTGCGCGGCTGAGCCGCCCATTCCCCCAGCGGCATCCGCGTGCTATTCGCCCGATTTAGCCCCGTGCCCCACCGCTGCCAGTTGCCCTAGCACTGCCGATTGCTTGGCCCATGTGGGCTGCGCCAGCCACGGTCTGTGTCGTCCGGACGGCTGGCAGTGCGGCCCTGGCTGCGCCGCCGACTGCGAAACCGCGCTAGTCTGTCGCTGGCACGGTGCCTGCAAACGCGGCCCGTCCGTTTGCGTAGCTTCGAGCGAACTGGCTTGCCAGAAATCGGACTTTTGCCGCTGGCAAGGCCTGTGTCATCTGGGCCAGCGTGACGGCTTACCCGCGTGCGTGGCTGCCAGCGATGCGGACTGTACCGTCGCCGATCAATGCCTGCAGGACGGCGCGTGCTCGTTTGTTCAGGACCGCTGCGTCGCGGCCACCGGCAAGGACTGCGAAAAGAGCAAGATCTGCACGGTGTACGGAAAATGCAAAGCAGATTCAGGTGTTTGCAAGTAGATTGCTCGAATGGGTTGGTCGAATGGATTGGTCGAATGGATTGGTCGAATGGATTGATCGAAGTGTCGGCTACGCCAGTGCCGCTTCCACCAGCTCTGCAGCCAAGTCCGGGCCGCCTTGATCGCGGATTTCGTGGATTCCCGTCGGGCTAGTCACGTTGATTTCCGTCAGTTTTTCGCCGATCAGATCGATACCCACAAACAAATGCCCAGCGGCCTGCAGACGCGGGCCGAGCACCGCGCATAGCGCTTGTTCAGCCAGAGTCAGCGGGCACAGGTGGGTGGTGGCGCCGATGTGGATGTTGCCGCGCAGATCATCGGCCGGCGGAATGCGCAATAGCCCGGCCCGCGCCACCCCGGCGACGAAAATCACCCGCTTGTCGCCCTGACGAACCTGCGGCAAGTATGTTTGAGCCAAGATGAATTCCTTGCCCTGCCGGGTAAGAATCTCAACCAACGAGCGCGCATTGAGGTCACCCGGATGCAGCGCCACGATGCCGTTGCCGCCCGAATAGCCCAAAGGCTTGAGCACAATTGAGCCGCCGACTTCGGTTTGAAAACGAAGAATTTCTTTGATGTTACGAGTCAGCAGCGACAGCGGAGCGAGATCCGCAAACTGCAAGATCGCCGTCTTTTCGTTCCACGATCTCAAGCTCGCTGGCCGCGAAAACACCCTTGTCGACGGTGGAGCTAGATCCAGCACATAGGTCGCCGCGATGTATTGCATGTCAAAGGGCGGGTCCTTGCGCATCCACACCACCTCAAAATCGCCCAACGGCCGAGTCGCTGGCGCACGATTGGCAAAGTGCTCGCCTTGTTTGCGAAAAACGGTCGTCTGGTTGCAAGTGGCAAATGCGCGCGGGCCTTTGGCCAGCAAGCCGTCGGTGTCGCAACTAAACACCTCGTCGCCGCGCTGTTGGGCCGCCCACATCAACGCAAAAGAACTGTCCTTGCCAATATCGATGGGCCCAAGCGGATCGACAACGAACAGGTGGCGCGCCATGGCAACTCCAGTCGGCGTTGTGCCGAGGACGGCTAAGGTAGGATGGTCAAGGTGGCGATCAAGCCGCGATCCCCCGCTTTGGGCGCATCTCAGCGTCACTGCGTTACTTTTCTGTCAGGGACGTACGAGAGTACGCCCCTGACAGAAAAGCTCCTTGCTCCTTGTCGAGCGACAGCGAGCGACAGCGAGCGACAGGGCACTGGCATCCCAAATCGGGGGCCGCGGGGAATTTCGGTGGTGAATTTCGACAAGGCAGGTCATCGCGTCCTGCGGCTTGGATCTATGCAGCGTTGGCGCTAGAGAGTTCCGCACGCCGCCCAATCGGCACCCTGCACGCATCAAACTCATTGAGCGGCAGGTGCAATGTGGGCCGCAAATGCGGACCACCGCGGGGGTTTGGGGACGGCGCGCCCCCAAGTTTCTATACACAGTCTCCCAATTTCGAGATCAACCTTGGATCGGAGCCGCGAGTCGGCTGCACAGCAGACGCGAGCTTGGCGACCCACCCAGCACGCACGAGATCGCCGATCCGGCACATGGTGCCGGACTTGGGCGATCGAGTATAGTTAGCCGATAAAATGAGATTTGGTCGGCGTCTCAGTGCTTGTTTCGTGGGTCCCGAGCGTGCCGCACTTATTCAATGGCCTGCGGCTTGGCGTAACGCCGCTGCGGTTTTGTTGGGGAATTCCCTCCACTAGGGCCGCAAACGATCTGGTCTCTAGGGTCGCTGTACAGCACTGGCGCCGTGGTTGCTTCACGGACCTGCTTACAGCCACAATCGGGCGATGATGGCGACGACCTCGGCGACAATCAAGCAGTTTAGTAGCCTTGCCGTCGGCGCCCGCGTTGTGGTCGTGAGCGCGTGGGCTCTGGCGATTGCGGTCAGCTGTCAAGAGCAACCCGTTGTGCCGGTGGAACTGCCGGACACCTTTGTCGTGGCTGACGCAGGCAATACCGCGACCGGCCCAGAGGTGGCTTGGTCGATCGACGCCAATGCGCCGATTGTGGCTGCGATTGGGCTGCCTCCCGCTTGCACTACAACCTGGAATTTTGCGCTGCCCAAGTTGCCCGCGCCAAACGGCGACATTGGCATAGAACCAAGCGGCATGATGTCTGTGGTGGGAGAGGAAGAAAAGATCTTTCTTTACGTAATCTTGCCCGGCAAGTCGACGCTGGATACCGCCGCAGAGGGTCCGTTGCAGGTGCAAATCGACGGCGGCGCCCAGGTGCTGGCGATTCACAGCGCCCAAAAGGGCATTGGCAGCGTGGTCATCCGCTTTGTCGGCGAGGGCCAGCACACGCTTATCGCGACCTTTGCCGACGGCCGCAGCGGGTCAGCCGCCATTTATGCCTACAAGACCGCTCTGCCGGTCTGGCACATCGAAATGGCCGATGGCGTGTTCGAACAAATGCTCCAACAGGCTTACCTCAAGGGCTTTTTTCCAGCAACGCTGCGAGTTGGCACCCAGGCCTACCCTACTGTTCAAATCCGCTTGCACGGTGGCACCAGCGTGGACCTGCCCAAGCGCTCGTTTCGGCTCAATTTCGGTGGCGGCAGCAGCTTGCCTGACGGTCGCAAACGCTTGATTCTGCGAGGCGAATACATTGATAAGTCGATGCTGCGCACCGCATTAAGTTACCAAGCTTTTCGGCTGGCGACCTGGTTGCCGACCCCCAACGCTGAGTTCGTACATGTACGGGTTAACAAACGATTTTACGGCGTAATGCACTTGGTCGACCACATTGACGGCGACTACCTTAAGGCGCGCGGGCGCAATGCCACGGGCACCTTGTACGAAGGCGACCCGCCTCATGAGTTGTCCAATCCGGGTGCCAACTTGACTCCGGTATTTCCGGCGACCAACTACCCCAAGCTGTACGACAAGCACCAAGGGCCCTCCAGCTTGGCGGACTTGATTGCGTTGATCGAAGATGTGCTGCTTTTGCCCGACATTGAACTCGTCAAGGTCTTGGATCTCCACTATAAAGTCCGAGATTGGCTGGAGTATGCGGCGCTGATGACCGTGCTGCAAAATCACGAACACGTGCGCAAAAACTGGTACATGTATCGCGATCACGCTGGCAAAGATGGCCGATTTGAAACGCTGGTGTGGGACTTGGACGTGACCTGGGGCCACTTGTGGTCGGAAAAAAACGACGTCTTCGACGAGGCGATTACCACGACTGCGCCGGCCGACAAGGGCAGCAAAAAGGTCGACAGCATCTTTTACAACCAATTGTACCGCATTTTGGACCAGCCGGCGTGGCGCAAGGTCTGGCAGCAGCGGGTGTTGGAATTGGCGAACATCTTGTTAAGTGACAGTTTTCTGCAGCCGCGGCTGGACTACTGGCGGTGTTTGCTCGCTCCCGATTTGCTGGCGGATCAGCGCAAGCGTGCGACCAACGCCGAGTATTTGCAGCGGGTCGATGAAATCAAGGCGTTCGCCAAAGGTCGGCGGGCGTTTCTGGTCCAGCAATTGGGCTCACCTTGATGGCCGCGCCGGCGTTGCTAGTGGCCGCGTGGCTACTAGGCGCGATCGCTGCTGGGGGGGGCGGCAAGCCTGGGCCTGCCTGCGCCAATCTGGGTCCGCTAGCGGTCATCGGCGAATCTGGTCTGGCCGGGGCTAAGGCCGTTCAGACCGCCGAAGCGCAGCAAATTGGCCTGCTCGCGGCCCAAATCTGCACGTTGGCCCCCACCAAGCAGGCGTGGCCCGTGTTGAACCGCAGCCTGCAATTGGCTCGCCTCGCCGCGTTTGCGCCCCCGCAAACAGCCGATGTGCTGCGTACGTTAGCGCAGCAGACTCAGGCGTGGTCCGGGCACGCGCTGGCCAGGCAAACGCTGTTGGCTACTGCGGTTTGGTTGCACCAGCGCTCGCTGCCACTTGCGGGTAGTTTGCCCGTGGCAGGCAGTTTGCCGTTGCCTGCCGGTCAGTTGGCGCAGTGGGCATGGTTGGGGCCATTTGGCGCTGAGCATGGAACTGCGTTTGCACGGCCCACTGCAGTCGAAAATCACGCTAGTGCTGAGCCTGCGCTTGCAGCGTCCCAGCCCATTCGAGGTCGCGACGCCTTGTTGCGCTGGCAACCGCTGCCCGAGGCGATGGCGGCGGCTAACGGTCGCATCGCGCTGCACGAACTGGTCGACCGCCCTGACGACGCGCTGATGTATGGGCAAACTTTTGTACGTTTGCGCGGCCCGGACTCTGCGCTGGCTACCTTGCAACTGGGCGGAGCCGGGGCGACGCGGGTGTGGCTCGATGGGCGATTGGTGCTTGAAGTCGCCGAAGTCCCTGCGCCCGATGGCCACGTCGGTGAACTGCCGCCGGCCCCGCCAGTGGATGTCACCCCGATTGCACTGGGTCCGCACTGGCAGCGGTTGCTGGTCAAGCTCGCGCCAACTGGCGCTCAACTGGCGTTTGAGATTCAAATCGTTGACGCCAACGGCAACCACTTGCCCTTGGAAACCACGGCTACTCTGGCCAGCCCCGATGACCACCCTGCCGCACTGGCACCCAGTCACCCTGCGGTTGTGGTGTTACCGCCAGTGGAACGCGATCGCGCAGGAGCCTTGACTGGCCAGTGCATTGCCGGGCTTTTGCAAATGGCGTGGCAGGGTTGGCGGTTGCCGGCCAGCCTACAAGATGAACTACTCAACCTGCCGCTCGCAGCGGTGCCGAACCAACCCGTGCTGGCGCTGGCGCACGCTAATCTGCCCGGCGAAGGCGGCGATCGCTTGGCGCGCTTACAGGCTTGGTCGGCGCGCTTGCCCCACGATGCCGATCTGGCGCTCGCCGTGGCTCGGGCGCTCGATGCCGATGGCAAGTCGACTCAAGCACTGCGATCGTGGCTGCAGTTTCGCAATGATCATGCCGACAAACGTGAGAAGTGGGCCCAAAGTGTCAGTTTGTGCCTTCAGCAAGTTCGGTTGTACCGCGCCGTTGGTGCCGACGTGCTGGCCGACGCCACCCTGTCGCGCTGTGCTGCGGCTGCACCGCAACGGTTGATCGCCGAAGAAGTGCTGCGGCGGTCCGGACAGACGGCTAACCGCCTGACTCCAGAGGCGATCGCGCTGGCCGCGCACCTGCACAGTTGGGCCAGTACTGAGGTGCTGCAGGCGGCGATGGCTCGCGGCGACTGGTCGCAGGCGGTTCGGCAGGCGCAGGCGATTCTGGCGGCGTTGCCCGGCCGAACCCGCATTCTCGAGTCGATTGCCCGAGCCCGACTGGAGGCCAATGCCGCCACCGATGCGACCGCGGCGGACCAACTGCTGGCGCAAGTACCTGTGGCCCAACGGCGCACGCTGTGGCATGAACTCGCCAGCCGATCGGCTGCCCTGCGCGGTGACCCCAAGCTGGCTGCGGCGCTGTTGCAGACCGCGGTCAACTTGTCGCCCCAACGGTCCGAATTGCGCACCCGCCTGCGGCTACTGACCGCCGGCCGCGATTTTTATGCTGAGCACCGTCGCGATCTCGTCGCGCTGGTCCAACGCGAACGGGCGACGCCGCGCAAGCATCCCTACGAAGTGCGCCTGCGCCAAACGGTGTTGGTCGGCCTAGGCAATGGCCAGCAAGCGCGCTACGAAGCCGAAGTGCTGTACATCGGCAAAGACGGGCCGGTCAATCACGACGTCGACATTGATTACGCGCCCAGCCTATCGGAGGCGGAGGTTCTGCAGGCGCTGGTAGTGCGAGCCAATGGTCGAATTGACCGCCAAATCGGTCAAAACACAGAGCAATTCGGCGACGACTCCAATGGTCTGTACTTCGATCTCGCCCGCTTGAAGTTGAATTTTCGCAACCTCAAGCCTGGCGACGCGATTGTGGTTGAACATGAACTGCGCGATCTGGGTCCTGCGCCGTTTGGGCTGGTATTTGGTGAACTTTTGCCCCTGGGCGACACCAGCCCCGTGCGCGAAGTTGATGTGGCCATTCGGCTGCCAACCGCCACCCCGCTGCACTACGCCCTGTACAACCCCGCCTATCCGCAAGCGCCGCAACCTGCGCCAGCGGTGCGCGAGTTAGCTCAGCCTGATGGCTCACAGTTGCGCGAATGGCGCTGGAAAGTCGGACCATTCGCCCCGGCCGTGAGTGAGCCGCGCGGCCCCAACGCGATCGAGCGGGTGGCTGTGTTGCACGCGTCGTCTTTTGGCAGTTGGGCGCAGGCCGCTGATTGGTTTGGGTTGTTGCTGCGCGAAGCGTTGCCGGAGCCCGGGGCTGATCCTGTGATTCGCGAGTTGGCCCAACGCCTTGGGGCCGCCAAGCCCGGCGCGGCCAAGCCGACGGTCGAGACCCAAGTGCGAGCGGTCTACGAGTTTGCCCGCGCGCAAGTGCGCTACGTCGGCTTGGAATTTGGCATTCACAGCATTAAACCTCATGCCGCACAGCAGGTTGCCCAACGCCAATTTGGCGACTGCAAAGACAAAGCGACCCTGATTGTGGCGCTGTTGGCTGAGCTTGGGATCCCGGCTCAAGTGGCGTTGGTGCGCACTTCGGATCTGGGTCAACTGCGCGACGGCGTGGCCTCACTTGGCATTTTCAACCATGCGATCGCCTACGTCCCGCAACTGGACTGGTGGCTGGATGCGACGGCGGTGCCCCACGGTCCGCTGGAGCTGCCCGAAGGCGATGCGTCTGGGATGGCTTTGCGTATCGTCGAGGCGGCCCACGTGCAAACCTTGCCTGATCCACGGGTCGACCGCGAAGCGAGTGCGGTGACGGTTGATCTGAGGCTGGACGCCGATGGTGCCGCAAGCATGCTGTGGCGAGGTCGGTTTGCTGGCCTGGCGGCTGCTCAGTTGCGCGGCGAATTAGCCGGTGCCGCCAACAAGAAAGAGAAGCTGGAACAAGAGTTGGCCCCGCGTTGGCCGGGAATTGCCGTCACCGACGTCAGCGTCGCGGGCGTCGAGCCCCAAACTGACGTCGTCACCGTGGCGGTCACGGCCCGGCTGCCCAAGTTGGGAACGACTCACCAACATCGCCACCATTTTGCTCTGTTGCGGCCTGCGGTGACGCTGTTGGAAGCGTGGGCGCCGCTCGCTGCCCGCCAGACCACGCTGGTGCTGCCACGGCCGATTGGACTGCACGAAGTCGTGACCGTGCACCTGCCCACCACCATGCGGGTCGTGACGTTGCCGTCAGCGGTGCAAGCCAGCGGACCTGCGGCGCTTTTCACGGTTCTGGCCTCCGTCGATGGGTCTA
Source organism: Myxococcales bacterium (assembly GCA_009692465.1). Taxonomy (GTDB): domain Bacteria; phylum Myxococcota_A; class UBA9042; order UBA9042; family UBA9042; genus SXRM01. Next base: position 13,873 of record SHZD01000107.1, read on the forward strand.
AACTGATGCTGTCGGTGGACTGGCGCGTCAGTGCCCGCCACATCGCGGTGGGCGACTACGGCGCCTTTCGCAGCTGGCTGGCCCAGTTGGATGCGGCGGTGCGGGCTGAGGTGGTCGTGGAAACCGCCCAGACCATGCCATGAGAACCAGCTGGGGCCACTGGCCTGCCGTGGCGTTGGCGCTGCAGTTGGCGTGCAGCAGCCCGCAAATGGCGTGGCAGCCACAGCCCGATCTGATCAGGTTGGAGCAGCAACTGAACGCCGATTTGGGCGATCCATCCCGCCAAGGGATGGCTCGTCGGCAATTGGCTTGGTTGTGCCTGCTGCATGACCGCCAGTGCGAGCGCGCAACCCAAGAATTGGCCACGGGCGAGGTAGTGGCACCAGCGGTAGAAACGGCATTGCTGCGGGCCTTGCTGGCAGACGGCGCTGCTGACCCCGCCGTTGCCGCCCAAGCGTGGGCCCAGTTGGCTAGTGTCTTGACCGGCGCTGACCCTACAGTCCGGGCCGAAGCGCCCCAAGCAGCTACAGTGGCGCTACAACGCCTTGGTGCACTTTTGAGCGTGACGCCCGTCGAGCGGGCCCGCGGCATCGCCAACCAGCGTGAGATCGCTGTGGCCATTGCCCACGGCAGTCCGACCGATCAGTTTTTGCGCGCGCTCAGCCTGCCCTGGCTGCAAAACGGCGACCCAGCACCATTTGTGGTTCATCAGCAGCCGATTGCGCTGTCGCCCCGTCTGCATACGGCCCTGCGGTGGTCGGCGGCACAAGTGGCCAGCCAAATTGTCAACCGTGATCTCGATTCGCAAGCGGTGGGGTTGCCCGCCGACGCCACCGCCAATTCCATCGGTGTGTACTCACTGGTGGCGGGACAGGCCGGTGTGTATCAGGTTTCGGCGCGATTTTCGGTCCCGGCGGGTCACTGGCAGCTGGGCGTCGCCGTCGTCAGGCAAGCGCTCGGTTGGCTAGATGGGCAGCCGTGGCCGACCGCGGACGGCTTTAGCGGCGCGGTGGCTCAGGCTCACACCCTCAAGGCTGGGGAGCATCGCCTCGATCTCGCGATCGCGGTTGCCGAGGAGGGTGAGCGGCTGCGGCTGTGGCTGGTGCCAGCGCTACAACCCATCGAACCGCAGGTCGCGCTGACAGCCGAACGCGAAGCAGTTGCCGCCCCCGATCGCGCTGGGGTTGCCGCCCCCGATCGCGCTGGGGTTGCCGCCCCCGATCACGCTGGGGTTGCCGCCCCTAACCGCGAAGTGGTTGCCGACGCCCCTCGCCCCGACCCAGCGACGCCCGTGCTGCAAGTGCTGGCAGTGTTGGCCGATCGCCTCGGTCCCGCGCGGCTGGCGCTGACGACTCGCTTTGGCCAGTCAATTGCGGCCGAGTTGATCGATGTCGCGCTGGCTGGGACGGCCGAAGAGGCTGGCGGCGCCATTGACCGCGTGCTCAGTTCACTTCCCCAGCACACCGGGGCAATCCTGCTCGACATTGAGCGCTATCTGGCCGCTGGCAATGCCCAATTGGCACTGCAACAGTCCGGCCGCTTGCCGACGCTGCCTGCAACTACCCAAGCCGGTGAACGGCCTTTTGCCCAGCCAGCTATGGGGCGCGTTGACGTTCAACTTTCTAAATCTAAAGCATTTTTGGCGTCTGGTTTGGCTGATCTTGCCGTCGAACAAGCGGCTGCCGCGGCTGCGAGCAGCGCTGGTCGCTGTCGGCCATGGCTGGACGCCCTGACCTTGGCCGTCGAAGCAGGTCGACCGGACGCCATTTGGTCGCCCACCGCTACTGCGGACCTCGCGATGGCTTGTCGGGATGAGGCGCTGTTGGTCAACGGCTTGACCGCAGTGCGGGCTTTGCGCGCCGCGCGGGCTGACGATGCGGCGCTGCTGGCGCTGCTTGGCCCTGTCAGTCGCCGGCCGGCGCGCTGGCGCGAATGGGCCCAGCACACCTTCGAGGAGGACCGCATTGCCAGTCCGGCGCCGCCCTGGGCACTGGTGGGCCAGTGGGCCCCGCTGTGGCGTCAGATTCAAACTGCATGGCAGAACAATGACTTGCCTGCGGCAAACCAGCTGCTGACCGCGACCCTGCTGCGGCCCGACTTGCCGCTGACCGCCAAGCAGCGCGCGATGCAGACCGGGGCCACCGCGCCGTGGCTGCCGTTCGTGCGCGACGGCGCCAAGGTGGCCGCCCAGGCTGACGACCCCAGCTGGCAAAACACGGCGCGCACAGCGTGGCTGTTGGATCAGGAAGTGGTGGTTCTGTTGCCCGGCGGAGGGGCGATTCGTCGTGTTCACCAAGTGTTACGGGTACTCACGGATGAGGCCGCAGAGGCCGTCGGCGAAATTCGCGTCGCCGACGGCGCCGAGTTGGAGGTGGCGCGCACCATCCTGCCCGACGGCTCGCTGCTGGCTCCTGCCGACACAAGCGACAAAAGTAGCGTTTCATTGCGCGCTGTTGCCGCCGGTTGCGCGGTTGAATATGTCCAGACCGTGTGGGTGCAGCCCGACGATCCGGCCAGTGGCGCGACGTACCTGTCGCCGTTTTTGCTGCAAGCCAGCGATGCTCCAGTGCGGTTGGCCGAATTCGTGGTATTGGCGCCCAAGGGCGTCGTCCCGCAGTTTGCGCTGTCGCCGTCAGCACCGCAGCCGCGCATCGTGGTCGCCGGCGCGTGGACGGCGCACATCTTTGCCACTCGCGACCAGCCGCAAGCGCCCACCGAACCGCGGGCCATTCGACCGCAGCGCGCCGTGCCGAGCGTGGGGGTGACGGTTGGCGCCGACCAGGCCACCTTGTTGCAGCCGTGGGACGAACGGTTGGCGGCCATGACGACCACCCGGACCCCAGTTAGCCGGCAGTGGCTGCAACAACTGCAGGCTCAGAGCTCGACAGCCGCTGGTGGCCGCGGACGCTGGCAATGGCTGGCGACCAAAATTGCCAACGAAATCGAAAATGACCACGAGTCTGGCCCGCCGGGCGACGCCAATGCGGCCCTAGCCCGCCAAAAAGGCGATCGCGCCGCCGTATTTTATGCCCTCGCCAGCCAAGCGGGTGCCGATGTTTGCCTAGTCCGCGCGAATCCACTGGTGCGCGATGGCGCGGCAGGTCCGCTAGAACCAGCTGATTTTACAATGCAACTTGTTTCGGTAGCGCTGCCCGATGGGGCGTCTTTGTGGTACGATCCGGGCCTGGAAGGCGGTATCATTGACCACGTGCGCAGTGGTTTGCGCGGCCGCAGCGCGTGGTTTGCCGGCTGCAATCGGCCCGAGCGTTCTGTGCTGGTGCCAGCGTTGGGCGCTGGTCTAGATCGTCGCGATATCGATGTGCAATTGCAGTGGTTGGCCGACGGCAGCGTCACCGCCAAGGTTGTGGATACCCTGCATGGCGCCACGGGTGCCTACGTCCGGCAGTGGCTGCAAGAGACCGGGCGCGCAGATCACCCGACGCTGGCGAACCAGTTGGCGGCGACGGCGTTTCCGGGGCTGCCTATCCAGTTTGACTCCGCGGTCCCGGCGACCCATGGTGGGCCGACGGTAGTGCGCTATTCGGTCACTGCCGGGGTCGATGCCCAACGGCGTACCAGTTTGGATCTGGCGCTGTATCCAACGGAGATTGGCAAAAATTTCGCAATCTTACAAAGGAGAACGACCCCGATGTCGTTTGGCCTGGCCCACGATTTGCATGTACGGCTGCGCGTCGATAATCGCGGGCCGAAGCTGGCACCGATCGCCGGTGGCCAAGGCAGGGCCGTGCTTTTGCACTGGCAGCGCCGTGCCGAGCACACGGCAACCGGGTTGGACGTCGAATTTAGGCTGCGGGCCGAAGCGGGCGTGGTCCATTCGGACGCTTACGCCCAATTTGCTCAGTGTGCTCGCGACGCCGATGCAGCCGAGATCTTGCGCCTGACGCGCTGAGAACCAAGACGCCGAGCTAAAGAGCCGATCAAATAAGATTTGCTCGGCGTCTCGGTGCTTGCTTTGTGGGTCGCGAGCCTGCGCCCGAGGCGTCAGGCCGCTCCGTTTTGTTTGGGAATTCTTTGAGGTTCGGCGTCAATGGGTCGGGTCTCTAGAGCACCGATCAGATTCCATCTGATTGGGTGCTCACTGCTTGTTTCGTGGGTCGCGAGCGATCGCCCGGGGCGTTTCGCCGCTCCATTTTGCAACGGAAACCAATGGCATTTTGGCGTCGGATTACTCAGTTTTGGCCAGACAGTGCACATGGCGCGGCTTGCCATGGCAGGAATATGTCTGGTGCTCTAGGAGCCTGTCGGAAATCAAACGCATTTTGAATGTCTATCCGGTTATACACAATGAATCTATTACGATTCAACAGGCTCCTTGCCAGTCAACTATTCTCAACTGTCCGAGAACTGCCCGGAGTGAATCCGTGCAGTTTCAGACAGTTGCCTCCATCTAGCCACACGGCGCTAGGAGCGAGTCGGAATACTCCGACACGCTCCTAGGCCACCGCTTGCGGCATAGGTCGCAGACGATCGGCGCTGTTTCAAGGCGAGCGGTGGACGGTTCGCTCCTACCGATTCTGCAGGAAACTCTTGCATGGTCGGCGATCGGCGGTCGAGACGCGAGTCCCCAATCAACCGTGTGCCCCGAGCTTGCCTGCGGCTTCGTAGGCTTCGACTAATTTCTCGGCGTCGATCGCGGCCATGCAACCCATACCTGCAGCCGAAATAGCCTGTCGGTAGCGCGAATCGGCGACGTCACCAGCAGCGAAAACACCTGGGGCGGAGGTTTGGGTAAAACCGTCCAGCTTGATGTAGCCGTCCGGTCGCAGTTCAAGTTGGCCACCAAAAATCTGGGTGTTGGGCTGGTGGCCAATCGCCATAAACACGGCGCCGCAGGGCATCTCGCTGATTGCGCCATCGGTGGTGGACTTGAGCCGCACCGCCGTGACTTTCTTGCCGTCGCCGACAATCTCTTCGACGCCAACATTCCATTGCACTTTAATTTTAGGATGTTTCATCACCCGATCGGCCATGATCTTGCTGGCGCGAAAGCTATCTCGGCGATGAACGATGGTGACCTCGCTGGCATAGCGGGTCAAAAACGTCGCCTCTTCCATCGCTGAATCGCCACCGCCGACCACGACCACGTGCACGTCTTTGTAAAAAGCCCCATCGCAGGTTGCGCAGGCGCTGACGCCGCGGTTCATGTAGCGCTGCTCACTTTCGATGCCTAGCCATTTGGCATTGGCGCCGGTGGCGATAATCACCGTTGCCGCTGCAATCCACTCGCCGCTGCCGGTCTTAAGGCGCAGCGGGAACCCGGAGAAATCAACTTCGTCGATGACGTCCTCGCGATGGTCGGTGCCGAATCTCTTGGCCTGCTCGCGGCAGCGCTCTACGAGTTCGGGCCCGGTAACGCCTTGAGGGAAACCCGGAAAGTTCTCGACTTCACTGGTGATCATCAGCTGGCCACCCGACGTCATCAGGTCGCCCGACGTCAAGAATCCACCCTCAAACAACACCGGCTGCAGCAGTGCGCGGCCGGCATAAATGGCGGCGGTCTGGCCGGCAGGGCCCGAGCCAATGATAACTACCTTGTGTACGGTCTGATCCATGAACAGAGTCCTTTGCCAAAGAGTTCCGCATGCCGCCAAATCGGCACCTTCGACGGATGAAACTCATTGAGCGGCAGGTGGAATGTGGGCCGCAAATGCGGACCACCGCGGGGTTTTGGCCGCGGCGCGCCCCCAAGTTTCTAATTGAGGGTGGCGGTGAGCCCGACCAGCGCCAATGGTAGGCGACGGCCGCCAGCGCGCAAGGGCTCGACCGCAGCAACACTGCGCAATTGAGTAGCCGCCAGCCGCCAAAGGCCAACGGGGTTCAGGCTACTCGCTAAGGATTTTTACCAAGGCAACTCGATCGTTCGGCATGACACCGATGCGCAGAGTAGTCTTGAAATACATAAACTTG
>SHZD01000108.1 GCA_009692465.1 Myxococcales bacterium
CTGTCCGAAACTGCACGGATTCACTCGGGGCAGTTCTCGGACAGTTGAGAATAGTTGACTGGCTAGGAGACTGTCGGATCGTAATAGATTCATTGTGTATAACCGGATAGACATTTCACAACCGATTGATTTCCGACAGGCTCCTAGCCGCGACTAGTGAGCGCCACCATGCAAGCTGAAGTCGACCCCATTGTCCACTACTGGCTCGGTCGTGCTGCGGCCGAATACCACTCGGCGGCGCGGGCGATGTGGGTCGGCCACCAACTGGTGTTGATTGGTGCCCAGCCCGCATTGGTTCGGCGGGCGCTGCGGGTGGCCTCCGATGAACTTACTCACGCTCAGCTGGCGCTGACGGTGGCGCGCGCCGCCGGTTTTGACGGCGAGCTTGAACTGGACCGCACGGTACTGACTTCGGCAGTGCCCGTCGCCACCAATTCGGTGGAAAACGTGCTGATTCCCCATGTTATCGCGCATTTCTGCATCGCCGAGACGGTGGCCGCGCGCTTGTTTGCCGCCGCCATCGGGCCGAATCAACAACCGAGCGTGGCTCAGGCGCTGCGCAAATTCGTCGCCGATGAAGTGCGGCACCGCGATTTCGGCTGGCTGTGTCTGGCGTGGCTGAAGCAGACAGGCGCCCTGGCACCGCTCGCCGACCACCGCGTGGCCGTGGTCGTGTGGTGGCCCTGCCTGTCGAGCCAGAATGTCGTGACCAGCACCGGCGCCAAGCTCGCCGGATTCGCGGCTCGTATGCTAGGCGGGTCGCGCACCGGCTCGGCCGCCTCGCTAATTGTGGTCGCGACCGATGCCTGCGGCGGTAGTCAGGCACCCAGCGCAGCGCGCATCGGTAGCCTAGCGGCAGATGAACTGGGCCATTGGCTGGGCCTGTACCACAGCGATGGCACTCACGGGTTGCCGGATCCGGCGAGGGGCGCCGATCTCATGCATAGCCAGCACGCGATAAGCGGCGACGTCGATGCGAGCTTTTCGGTTGCCCAGCGCGCCTTTTTGCGTAGCCACCCGGACCTCGTGTTCCCGTGAGCGAGAATCTGCCCTCAGTAACCTGACCCATTAACGCCGACCCGTTGATGCGGGTGTACCCGCTGGCAGAACCGACGACACAGGCGTGGGTGGTGGTGGTGCAACGGCGACAAAGATTTGGCGTTGGCGCTCGCATTCTTGGTTCGGGCAGTCTTGCGAATTGCGGCATTACGGCCGATAATTCCGTCATTCTCCTAGCGTTCGTTACAGCCCAGGGCGGCAGCTATCGGGGCTTCACCATCGACGTCAATGGTGACCTCAAATGGTCCTTCTGCGACAAGGCCTACGCCATCGCTTGCTGCGGGCCGTAGAAGGGGATCGTTGGCAGTGGCCCCGATTTCGCATCCAATCTGTGCCAAGCGCGCATTCGGAGGCCAGTGCGCTGGCACTCGACAAACGGAACGGTTGCCATGGCCGTCGGCGGCCTTATCGACTCAGCTGGTCGTCGCCCAACCGCCCAACAAGCGCTCAATTTTATTTGCAATTACCGAGGGCCAGCCAGGCCAGCCGGCAACGGCAAGTCCGCACTGAGCCAAGCATGCGCCAACGCCGCCACCACCAACGCATGGCCAATGGCACCGGACTGCACCAACCCCGGCAAGTTCGCCACCGGTTCCAAGCGGAGCAGGCAATCTTCGGTGGCGTCAAAGTGGGGTACGCGCTCCTGAGTACAGCCCAGCGCGACAAACGTGTAGCAGCGGTTGCCCTGCAATGCTGGATTGGGGTGGACACAGCCGATCTGCCGCACCTGCGCGCAGCGATAACCCGTCTCTTCCAGCAACTCGCGGCTGGCCGCCTCAGCGGGCGTTTCGCCAGCGTCGATCATACCGCCCGGCACCTCCAGCGTCACCGTTTGGGTCCCATGCCGATACTGCTCAACCAGCACGACTAGGCCGTCAGCCGTCAGCGCCACCACGTTGACCCAATCGAGGCACTCCAGCAGGCCAAACTGATGGGTCTTGCCGGTGCGCGGCGACTGGCGGGTCGCGCTGGCCACCGCAAAAACCCGTGTCTGCGCCAATTGTTGGCGTGAAATCTCCGGCCAGGGCTGATGGGCACTGGGTACCTGCTCGGAGTCAGAGTCGCTCATCGTGGTCCTTGTGGTTGCAAAGCGCGCCGGGTCGGGCAGTCGGGGCCGCGCTGCAGGAGATCGCCTAACGTCCCACAGTGCGTCACTTGCCCACCTTTGTCACCAGCACCGGGGCCGAGATCGATCAGCCAGTCGGCTTCGCGAACAATGTCGAGGTTGTGCTCGATGACCACCAGAGTATCGCCGCGATCGACAAAATCGTGCAAAATTGCCAAGAGTTTTCGGACATCTTGCAAGTGCAGACCGGTGGAGGGTTCATCGAGGACGTACAGAGTCTCGGTGCGGCGGCGCTTGGCCAATTCCGTCACCAACTTGAGGCGCTGCGCCTCGCCACCGGACAGCGTATCGCTAGACTGCCCCAATTGCAGGTAGCCCAGACCCATGCGCTCGGCCAAACGCAGCGGTTCGGCGACGGCGCGAATGGCGCTGAAATGGCCAGCGGCCTCAGCGACCGACATGGCCAAGACCTGCGCGATGGTGGCGCCCTTGTAGGCGACCGATAGCACTTGTTCGCCGTAACGCTGACCGTTGCAGGCATCGCAAGGCACAGCAACTGTAGGCAAAAATGCCATTTGCACGCGAATTTGGCCGACACCGGCACAGGTAGGACAGCGCCCACCGTCGGTGTTGAATGAGAACTGCGACGGCTGCAGCCCTGCGACCTTGGCTACCGGCAAAGCGGCGAATGTGTGGCGCAACGTGTCGAAAATCGCCATGAAAGTGGCCGGACACGAGCGCGGCGTGCGGCCGATCGGCGCCTGATCCACTTGGGCAATTGCGCCCAGGCCTTGCAGCCCAGCGATGCGTTCAACCACTTCGGCGGGCGCTGGGGGCGGCTTGCGGTCGTTGAACGCCGCCACAATCTGCCCGCCGTACTCCACCAGCACATCGCGCACCAGCGTCGACTTGCCCGATCCCGATACGCCGGTGACGACATTGAAGCGGCCGCGGGCAACGCGGGCACTAGCGCCGCGCAGGTTGTGCAAGTGAATGCCGTTTAGCTCAATGAACGCTGCGTCGGCGGCGACCGCTCGCGGCGCAGTGCGAACACGGCGGGCGTGCAAATCGCGCAACATCTCGCCGGTCGGGGAGTGTGGGGCCTGCAGCAACGCTGCCACGCTGCCTTCAAACACCACCTCGCCGCCCGCGCGACCGCCACCGGGCCCCAGCTCGATGACATGGTCGGCGCTGCGGATGGTGTCCTCGTCGTGTTCGACGATCAGCAGACCATTGCCGCGCGCTTGTAGCTGGCGCAGCGCTGCCAACACCTTTGCATTATCATGGGGGTGCAGGCCAATCGTCGGCTCGTCGAGGACGTACAGCACCCCGCGCAAGTTGCTGGACAGTTGGGCCGCCAACCGCAACCTTTGACTCTCGCCGCCCGACAGCGACACCGCGGCGCGCCCTAGCGCCAGGTAATCCAAGCCCACTTCGACCAGAAATCGACATTTTTCAAGCAGTTCCGCCAGCAACGGCCCGGCAATCGCCGCATCGCGAGAGCTCCACGGCAAGGCGGTCAGCCACGCGGTCAACGCCAGCGGCCCCAGTGTTTGCACCTGAGCGATGGTTTGGCCGCCCACCAGCACGGCCAACGCCTCAGGACGCAAGCGGCAACCGTCGCAGGTCGGGCACGCCAGTTGGCGGCGCTGGGGTTGCAGATCAAGATCTTGCCCGCCGTCGACCAGACCCGCTTTAGCCAGTTCTTCTGTGGACTTGGGATCTAGGGCTTGGTCTTTGGATTTGGGCCGCACCGCCAGCCCGGTCCCTTCGCAGGCAGGGCACCATCCAGCTGGGGTGGTAAACGAAAACAGGCGAGGATTGGGGGCCTCGACCGATCGCTGACAGGCGGCGCAATGCCGGCGGGCACTCCAAGCGTAGTTAGCGGTGCCCGAACGGGATCCAGCAGTGCCGTCGCCCAATTTTAGCGCGACCTGAACGGCTTGCTCAAGGCGATCGGTGGCTTGCAAGTCCGATGGCGAAAAAACCTCGACCACAAAGTCGAGGTCGTGGGTGGCGAAGCGCGCCAGTTCCGGGACGGCCAAACTACTGCACAGCGCGCCATCGACCACCAGCCATTGGTGGCCAAGCTGCTGGGCGCGCTGGATAATCTCAAGGTGGTGGCCTTTGCGACCGCGGATCGCTGGCGCCGTAATCAGGGTCGGCGAGCCGTGCCCATGCAACTGCCGAATCTGGACCGCGATGGCGCCAGCAGTCTGCTGACCCACTTCGCCCCCACAGCGCGGACAGCGTTGGCTGCCACATTTAGCAAACAGCAACCGCAAATACGGCAGCGCATCGGTCAATGTCGCCACCGTCGAGCGAACACCGCCGCGCGTCGTGCGCTGGGCAATCGCCACCGTCGGCAGCAGACCGTGCAGCCGGTCGACATCGGGCGCCACCGTCGGCGGCAAGTACTGACGGGCGAACGGCGACAGGCAGTCGAGAAAGCGCCGCTGGCCCTCAGCAAAGATGACGTCAAAGGCCAGCGACGACTTGCCCGAACCCGACAGACCGGTGATTACGGTAAACTGGTCGCGCGGGACATCGAGACTGCAGGCCTTCAGATTGTGGACGCGGGCGCCGCGCACTTGAATGCAGCCCGGATCGGTGGGCAGGCGCTCGCCATCGGCCAGACCCAGCGTGCGCTGGTAAGTCCGTGCAACCTTGTGGCGGCGCAGGAACACCGCGGTCGGAGAAGACAGTTGTTCAAGCAGCTCCGGCACTTGACCGCTAAAAACGACGCGACCGCCGTCCGGCCCACCGTCCGGCCCCAGCTCGACGACGTGGTCAGCGGCGGCGATCAGATCCAGATGGTGCTCGACCACAATCACGGTATTGCCCGCGGCCACCAGCCGGCGCAGCGCGCTGAGCAAGGTGGCAACATCTTGCAAGTGCAGCCCGGTAGAAGGCTCGTCTAGCAAGAATAGCCCATTAGATCCAGAACCTTTGAGCAGGTGCCATGCAATCTTGACCCGTTGCAATTCGCCACCGGACAGGGTTGCCAGCGACTGGCCCAAGCGCACATAGCCCAGGCCTAGGGCCATCAGGGCTTGCGCCGGTTCGCGCAAGGTGCGGTCGGCGGCAAAGGTGGCGGCGATCTCGGCGCTGGTTGCCTGCAAAAAGCGGGCGGTATTCCAACCTTGGTGCGTAATTTCGAGGACTTCACTGCGAAAACGCTGGCCATCACAGGTTTCGCAGGTCAGCGTCACGTCACTCAAGAACTGCATTTCGACGGTCTGCGCGCCCAATCCCTCACAAGCCGGACAGCGACCGTCGCCGCGATTGAAGCTGAAGGTGCCCGCCGTGTAGCCGCGCTGGCTGGCCAGAGGCTCGCCGACCAGACGCTTGCGGATGGCATCCCAAATCCCTAAGTAGGTCGCACAGTTGGCTCGACTGGACCGCGCGGGCACTTCTTGATCGACCAGATGGACGGTGCGCAGGCCTTCGATGCCGTCGATCGACTCGCAGGCGGCTGGTGCTTCGGTCGGCTGGCCAAAATGACGCGCCATCCGGCAATACAAGGTGTTTTCGATGAGCGTCGACTTGCCCGAACCCGACACGCCGCACAGGACATTGAGCGCGCCAAGCTGGAAGCGCACCGGCTCGCCGCGCAAGTTGTGGCCAGTGGCGCCGCGGATGGTCAGCCACTTGACGCAATGGCTTGCAGTAAGCCGACTAGGCTCGGCACTGGAGTCAGCGGTCACCAGATCGACGCTCTGGCGGCCAAACAAGTAGGCGCTGCTTGGGCTGTGCGCCACGGCTTGCAAACCGGCGACAGGTCCCGAGTACAGCAACTGGCCACCGTCGCTGCCGGCACCGGGACCCAATTCAATGATGTGATCGGCAGCCAAAATCAACGCTGGATCGTGTTCGACCACCACCACCGTGTTGCCCGCAGCCTTGAGCCGCTCCAAAATGCGCAGCAAGCGGTCGTTATCGCGGGCGTGCAGGCCAATCGACGGCTCGTCGAGCACGTACAAGACCTGGCTCAGCCCCGTCGCCAACGCCGCCACCAGTTGGACTCGCTGCAACTCCCCGCCGGACAGCGAGCGGCCGGCGCGATCGAACGTCAGGTAATGCAAACCGATTTCATCGAGCAACGTCACGCGACGCACCAGATCGGCCAGCGGCAGCGCCACCGCTTGGCGCGCCACTTCGTCCAGTTGCAGGTCGCGCAACCGCGAAAGGACTTGCCGCACGGGAAGTTGCAGCCAAGCCGGCAGATCAAGGCCATCCAACCGCCACGCCCGCGCTTGGGCCTTGAGCCGCGCACCGTTGCACTGCGGGCAGGTGGTGTAACTGCGATAGCGCGCCAACAGGATGCGCACGTGCATCTTGTAGGCTTTGCCCTCCAGCATCTTGAACCAGCCGCGGACGCCCTTGAAGCTGCCGCGACGCTTGCCGCCTTTGCCGTCCAGCACCAAGCTCTGGTGGTCGTGTGGCAATTCGCTCCAAGCGATTTCGGTGTCTATGCCATTTTCGTTACAGAATTCAAGCAGTTCGTCGGATTCCCACTCTTTGCTTTCGGTGGACCATGGTTTGATGGCGCCTGTGGTTAGACTCAGTGACGGGTCGGGGATCACCTTGTCGATGTCGACGCCGATCAAGCGCCCAAAACCGTTGCACGTCTCGCAGGCGCCGACCGCCGAACTGGCGCTGAACAGTTGCGGCGATGGATCGCCGACATCGGTGCCACAAGCGGTGCAACGGCGGGTGGTGGCGGCACGCAACCAGCCAAAAGGCCCACTGTGACCAACAATTCGCCAAGCCTGCACGGTGGTCGGCACGGCCTGCACGAACACCGACACTATGCCGGCGCCGCGGCGCAGGGCTTGGGCGAGCGAATCGACCAGCCGCGAGCGCTCAGCCGCGACCAGTTGCAGGCGATCTTGAATAACCTCAACGGGTTTACCGACGCGGGCCGCGGTCAACACCTCGGCCAACTGGACCGTTTCGCCCAATTCAAAAGCGCGGTGATAGCCCGTCGCCGCCAGCGCCGCTAGGCTCGCATGGGCCGATTGCGCCGAAGTCACTGGCAGCGCAAAGGTAATCGCTGCGCGCTGGCCATCACACTGGGCCAAAAGCTCGTCGGCCAACAGCGCCAACGGTTGCCGCACCACCGCTGCACCGCAATGCGGACACAAGGGGCTGCTGGCCTGGGCAAACAGGGCGCGAAACAGCTCGCCGGCGTCGCACAGCGTCGCCAACGTCGATCGTGCCGAGCGAATACCCCGGTGTTGACGCAGCGCGACTGAGGGCAAAATGCCGGTAATCTCACGGACTTGCGGCTTGTCCATCCGTTCAAGGAACTGACGGGCATAACTCGAAAGACACTCGACGTAGCGGCGCTGCCCCTCGGCAAACAGGGTGTCAAACGCCAGCGATGACTTGCCCGAGCCCGAAACGCCGGTGACGCACACGATCTGGCCGTGAGCAATGTCGAGATCGAAGCCGGCGAGGTTGTTTTGGCGCACCTCGCGCAGGCCGATGACGGCAGCCGCTACCATGGTCAAACCGCCGGCAAACAGAGGCCGTGGAATTTAGCCAAAGCGATTGGTCAGGTACATTTTGGCCTGCCGCCGCCACCAGCCCCATTCGTGATCGACGTCCTTGCCCCACAAATCGATGCGGTTGGAGATTGCTTTGCGATTGAGCATTTCCGACAAGCGCTGGGTTTCCTGCCAGTTGCCGTCTTCCCACGGACCACGGCCGCACACTAAGTCTAAGTGTATGTATTTCTTTATCTTCTCTAGCAGATCGCCGCCCAGACCGCCGACAAACGCCAGCGGATTGTTGTAGTACACATCCAGCGACTGCAACGGGTTGAAATCGCGGACATCATAGCGACCCGACATGCACAATGCGTAGCGAAAAGTCTCCGGTTGCTTGAGCGCGAAATTGCAGGCGTACATGGCCCCCAAGCTGGTACCGGCGGCGGCGAGCGGGATGTCCGCGGACTGGCAGTCGCGGCGGATAAATGGCACCAACTCATCGTTGACAAAGCGTTCGTAGGCCAGATGGCGGCCAATGCGCCACGCCGGATCGAGGTCCTTCTTGGTCCACGCCTCCGAAACATTGGACTCCACGCAGTACAGCTTGAGTTTTCTGCCGTAAATCAGCGGGGCGAGCGCGTCGACCATGCCCTGCGCTTCCCACTCGTGCGCCATGCCTGCCGCAGAAGGAAACACCAGAAGCGGCGCGCCAAAGTCGCCGTATTGCCACAGGTAAAGCTGCCGACCCATGTGTTGACTGGGGACGAGGTGCGGTTTTTTCAGCATGGGCGCGCTCCAAAGCAGGACGGCGGTTTATCGCATTGCAGCCCGATGGTGGCAAGGTCGGGGCCGCGCGACGGGCACGACGTACGGACTGAGTGGCGAAATTGCGACACCCTGCCACTTGCGCGGGAACCCGCAGCGTGCTGTTTTGTCGCGCCGCGCCTGCGGACTGTGAGTGACCCAGTGCCGCGTTGGATTTGGATTGGCTTGGCCCTTTTGGTGGTGGCGACCCTGCTTCTGCTGGGCTGGTCGCTGACTGCTGGGCCCGAGCCCGTGGCTCTGCCCGCAGAAACTATTGCCGAAACACCGGTAACGCCGACGCCGGCCAAGATCACCCCCACTTCAACGGTCGTTGCCGAAAAAGTGGAGCCAGCGCTGCCGCGGGTGGCAGCGACCGGCACGCTGCGCGGAATGGTTCACGATGCTTCCGGCCAAGGCGTGCAGGCCGCCGTGCAGGTCAAAAGCGAAAGTGGTCAACTTGTTACGCGTGGGGCGACCGACGATAAAGGTGCATTTTCATTTCAGATTCCCGCGGGAATTGCCTATCGAGTAGAGGTGCAAGCCGGGGCATTTCCCCTGTGGTTTCAGGATCGCGTGCGAGTGGTCGCCAATCAGGCTACCCAGCTGGATGTCGCCTTGCTCAGCCAAGTGCCGATGCGCGGTCGGGTGGTCGACTCTGCCGGCAATGCAGTGGCCCACGCCTTTGTGGTGCGGATGGGGCCCGCCGAGCAGGTGGTGTCGGTCAGCGACGGCGACGGTCAGTTCATCGTCGCGCCCGAGATCGGTGAAATTGAGGTGGTCGCGGTACACAACGAATTTGCCCCGTCAGCGCCGGTGCGCATGTCGCCAACCTCGTCGGCGGTGGTGCGGCTGCAGCTGCCGGCGGGGGGTGCGATCAGTGGAACGGTCGTCGATGGCAGCGGTCAGGCGATCGCCAATGCGACGGTGACCATTGAGCGCGCTACGCACGATGGCCCAATGGTGGCGACACCGCAGCGCACTACGGCGACGACTCAAGGGGGGGGCAGCTTTTCGCTCACGCCCCTGCGCACCGGCGAGTATACGTTGCGCGCAGACGCCGCGGGCAAAGCGCCAGGATTTGCTAAGGATATTCGAGTTTCTACTGGCGCAACCGTGACTGGAGTGATCCTTGTCTTGGGCAGCGGCGCCACCATCAAAGGGCGGGTAACCCAAAAGGCCAATGGCCAGCCGGTGGCGGGGGCGCGGGTGGCGCTGCTGGAAGGGCGGCCGGGCCAAGATTTGGCCTCCGCGACCACGGACAACGACGGCCGCTACGTGCTGGGCGGCGTCGGCGCCGGTTTGCACACCATTCGGGTAGACCATGCTGAATTTCGGCCGGAATTGGCCAGCGGCGTCAGCACAGGCGAGTCCGGCGAGGTGACGCGCGACATCGCCGTCGTGACCAAACAGGCCGGAGAACACTTTGCATTTCAAGGAATTGGCGCTGGATTGTCGCGTGAAGGCAACAGCATCCTAATTCGCAACGTCATGCCGGGGACGCCCGCCCAGCAAGCCGGATTGCAAGCCGGCGACCGGATTGTCAGTGTCGATCGGCAGGTCACCAGCGGCATGAGTTTGCCGCATGTTATTGAACGCATTCGCGGCGAAGAAGGCACCAGCGTGCTGCTTGAAGTCGAGCGCGCCGGTCAGGGTAAATTCACCGTGCAGGTCGGTCGAGCGGCAGTGGTCGTTAAGGATCCTCCCTAGCCGATGCTCAACAAGACCATCACACCGCGCGGCTGGCGAACGGTTAGCGCTTTTGCGATCGTGGCGGCTTCGCTGGTGGTCTGCGAACTGGTGTTGCGGCTGATCTGGACCAATCCGTACCGCAACGAACTGCCCGATCGACTCTTGGAGGCCCGGCTACCGCACCGCGGCATCGACTTGGTTTGGGATCGAACGGCGGTCGACGCTAGTTCGCCGGTTGTGCGGTTCCGGACGGATGACCGCGGGTACATCCTTGGGGCGAAACGATTTGACCATCCCGACTTGACGGTGGCTTTTGTCGGCGGTTCGACCACCGAATGCTCGGCAGTGGCAGAAGGCAGGCGCACCAACGACGTTTTCAGTACCCAATTGGCGTCCACGGGGTTGCGGGTCAACGCTCTCAATGCGGGCAAGAACGCCACTACGCTGCACGACAGTTTGAACAACTGGCTCAACCATATCGTCAATGATCAGCCCGATGTAGTGGTCATCATGCACGTGGCCAACGACGTGGGCGAGCTGGCGACCCGTGGCGATTACGCCCGCCGGCAATTCCGCGATGACAACGCCGGGCGCAGTTTTCGCACCGTGGCCAAGGCGCTGTCGCGACTGACGAGCGTCGGCGGCAGCCTGCGGAACTCGGTGGCCGGCCTGCCGTCGCCGGCACAGGTGGGCCCTACCGTTTCCGAACAGCGCAAATCGGTGCGGTTGCGCGACATCTTGCCCTACCGCCAGCGGCTGCTAGCGATGGTGCGCAGCGTGCGCGCGTTTGGGGCCGAGCCGGTGTTGGTGACCGAGCCACTCTCCTCGATGCGCAATGAACTGACGCCCAAGTGGGCCGACACCGCCGGGCAGGACGCGCTCAATCAAGTGGTGCGCGAGGTGGGTCTGGCCGAGGCGGCGACGGTGGTGGACTTGGCGCGTCACGTTCAATTCGAAGTGCCGAACTATCTGGTGCCCATGCACATTTTTTACGACGGCATGCACGTGACGGATCGCGGCGCTCGCGTGTACGGCGAAGAACTGGCGCGCCGACTGGGGCCGTGGTTGAGCCGGATGGCGGCGGCCAAGAGCCGACGGTAGAATAATCTCGATTTATTTCATAGCACTATCGCACGACCGTCGCCCCTACGACCCACTGCGCACCGTGACCGAATCGCGGGCCCAATTCTCATCATCGGTTTGCGGGTAGTCGATCGACCAATGCAAGCCGCGGCTTTCCTGCCGAGCCAGCGCACTTTCCACCACCAGCAGAGATACTGTTGTAATATTGCGAAGTTCAATTAAATCCGGGGTTAAATAGAACCGCCACCAATCCTGTTGAACCTCTTGCGCGATCAACTGCAAGCGCCGTTGAGCCCGCAGCAGGCGCCGACTCGAGCGGACAATGCCTACGTAATTCCACATCAGGCGGCGGATTTCGTCCCAGCTTTGGGTCACCACCACCTGTTCATCGGGATTGGTGGCGCTGCCGGTGTCCCAAGCCGGAACATGGAGTTCACGCGCCGAACCGCGCTGATCCAATACGATCAGCGCCTTGGCCGCGGCGCGCTCGGCGTAGACGACGGCCTCCAGAAGCGAGTTTGAGGCCAGCCGATTGGCGCCGTGCAAGCCGGTGCACGCCACTTCGCCGACCGCCAACAGGCCATCGATACTGGTCTGACCGTCGGCGTCCACTTGCACCCCGCCGCACTGGTAGTGCGCCGCGGGCACCACCGGAATCGGTTGGCTGCGCATATCGATCCCCAGTTGCATACAGCGATCGTGGATCATCGGAAAGTGGGCTTCCAAAAAATCCGCCGGCAGGTGGGTCATGTCCAAGTACGCACATTCGTCGCCACTTTCCTTGAGTTGCGAGTCAATCGCCCGCGCCACAATATCGCGCGGCGCCAAGTCCTTGCGCGGGTCGAAGCGCGGCATGAACGCCTCGCCTTTGCGGTTGCGCAAAATACCGCCTTCACCGCGCAACGCCTCTGAAATCAAAAAGTTTTTTGCCTGCTGATGGTACAGACAGGTCGGATGAAACTGAAAAAACTCCATGTTGGCGACCTTGGCCCCGGCTCGCCACGCCATCGCCACCCCGTCGCCGGTCGCGACGTCGGGATTAGTGGTGTACAGGTAAATCTTGCCAGCGCCGCCGGTTGCCAGACACACCACCGTCGCCCCAAACGCTTCGACGCGATCGCTTCCAATATCAAGAGCATAGACGCCTAGCACCCGATCGCCTTTCCAGCCGGGAGTGCCGCGCCCAGCCCGTCGCGCCAGCCGCGCCCTCGTAATCAGATCTACCGCTTGATGGCGTTCAAACACCGCGATATTGGGATGCTCGCGCACCCGTTGCACCAGCGCCGACTCAATGGCAAACCCTGTAGAATCAGCCTGATGCGCCACCCGTCGCGCCGAGTGCCCGCCTTCGCGGGTCAAGTGCAATTGCCCGTGGCCGTCGGTATCGAACATCACCCCGCGCGCGCGCAATTGCGCGATCGCAGCCGGTCCCGCGTGGACCACGCGCTCGACGGTGTCGCGTCGACACAAGCCCGCGCCGGCAGTCAGCGTATCGGCGATGTGCTGCTCTGGATCGTCTTGCAGCGGATCGAGGACAGCGGCGATGCCCCCCTGCGCCAAGCTGGTGTTGCTGTCGCTTAAACTGCGTTTGGTCAAGATCGCTACGCTGGCGCGATCGGCCAGGTTTAGGGCCAGCGACAAGCCGCCGGCGCCACTGCCCACCACAATGACATCAAAAGTGGTGCTGCCGCTGTGCGCGCTGCCGTTGCCCATGGAGCCAACCTTGCCGCATTGGACTGAGTCAGCCCGGCGGAACTTCGCGGATCTACTGCATCGGCGCCAGATGGTCCAGATTTGCACACACCAGCGTGCTGAGTAGCCTTTGCCGTTGCCGAATTTGACGACGAGCCAAGCCTGTACGACTCTGCCACGCTATGCACGGTACCCGCGCCCATCGCCATACGGTCACCATCAGCCCACCAACGGAGCGGTTCGCCACCATGCGGCCGGAACCGGGAGCGTCGCCGGGGACGCTGATCTCCGATCCGAAGGCCACGCCCACCGTGGTCCACCTGACTTGGTACAATTCTCATCACTTTGAAGAGAAACAACTGCTTAATCTGGCCGACTTGGACCGGATTGCCCGGCCGGCCGGCAGCTTGCTGTGGCTTGACGTGCGCGGACTCAAGAACATTGATATGGTGCAAGAAATCGCTAATCGGTTTGATATCCACCCGTTAGCATTGGCCGACGTGGTCAATATTCCGCAGCGATCCAAGACCGAGTTGTATGAAAATCACCTGTTGGTGATCGCGCACATGGCGCTTCTGATCCCAATCCCGGCCACCACCGTCGACGCCAATGCCGACCCGCGCATCGGCCAGGGCGTGTTGCACATGGAGCAAGTGTCGATGCTGCTCGGCCGCGGCTGGGTCATCACATTTCAGGAGAACGACGAGGACGGCGACGCTTTTGAGCCGGTACGCCAGCGAATTCGCGGGGCGCGAGGCAAAATTCGCTCTGCCGGCGCCGACTACTTGGTCTACGCACTGCTCGACGCGGTGGTCGATGGGTACTATCCGGTCCTTGAAGAACTGACCAAGACCTTTGAAGAACTCGAAGAACTGACTCTGGAGAAGCCGGCACCGCAAACCGGGCAGCGCATCCACTCGCTTAAGCGCGTGCTGCTGACGCTGCGACGCGGAATTTGGCATTTGCGCGACGCGATGTCCGCCTTGATGCGCGGCGAGGATGACGACGACCCGACACAGTCGCTGATGACCAAGGGTACGTTGGTCTACCTGCGCGATGTCTACGATCACGTTGTGCAAGTTGTTGATATGATTGAGACTTATCGCGAATTTGCCGCAAGCCTGATGGATGTCTACTTGTCGAGCGTCAACAATCGGATGAACGAAGTGGTCAAAGTTCTGACCATCATTTCGACCATTTTTCTGCCGTTGTCGTTTATCGCCGGCATTTATGGCATGAATTTCGACACCACTCGCTCAGCGTGGAACATGCCTGAACTCAAGTGGTTGTACGGGTATCCCTTTGCCCTGTCGCTGATGGTGGCCTGCGCGGGTGGCATGCTGTACGCGTTTCGCCATTTTGGCTGGATTGGCAAGCCGCCGCGGTTGCCAAGGGACGAGTAAGGGCCCCAGCACAATTAACTCGACGACGCTCGTCTGGGTCGGAGCGGCGAGTCGGCTGAATAGCCGCGAGCTTAGCGACCTACACAGCAAGCAAACGGGCGCAAACAAAATCGATTAAATTTTGTTGGTGCCCTAAGTGATGCCGTCAATTTGAGCGGTTGAGCTGGGGCGCCACCGCGCCCTGCAGATCCTCAACACCACCGACGGCGCGCACACCATGGCCGAGTCCGACAAATTTCGCCCGCACATTAGCGATAACCAGCGCATTCGCCGCTCGGCGTTCCAAGGTGCGCTCGCCCTGATTTTCATTCATGTATTTGGGATTGTTGGCTACCGGGTGCTCGAAGGCTGGAGCACGTTCGACGCGCTGTACATGACCGTCATCACTATCGCGACCGTTGGCTTTGGCGAGACCCATGCGCTGAGCCCGGCTGGTCGGGTGCTGACCATTTCGCTGATCTTCGTTGGCGTCGGCGTACTCGCGTACCTTTTCGCAGAGAGCACTGATTTTATGGTGAAAGGCGGCCTACAGGCCTACCGGAGGCGCGAAAAAATGAGTCAATTGCTAAGTGAACTACGCAATCACACCATCGTGTGCGGTTACGGCCGCCTGGGCACCGCGCTGGTCGAAGAATTGCTGGCGCAGGACATGCGTTTTGTGGTCATCGACCGTGATCCCCACATTGTCGAGCGCTTACAGGACAAGGCGGTAATTGCGGTCATTCGTGGCGATGCCAACGACGACGACCTGCTGCGCCAAGCCGGAATCGATCACGCCCACGCGCTGGTCTGCGCCCTGAACGATGATGCGAGCAATGTCTTTTTGACCCTGACTGCGCGGGTGCTGACGCGCGAGCACAATCCGCGCTTGGTCATCCATGCCAAAGTGGACGACCCCTCGTCGTTGGTCAAACTGGAGCGGGCCGGCGCTAATTTTACGTTTTGCCCGTCACGGGTCTTGGGTCACCGCATTGCTCATCAAATTCTGCGACCGGCGACGACCGAATTGGTGGGGTTGACGACTCAGCGCGGCAACCTCGAACTGACTATGGAGGAAACTCTGGCCGAGCGTCTGGGTCCGCAGCAAGCGTTGCGCGACTCCACGCTGTGGGGCAAGGCGGACCTGCTGATTCTGGCGGTGAAAACCGTGGAAGGCGACTTGATCTTTCCGCCGCGCGGCGACTTGGTCATTCGGCCGGGCGATCGGGTGGTGTCGTTGGCCAAGACGGGCGTGGTCGACAGCGCCATAACGGAGCGCGAGAAGTAGAGAGTTCCGCATGCCGCCAAATCGGCACCCTGCACGCATGAAACTCATGGAGCGGCAGGTGAAATGTGGGCCGCAAATGCGGACCGCCACGGGGTTTGGGCGCGGCGCCCTCCCAAGTTTCGAGTTAGGGCGTGTAAAAGAATAACTCGATCGAGCTGCGAAAAGAACGGAGCAGCGAGTCGGCTGTAAAGACGCGAGCTTGCGACCCACGCAGCAAGCAAACGGGCACGGTAAATGAATGACTTATTCATTTACGAGCCCTTAGAGCCGAGCAAATCTTATTTGATCGGCTCTCTAAGACCGCGAGCAATGGGTTTGCGTCAAGCGAGTGGCTGCCGGGAATCTAACTTGGCTGCCGTTGGTGCGACTCAGGGTCAGCAAAGCGGACCGCGCCAATGGCGTGCAGGTCCATCACCAACGCCGACGCCGCCACCACCACCAACGGCATCAACAGCGGCAGCCAGGTCAAGGCCTGCGCGGCCAGCCCAAAGCCGACCATCACCGCACGCTGCTCCTGTACGACCCGCAACTGCTCTGCCAACGCGCAGCGGTGGTTGTCGAGGGCGAACGACATCGCCATCGCGGCCATCCCCAAGCCGTTCCAACACGGCATCAATGTCGCCGACAACACGGCACCCAGTGGCGGCAACAACAGCCCCGCGCCAAACGCCAAGATGGCAATCATGACCACGCCGGCCAACTGGCCGAGCGAAATAACCATACCGCGCACTGCGCTGCGGACAGTCTCACCGATCACCAATTGCCAACTCAGCGTCGGCGCAGCTTTGCCCGTGATCGCCAACACGGTGCGCTCCGCGATCAACGAAAACAACGGCCCGCACATGGGCAGGGCCAGGGGCCCGGCAAGGGCCAGCGCAAGCAACCAGACCAACACGTAGGCCGCCGCCCGCGCCACCGCCTGCAGCGCCACTTCAAACCAGCGCGGCCCTTGCGGCGGCACTAGCCAGCGCGCCACGTCTTGATCCCAAGTGGCCGCTTGCCACAACACCAGGACCCACACCGCAGTATACAACGCCGCAGCAACGAGACACAGAACGGCAAGATCGCGATGCTGTAGCGCCAGTTGCGGTCCACGCAGGATGGCGGCTGCGCCAAAACGGGCGCGGGCAAGGGGGGATCCGCCCAGATTGGCTGCGCTAGTCCGCGATCCCCCGCTTTGGGCGCATCTCGGCGTCACTGCGTCACTTTTCTGTCAGGGACGTACGAGAGTACGCCCCGGACAGAAAAGCTCCTTGCTCCTTGTCGAGCGACAGCGAGCGACAGGGCACTGGCATCCCAAATCGGGGGCCGCGGGGAATTTCGGTGGTGAATTTGGGTAGTCATGCCCGCGCTGACGCTTCCAAGCTGGCTTTTTCCAATAGAAACCCGCATTTAGCCATCGCCAGCAACGGCGCATCCCACTTGCTGTCGCCAAGGGCTAGTGCTGGTTGCGGCAAGCCGCGCGCGGCCCACGCTGCCACTTTGCCGTAGCCGACCGGAGCGGGCTCACAGGCGGCCCCGTCCGCGACTTCAATCCCAATCACCCCAGCAACTTGCATACCGTGAGCTTGGGCCGCCCACTGCACGACTGGCCGCGGCGAGGCCGACACAATCCACACCAGCACCCCACGCTCAGCCGCCTGGCGCAAAGCCAGCGCCAGCCACGGTCGCAGCGTCACCGCTGCCAGCACCGGTACCAGTGCTGCGTGCGCCAGCTGAGGGTCGATCCTCGCCAGCACCGTCGCCGACAAGCGGCAGGCCGCGGCGTAGTCACCGTGCTCCATTTGGGCGGCGTAATCGGCAAATGACACCAACGGCGGCAACCACGGCACCCCGGCAGCAGCCAACCGCATCACTTCATCGCCGACATCGGCGGCCCACAGCGTTTCATCGGCGTCGGTAGCCAACAACTCGCCCGCGCGCAGTGCAGCGATTGCTTCCAGC
Organism: Myxococcales bacterium; assembly: GCA_009692465.1. GTDB lineage: Bacteria > Myxococcota_A > UBA9042 > UBA9042 > UBA9042 > SXRM01. The sequence goes on from SHZD01000108.1 coordinate 17,503, forward strand.
ACTTGCGCTGGTTTGGCAACGGCAGGTAGCGGTGGCAAGGGTGGCGATTGGGCGGTCATGGTCCTCCGTCGGCGACTATTCCAGAGATTGGCATCGCTGTCATTGCAATCGCGGACCATGGACAGCCAAGCCAATGCCAGCCAAGATCAGCGCAGTGAGGCCCACGTGAAGTTTGCTGATTGGATGTGCCCTGCCGTTTGGCTAGCCGTTGTTGGTGCACCACTTGGTTGCAAAGCGCCAGCGCCGATGGTCAGTGCCGCCGACACGGCAGCCGTCAGCCGCAACGGTGACCCGGCCGCCATTGCCCCCGCGCTAGCCGCCAGCCCAACCGCAGTTGCCCCTGCTGTCGCACCCAGCGCCCCACCTACACCGGAATACCCGCCGCCACCGTGCGAGGTCGATCTGGCGGGCAGCCTAACGGCGGTGGCCGGAAAAGGCGAAACCCATTATGTATTCGCAGCCAATGGTGATTGCCTTGACCCCAACGCCAATGTAGTCGGTCGCGAAGCCGTCAACCGCGACGACGGCCTGTTCTCCTTCAAGGTTTTCGTCCCTGACGGCGCGGTGTTGACGGTGTGTGGCAGCATTGAGCCGAGCGCGGCGCTGCCCAACCACCCGTTGCCCACCCGCCGCTACGGCAAAGTAGATGGCGTTTTTCGCGCTAAAGGCACTGGCCACCTGCGTTTCAAAGGCTTGACGCTTCCCATCGCTGACGGCCCCGAACGCACCTTCAATACCGGTTACGCTCGCTGAATGCGCGGCGGATTGCGCTAAATTTCGTAGCGCAAACGCAGGTTGACTGCTACATTATCGCCCGCGCAAGAGGCAGCGATCCCATGCCGGGTCGCGGCAGCCAGCGGTGCGCAAACGGGGAGCCATGGCCGAAGGACCGATGAGCGTAGGTGGGCAAGCGATTCTGGAAGGCGTCATGATGCGCTCGCCGCATTCGCTGGCGGTGGCCGTGCGCCGCGCCAACGGCGAGATCGTGGTCAAGGAAGACCGCTGGGTGTCGATTTGGGAGCGCGCCAAGTTCTTGCGCAAACCCTTGTTGCGCGGCGCCGTGGTGCTGTTTGAGTCCCTGCACAATGGCGTCAAGGCGCTTACATTTTCCGCCGAAGAGGCCAGCAAAGGCCTGCAAGAAGAGGACGGCAGCGCGACACCGCAAGAGCCAGTCAAGCCGTTGTCCGACTTGGCCATTTTGGGCACCATCTTGGTGTCGATCGGCTTTGGTTTTGCGTTGTTTGCCGCCCTGCCCCACTTCATGACTTGGTTGGCGGGGATCCTGCTGGGCAGTGAATCACTGGCGTCGGGCAAGGACTTGAGCTTTCAAATCGTCGACGGCATTGTCAAAATCGGCGTACTGGTCGGCTATTTGGCCTTGATCTCGCGGATGCCCGACATCAAGCGGGTGTTCCAATACCACGGCGCTGAACACAAGAGCATCTACTGCTACGAAGATGGCAAGGCGCTGACCGTTGAAAATGCGCGCAGTTACACGACATTGCACCCACGCTGTGGCACCAGTTTTTTGTTGATCACCGTGGTGGTGTCAATCGTGCTTTTCAGCGTCGTTTTTCCCTTTCTGCCGACGATTTCAGAGACTAAATGGCTGAATCAACTGGCCTATGTGTTCATCAAGGTCCCGCTGATGTTTCCGGTGGCCGGCATCGCCTACGAAATGACCCGGCTGTCCGCCCGCTTTCCGGCCAACCCGATTGTCAAGGTTTTCACTTGGCCCGGCCTGCAGTTGCAGCACATTACCACCCGCGAACCGGATGACTCGCAACTGGAGATCGCCTTGGTCGCCCTGCAAATGACGTTGCGCCGCGAAAAAGCGCTGGCCGCGGGTGCCGCCTTGCAGGGTTCACAAGAATCCGTGGTTTTCGAGTCTTACGTTGCCTTTTTGGCCGCCACCGATGCGCCGGTCGAAGTGGTCGCACTAGCGGCGTAAGGCCCGTGCAAAATCAAGTCGATTTTGCACTCGGGCTCATTGCTTGCTTGGTGGGTCGCTCACGCGCGGCTATGCAAGCCGCCTGCACGCTCCGTTCCAATCGCGGATCGATCGCGTTATTTTTGCATGAACCCTGAGAGGGTGTTTACATTCATTGCCGAAGCGAGCGGAAACAGGCGCCCGCAAGGCGAGGCGGAGGCACTCTGACGACTGAGGCGCACTTGTAGTGCGTCGCAAGGAGCAAGAGGGCTGACAACAAAGCAGGGC
>SHZD01000109.1 GCA_009692465.1 Myxococcales bacterium
CTATTGCGATCCGACAGTCTCCTAGCTTCTCAGATATTCTCAACTGTCCAAGAACTGCCCGGAGTAAATCCGTGCAGTTTCGGACAGTTGCCGCCGTCTAGCCAGACGGCGCTAGGAGCGAGTCGGAATACTCCGACACGCTCCTAGCAAAACCTGCCGCAACGCCGTCAACCACAGCGATTGCGGATGGTGCTGACTTCCCTCATCCACAGCCGCCTGCCAAATCTGCACGGCTAGCGTCCGCGCCTGCTGAGCCTTGTCAGCCATCGACGCGTCATAGTCGTCCTGCAGGTCCTCGCCGCGCATACCGATCTCCACAGGCGGCGGCAAGTGCCGAAAATTGTCCGCAGCGACTGCCCACACTTGCCCACGGCGCAGGGCGATGGCTAGCGTCCATTCGCTGGCGCCCAGCGTTTGAAAGGCCGCGTACCGCTCTGCCAGAACTGCAGTAGCACGCCCACGAACTTGCACGGCTTTTTCATACTCGGCACTATGGACCATCGTTTGCGTCGGCCAGCGAAAGGCGGCGTAGCGGTCAAACTCGTCTTGCAACTGCCAAAACCCAATCTGGTCCAGCACCTCACGCACTTGCAGCGCATGCATGCCCGCGTTGAGATTGGCAGCGCTTCTGCGAGCCACCTGCAACAACCGCAACGCGGCACCCGCTTGGCCGGCGATTTGCAGCGCGCGCGCCCGTTCGACCACGCGCTGCACGCTGGCGATGGGCCCGTCGGTACTGGTCGGCGGCCGCGCGGCATCGGCCATCGCCACCGGCAAGCCACCGACCACCGCAAAGGCGGCCCACAGCGCGGGATCCGAGGTGGTGGCGCGTAGGTAGTCAGCGGCCTCGCGCAGGGCCCGCCCAGCCCACCGGCTGCTGGCCAGACCAATGAACCGGGTCATCAGCGCCAAGGTGGCGTCGTCGTCGACACTCCACAAGCTGGTATCTCGGTAGCTTGCAAAAGCAGGCGCCGACCGGTGCGAATCAGTCCCGTGCACAATAGTCGCGGCTGCCCGGTTCGATGGCGCCCCCACCAATAGATCAGCAACGCGGCCGGTTGCTCTTGCGGAATCACCGCTTGCAAGTACGCCTCGATGTCGTTAGGCCCCACCGCAAACGCATGATCGAGGTCACGCGGGCGGCGATCGTACCAGCCCATGGCGTGCTTGACCCACAGGCGCTGCTCCCAGATGCCGTGGGCTTGCAGCACTTGCGGTAGGACGTAGTTCAAGACCTCAACTTCGTTGGCTGCGTGGGGCGGCCGGGTCCGCGAGTGGTCGTCGGGGCCACACAGACGGACAGCGTCCACGGCATGGAGGCTTTTGACAGGCGCAAAATCGGCGGCTTTGGCGACGAATGCAGTTAAAACCGTGGCACACAAGCTCAACGGGATCAGTCTTAACCGGCAATGGCGAGGTGGTGCGGCAATGGCGGACGACATCGCGGTCTCCAATTCGATTGGCACGGTTCTCTACAACAACCGCAACCACCGCAAAAGCACTTCTTGCTGACTCGCGGGCAGTGCGGCAAACCGCTGGCTCACTTGCGCTGCCTCGCCTCCGTGTACGGCAATCGCGGTGCGCAGATCGCCAGTGCGGTCATCATGAAAATACTTGCTGCGATACCGCAGACCCCACAATGCTGGCGTGCGCCAGTGACTGCCCGATGCCTGAAAGTCTGGTATTTTATTGTCGAACCCTGGGCCCAAATCGTGCACGCAAAAGTCACTAAACGCCCGCACGCCCGGCGCTGTTTGCGGCCGGTGGCAAGTAGCACAGCCCACTTCGCCGAAAAGGCGTTCGGCCACCGGATCGGCGGCAGGCGCGGGCGGCGGGGCCAGAGCTGTGACATAGTCGGTCAGCAAATCGACTGTACTTGTTGGCACTTCTGGGTCTGGCACCGCATCGAAGTCTGTCGAGAGGCGAGCGTCGCGGTCCACCGGATTGGTGAGACCCATTTCCAGATTGAGGGCATTGGCGATAAAAGCGCGGATCGTGGCGGTGTGGGCTTTGAGACCAAAACGGCTGACGCGGTTTTGCCCTGGGTTGAAGTTGGCAATACCTTGGATTCCCAGCTGCTTATCCACACCACACTGGTCGCGCAAATAGGAGTCGTCGATCGCTTCGACCAGACCCAGACCAAACAACGCGGGCGGCCGATGGAAGGACACCGGCGCCCCGGAGGCAGGCTGCAACGGCTCAAACCCCGGCAAATTCTGTAGCGGCAGACCGGTGACGTCACCGCTGAGCAGGGTCAAGCGCGCCTGGTGCAGCATGTCGCTGTGGCCGCCCGAAGTCGGCTGGTCGTGGCAGCTGCCGCACGAAGCAAAGTTAAAATGCGGCCCAAGCCCCTCTGCAGGCGTAAACTCCTTGTTGAACAGGGCCTTGCCTTGGGCCGCCCGCGCGAGCAGCTCCGGCGTCAGATCCGCCCGAAAGTCACCCACGGCAGCATTGGCAGCGGGCGCAGAGGAAAACGACTGCGGCGCCGCTGGCGACGGTGGGCTCTGACGACACGCCGCGAACAGCAATGCAGCGGCCAGCATCGCCACCACGGGCACCACCAAGTGGGCGCAATGCCGAATTGTGCTGGCCTTGAGGTGCATCTGGCGTGGCGCCTCCCAGCGTCGACGCCGAATCTACACAGCGGCGCCCACTTTTGGTAATCGTGTGCGAGTTTTTCAGGGTCTGCAGCGCCCATTCACGCTTGCTGGCCCGTGTTGGCCCGTGTTGGCCCGTGTTGGCCCGTGTTGGCCCGTGTTGGCCCGTGTTGGCCCGTGTTGGCCCGTGTTGGCCAGTCTTGGCCCGTGTTGGCAAGCGGACGCTAGCAACCGTGCCGCCGGTTAGGCTCCGGGAGAGACCCCTACAGCCAGCACCCCCAAAGCCGCCGTCACCCGCGCCCGAGTCCGCGTCCCACTGGCCACGCGCAACGCTGCCTGCAGTGCCGTCGCCAGCAGCGGTGAGAGCTCGCCCGCCTCCGCCCGCGCGCACAGCGCTTCGACGGCCTTCTTGACGGGCGCGCCATGCAGGGGATGGGCCGTCGTCAGGCCCGCATCGGCCAATAGGCCTAAAATTCGCGCCGTTTCGGCCAATTGGTCCGCAGAATCGCCCCACAGACCATCGGCGCGCTGCAAAAACAACAAGGCCTCAATCGGATCCGTGGGCGCAAACACGGGGACCCAAGGCTCAATGGCCGAGTCGCACACCATCGTCATCTCGTCCTCAAACGCCTGCGCGTCCGCGGCCGGAGCACTGGTCTTGCCCTTGCTCAGCAGGCCCCTGACGGCCTGGCCAGCGCGCTGCATTATCGCCATCGGTGCCGACGGGACTGGCGGCAGCGGCGCCTGCCGACGGGCAGCCGACGGCCTCGGCATCGACCGCGGCATGGGCGCTCCAGCATCACCGACCATCGGCCCAGCGTACTGCATTGGGGCCGGCGCTGGCATCGCGTAGTGCGATCCCGTCTTCATCAACGCCGCAGGCGGCTGCAGCATGGCCCAACCGTGAGGCGCCGCCACCGGCACCACCCGCAGCGCCGGCAGACCCTTGGCGCGGCGGTCGCCTTCGCGTTGTTGCACCAACACCAGCGAAGTGTACTTGCTCACCACCCCGAACAGCTTGGAAACACGCACAATCTCGTTTTTGACGGTCTCCGTGCGTCGGCCTGTCACCCGCAGCCCTTCCAGCTCGACTATGCGGCGCGCCGCCCAGATTTGGGCCAGACCGCCGATCTCAGGCAGCGCGGCATCCAGTTCGACGGCGATGTTCAGGCGAAACTCGCCAGTGGGACCCACGCCGGTGAGCACCAGATTGCCCTTGCCGGCTTGGGTCCAGATCGCCGCCAGCGTCCACGGCACCGCATCCACCAGATCGGGCGCCTCCGCCGGGGCTTGCTCAGCGATGTCAACACCTTGCCACTGCACAACCACCTTGGTCACCCGCGCCGATGTCGCTTTGGCAAACAGGGTAATCACGCGCTCGTCCAGACCGTCGTCGGGGTGAACGCGCTCCAGCGCGCCGCCTGTCTGCTCCGCCATCTGCTGCAACAAGCCCTCACTGACCGCGGTGCCGATGCCCAAGCTGTAGATGCGCGCGCCTTTGCACATGCGGATCGTCTCGGCCAACACTTCATCTTCATTGCCAATTTGGCCGTCCGTCAGCAACACAATCAGACCCGAATTGCTCAAGTTGAGCGCGGCGTGCAGGGCCGGCAGCAACTCGGTGCCGCCACGAGCGTCGATGTGCTCCAGCCACTTGTCGGCTTGGGTCAGGGTGTTTTCGCCCATGTCACACAGCGTCGTGCCCAGCGATTCCAAGTGGTCGTCAAAGGCAATGATGCCGAAGCGATCGCCCGCCCGCAGGTGGCGCAAACACAGCCGCAGCGCCTTTTTGGCCGCGGTCATGGCCATGCCGTCCATCGACCCCGAACGATCGAGCACGAACACCACTTGCAACGGTTGACGCGGACCTAGGCCCAAGTCGGGGACAATGGTCGCCGCGATAATCCCCGGAACGGCACCGCGAGGCCCTTGAACCACAACCCCAGCCGGTGCACCCTGAGCGCCAGCGATATCGACAATCAGGTCGCGGTCGAGCGGCCAGTCGTCCAGTGTAAAGTAAACAGTGTCTTGATCGACCGACGTTGGAACACCAACTGCTCCGGTCGTTGGCGGCTCGACCAGCAGGTGCGACGGACTGGACACATTGACTTTACAGCCCAATTGCACACAGCCGCGCAATTGCAGACGGTACTGGGCGTCGCCGATCGGCGGCGAGATGCGGTCGGCGTCGGCCACCCGATCGGTTGGTTCGGCGATGCCGTGGCCACTGCGCCGACCCGCAGGCGTGCCTGGCATGTAGCGAGGGGCGACCACCGTTGGCAGCACCCAGCGCAGCGAACCCTCGTCGGCCAGCAACGACTGCACAAAGGTAATCGCGACTTGCGTCGTTTCGTTGGGTAGCAGGTTGGCTAGGTTCAGGCTGAACACGTCCTGCCGCTCTTGCTCAAGCAGCGCCGCCCCATGGCCGGCCAGCACCGCGGAGTCGTAGGTGGCAAAAGCAGCCTCGCGTTCATCGATTTGCGCGATCGTGACTTCTTCGCCACAGGTGACCTTGAGGCCCGTAACCGCAGCTTGCGGCGGCAGCGGAAACACGTACACGCCCTCCACCGGCACACTTTCGCTGTTGTGCCAGCGTTGCTCGACAGTGACGCGCGCTTGCCCGGCGACGATCGAGACTTCGACGGCGACGCCCTTAAGCGGCACCGCCGTGCCCGCGACCAGCAAACCGCATGCAGGTATATTTTTGGATTTCATTGAGTAACTCATGATTTCTTCTCCTGTGCTGAGGTAGCAGCAGCCTGCGCGGCGGCCAAGATGGCGTCTTGCAGCAACCGTTGCTGAGCCTGGCCTTCGTGACGCAACCACATTTCAATTCCACTGGCAATTTCAATACGCGTCCACACTTGCGCCGCTGGTTGGGCGTGCGGCACTGGTTGTACTTGCGGCACTGGCTGTACTTGCGGCACTGGTTGTACTTGCGGCCGTGCTAGAGGCACCGCCAAGCTGGGTGAGCCTGACGAACCGGACCCCGCACGGCCGGCTACGGACAAGTCAGGCTTGTCATGCCCGTCTACTGGCGTGTTGCCAGTCGTTTCCACAATTGCTTCTGTAGCAACACGCCGCATCAACTCCTGCACCGCCTCAGTGTGAGCACAACCCGCCAACGCCGCTGCAATCGAATCCAGAGACCACAGGCGCTCTTGCAACGCCTTGATCGCTAGCAGCCGCAGCAAGTGACCTTGTTCGTACACGGTGTCCGGACCGCGAAACACCGGCGGCGCCAGCACCCCGCGCTGTAGATAATACCTTACTGTGCGCGGAGTTATAGCCGCAGCCGCCGCCAGGTCTTCGAGCTTGTAGGTTGTGGGGTCAGTGTCCATGCTCCGATCCTAGCCGCTCGCCACCATACTGTCAAGTTGCCAGTGTCAGGTTTTGCGCAGTTTACCGAATTAAATTTTCCGCCTATCGTTGAGTGGTCGGGGCTGCCGAGCAAGGGCCTAGAGACCCGACCAATTAACGCCGAACCTCAAAGAATTCCCAAACAAAACGGAGCGGCCTGACGCCAACCCGCAGGCCACTGAACAAGTGCCGCAGGCTCGCGACCCACAAAGCAAGCACTGAGACGCCGAGCAAATCGTATTTGATCGGCTGTCTAGACCGGCAGCGGACAGCTAAACCCAGCGACAGTCCGCAAACCGAGGCCCAGTTCCAGTGTCCCCGGCCCGCGACGAGACAACCCTTCAAAATCACTCCAAAACGCGCCGCAGGTGTGCCGATTAGGCGCCTCTTGCGTCCCCCGGAGAACAGCATGACCACCCTAGACGAAAATGCCCTGAACCTGCTGTTTTTGAACGCTCGCACCCATCACGGCTGGCAAGATCGCCCGGTGGATTCGGCACTTTTGCAGCGACTGTACGATGTGGCCAAGATGGGGCCGACCTCAGCCAACACCCAGCCCATGCGCATCGTGTTTGTGCAATCGGCGGCCGCCAAACAGCGCCTAGTGCCCGCACTGGCAGCCGGCAATGTCGAGCAAACGATGGCCGCGCCGGTGACCGCGATCATCGCCCAGCAAGTCGCCTTTCACGATCACCTGCCGATGCTGTTTCCGGCTGTGCCGGCGATGCAGGGGATTTTGGCTGGACTGCCCGAAGCCGTGCGCGAGCGCATGGGCTATCAAGGCAGCAGCATGCAGGGCGCCTACGTGATTGTGGCGGCGCGGGCGCTGGGACTCGACTGCGGGCCCATGGCAGGCTTTGACAATGCCAAGGTCGACGCGGAGTTTTTTGCCGATGGTGCCTGCAAGTCGAACTTTTTGCTGAACTTAGGCTACGGCGATGCCGCCAAACTGTACCCGCGCGGACCACGTTTTGAGTTTGCCCAAGCCTGCCGGATCGAATGAACCGCTGACGCAAGGCTGGTCATTTGCGGGGCGCACTGCAGCGCTTCTTGAGCCCTTCGACCTCGGAGCGCAGTTGGTCGATTTGAGCCTTTTGCACCTGCAACGCGGCGACTGACATGCTCAAATAGCCATACAAATCGACCATGTCGCGCTCGGGGTCGACTGCGGGACTGGTCGGATCGTTGTCAATGATAAAGCCCAGATGACGGCGACCCTTGGGTCCGGTCGCGGTGTAGCGATACGTTGCCAGCGGGGTGTCGATGAGGCGCTGGGCGAGGTCGTTGCGTTCTTTGTCCTTGACATAGCTGATGTCACTCTTGAATTTCGCTCGCGATTTTGGGCAGCCATTGAGCTTGGGGTCGCTGCTGGCACACACCAAATAGGCGGTGCACGGCAGACTGGCGTCGCACTTGGCATCGGCGATTCCGCAGTCGCCGCCGGTTTTTTCGGTTGCGCACTTGGCGATGGTCGGATCGAGCGGGAAATTGCCGCATACCGGGGCGCCGCAGCTTTCAAACCACTGCAAATTGCCGGCATCTGGTTTGCATTCGCCGTTTGAAGCCACAGTGGTACCGCCGCCTGCTGCTCCACAGTCATTGCCGTACGTTTTGCCATCACATCCGCAAACGGGTGCGTAGTTTGCCGGGCATGCCTCTGATTTCTTGGTGCAAACGCCGTTACCTTGGCATTGACCGCCCTGACCTTGGCAGAAATGGCCAGCCGCGCAGGCCTAAGCTGAACGACTCCGCTCAAGGTTTGGGGGCTGGTGAATGGCTGAAAACACCGATCAGCGCATTGCGCGATCCGCAGGGGCTGCTGCAGTGCGCCCCCGCGCAGCCGCGGCCGAAACCGAGCCTCATGTCGCGAGCCCTGTTCGCGGCGTTGCGGGTCGGTCGGCGGCACCCAAAGGCGGGGCAGCAACGATTGACGGCCTGCCCACTGCACCTAGGGCGATGCGTCGTGCAGGGCCACCGGCGACCGCTGAGCAACGCAGTGGATCGAGACCGCGGGCGCTCAACTTGCCAATGGTGCTGCGGATTGACGACCGCGACATGGCGGCGGTGTGCGTCACTTCAGGGTCTGCGGGTGGTCAAATCCGCTGTCAGGAACAATTACCCATCGGCGCCCGCTTGGCCCTGACGGCGCGCGCCTCGGGTACCACACTGGCAGAGGTTTGTCTGGCCACCTGCGTCGCTGGTTCCACGGTGGACCGGGCCAGAGGCTCGGCGACCCTGGAAGTGGATTGGCTCAGTGCAACTTCCGCTGGCGGCACCAGAGTGTTGCATAGTTTTTTGACAAGCAAGGTTCGGTTGGCGGTCGAAATCGCCGCCATCAGCAGTATCGGTGGCTTTGCAGTGTACCGGTTCGCTGTTAGGCAATCGGGCAAAGGGCCGCCGCTGCGTGGCGATTCGGAAGTCCTGCGAGCTCGTCACATGGCGCGGGTCATCAGCTTCGGTGGGGCAAGCGCGCCCGGCGCGATCCAGGTCCAATTGCCACTGCGTCTAGGCACTGAGGGGACCAAGGCGCCAGCTTCCGAAGACACGGAGCCCGCCAGCCCGCGAGCTTTGTGGCGGATGGGTCACTCGGCGCCTTGGCCGGACCACGTGCCAGAAACAATGGCTAACCGCTACACAGGCTTGCGCTTTCTCGGTTCGGGCGGTAAGATCGTTAAGATCGTAGGCACCCATTGAACAACATCTGATGAATATTCGAGAATTTAGCGAGAAGAGATCATCTCTGCCAGCCCAAAAGTTGCCCGCGAGTGACTGCCAAACTCGTCTAAAAGTTCTCGCCGCGGACCCTAGACAAGTTGGGAAAGAGCTGGAAAAGTCAGCAGGCACCCATTGAACAACATCTTATTATTATTTGTGAATTTAGCGCATGCCGATCATTTTCAACCGCTCCGATTCTGACGCGAGGCCGCCAATGTCAACTTGCAGCACACTCTTGGGCCACTGTGCCCATCACCAAGCCCAACGTGCGGCGATTGCCATTGCCACTGGCCTGCTACCGCTGTTCACCGCCCTGCCCTCGCACGCCGAGCCGATGCAACTAGCGGTGCAGGGCCGCCTCGTAACCGTCGGTGGTCAGGCTGCGCCGGATGGCAACTACGCCATGGCCATCGGTCTGTTCAGCCAACAAGTGGGCGGCGCGACTGTTTTTGAAGAGAATTTCCTGGCCGTCACCGTTCAGGCAGGCGTTTTCGCTGAGCAGTTGGGGGCCGCCAAAGTACCGCTCGACGCCGTCATGTTTGCGGAAGGGAAACCGTTGTGGGTCGGGGTGCTGATCGGCAAAGACGAGTTGCCGCGGGTGCCGTTGCACAAGGTGGTGTTTGCCGCCCATGCCAGTTACGCCGCCGCCGCCAAAGTTTCTGCGGACTTGCAGTGTTCGGGCTGTGTTGGTGCCAACGATTTGGACCCTACGGCATTGGCACCATACGCGCTCAAGGCGGAATTGGCGACGGTTGCAGCATCTGGAAAATACACAGATTTGCTGTCGATCCCCAAATTGGCCGATGTCGCATATTCTGGCGCCTATGGCGATTTGTCCGAGTTGCCGACTTTGGCCAAGATTGGAACTGCCTGTGGTACCGGACTGTGGGTCAAGGGTCTCAAGGCCGACGGCGGCTTGGACTGCGCAGCGATCGGCGACTTCTTGCCGCTCAAAGGCGGGACTGTGGCCGGAACTTTGGCGGTAGATGGCGAACTCGCGCTGGGCAAGTCCTTGATTAGTGGCGGCAAATTCGCGGTCCTCGACCTGACTAAGACAGCGTGTACCGCCGACAATCAAGGGCAAGTCAGCGTCGCCGCGGCCAATCAGAAACTGTACTACTGCGACGGCAAGGCCTGGCAGCGTTTCGCCACTTGCACCGCTGTATGCCCCAATGCTGGCTTGGTCGGTTGCGGTCTACCATTGACCGATAGTTGCGGCGACGCCTGCAAAGGCAACGGCACTTTCTGCGGCGGCGGCCAATCCTGCAGCAACGACAAGTGCTTGGCAGCGCCGGGCACCCAGAACAATCCAGCTTCGAGTTGTCAGGCGCTCAAGACCGCCTTGCCCGCAACGGCCAGCGGCTTGTTCTGGCTCGACCCCGATGGCGGCCAAATTACCAATGCTTTTGAGACGTGGTGCGAAATGCAGCTGGCTGGCGGCGGCTGGACTTTACTGACCGTAATCGGCACCGACGCCCGGCCCACGCAATTTACGGGCGGCACCAGTCCGCGGGCCGGGGCGACATTTTACGGCAAGGCAAACGCGGCGGTTGGCGACATCTTGGCCAGTACCAAAAACAACACCGGCATTGTGCATTTTTCAGTGCAAGGCAAGGCGCTGTTTGAGAATTCTATCGGCCGCGAAGTGATGGCCTACGCCGCTGGCGATGCCGACGATTACCTGCTTGTGGCCCTGCCCAAGAGTTGCAATCCGTTCGATCCCGCGGTGGCGTGCGCCGAAAACTCCATTACCGGGCTCAAGTTGACCGACAGTGCCGGCAAAGTAGTCACCGCGAATGGTCAAATGTGCAACGCGATTGGCGACCCGTGCGGCTACAACGAAGTCGGCTTTCACTTGCTCGACGGCGCCGACAACCACGGCAGTTGCTTGTGCCACCAGACTGGCGCAGGTACCGGCACCCAGGGACTGGGCCGCATGTGGACCACCTTTCACAGCGCCGATGGCGGCTACTGGGGCAAGGGCATCCACAGCGCCTGGAAAGGCTCGATGGACCAGCCGGGGGCGCTGCTAATTCGCTAGCCCACCGGCACCATCGCCCCGGTCCACCACTCAAAATCTCGTTTCAAAACATCGTTATCGGGGAAAAACACCAGATAACTCATCGCTTCGTATTTCAAGAACGCCGGCCGACCCTCGAACAGCCGACCCATCTGATGCACAGAGCGCCAACTGCCGGTATTGAAGTAGGTTGCTGGTTTGTTGGCCACCATTCCCAGTGGCACCATCGATGCGTAGTGACTGTGACCGTTGACGACATACCGCAGGCCTTTGAACGGTTTTGATTGCAACAGTTCTGCAGCGTGGCGGGCAAAGCGACCATCGAAAAACTGTTGCAAGTGGGTGTACGCCGCCACCAGCCGATGGTCGCTGGTGCGGCGCATCAAGCGACTGGTCGACAAGTACAGCAATAACCGAAGCTTTTGCGCCTCGGCGCCCGCGCCGCGGGGACCCAACGCCTCTTGGTGGCGGACCCACTCGCTCAAGAACGGCCCGTCTAGGAATTGCTCAACAACTTGGCGCCACGCCGACCCCACCGCCACCTATCTTGACCTTTGCCGCGCAAATACCTTGAATTGTAAGTTATTTTGTAAGATCGACCCCACCAGAATAGGTGCCTGCTGCAACCACGATTGTGGCTCCCTCCGGTGCGGCAATTACGGCGGAGTTGAGCGATTTGTAGGGGGCGTCGACCGTTCCCTTGCCGGCGACCGCGGCGCTACCGTCGACGAACACCGCATTGGGCAGCGCAGCCAGGTCGCCAAAGCCTGTCGATGGACACAGTCCAGGGTCCGGGGTGCAGACGGCGGGCTTAGCCGCAGTGGCAGGCGAAACGACAATAAATCCGGGCGGGCACACCCACGGCACGCCCACAGCACGACAGCCGCTGGCTTGGTCGGGATCGGGCATGGTAGCTGCGCCGCACGGCCCGACTGCGCACGGGGCAACGTCAAGAGAGGTGTTGGCCGCGCAAAAACTCTGGGTTTCGGTCGCCTCTAAGGGTGACAGCGCGGGCACTGTTGGCATCCAATCGGGTGCCTCAGATTCAGACGCCGTCGGTGCCGACGTCAAGCCCGCGGGTAGACAAGGGCCTGAGCCGTGTTTGGCTGTGCCTGCCAGACCGGCCGCCCCCAGTTCGGCTGCGGCGCAAACGCGACCCCGTTGAAAGCAGCCCTCGCTGTTCGCTTGACACACTTGATCGCCGTCGTCGCGCCAGTCGAAGCACCAACGCGGCACGCAGGTGGCGGGCGACGCGACCGCAATTGACGCGCAGACTGGTGGACCGACGGGGCTGCATTGGCCAGCAGAACTGTCCCAGAATTGACCGCTTGCACAACAATTGCCGCCGGGCGCCGTGGCGAACTTGGCGCAGGCATCCACCGCGGTGTCGGCAGAAGCCACACTATCCGCTACGGTTGCTGCTGCCGTTGGTTCGCCACAGGCGCAGGCCACTGCGGCCAATAGCGTTGCGACCGAGGTCCGGGCAGCACATGCTTTGAGGGTGCGCATCGACTCCGTCTGCTTGTCTGCGGTCGATTTGGCAATTTTCAGCTATTTGTCCAGTGATTATCATGTGTTGTCTGTTGGGTACCTACCATTAGTTTACAATAAACAGCCGGCTGTCGATTCCCGCACAGGCCCTGTCGTTTTTGCCATTCTGCGAGAATTTTTACCGTATTATCATTATGTTGAACAATGGGTACCTACGTTTAGTTTACAATAAACGCTACCGCATCGAGTCGTCGGCCCGGAGCACACCGACGCCAGTAATTTTCTTGGTAACTTCCTTAGGTTTACCGCCATAAACCACCGAACCGGCGCCACTGACGGCGACGTCAAGCGATTCACTGGCCCACACGGTAGCCTTGCCCGCGCCAGACAGGTCGATTTTGACCCGCGCTGCAGTCAGATCACCGGCCTGGACGGAACTGGCTCCGGACAGCTCAAGAGTGGTCGATGACACTTCGCCGGCCAATCGCACGCTAGCGGCGCCGCTCACCCGCAACAAGAACGTGTCGCCGTGCAGGCCGCTAGCATGGACCTTGCCGGCACCCGAGACCTGCAGGCGGTCGAGCTTGGCCGTCTGCAGGGTGACGGCAAGTTCGTGCGAAGGCGACACGGCCACGTCGGTAGCGAGTTTGAGCACACCGTTTTCAACCTTGGCCGTCACGTGCGGCAATAGATTGTCGTCGCCGCGCAATTCGAGCTTGGTCGGCGCATCCGTCACCCCGATATTGACCTTGAATGCACCACTGAGCTCGACAGCGGTAAAGAGGTCAACTGCCCGCGACTCAACTTTGATTTGGCCACTACCGGCTAGACCACTGAAATTCAAGATGACTTTTGGATTGCAGCTGACTGCGAAGGCCAGCAACAAGCACAGGACGTAGCGCATGATGAGACTCTCCTAATTTTGCGTGCCGTTGCAGAACAGTTTGCCGCCAGTTTCGAGCACGCGCACCCGGCCGTCGCAGGCGCTTGGGACCACAGCATCTTGCCATCGGCAGTCACCCGCCACACCGTCGCCCCGTATTCGGCACCGCTGGTCTTGTAGCCTGAGCCGGCGATGAGCAGATCGCCATTGCCCAACTGTAGCGTATCATTGGGAAACAGGTGCGTCACCCCCGACAGCGTGACGGTAGTGAGAATCTTGAAGGGCTTTTGCAAGCGCTGCCAGCGCAGGACCCAAACACCGCCATTGCAGTAGGGCCGAATGTCGATAACGGTGTTGTCGGGCTGAGCCAACATGCGACCGTACCCGCCAAAGACGGTTGAGTAGACATAATTGGCCTTCCATGCGCTGGCGGCCGTACCCAAAGCGACTGAATTGTCGAAATTGCTGCCCACCGTTGGCGACCCGTTAATTTGCAACCAGATAGTGCCGTCAGCCGTAGTGGTGACGTCGTTGCCCACTCCGTAGACAATTTCGTTGGTACCCTGCACGGCGGCAGTCGATGTTTCCCACAGCGTTTTGCCGGCCGCGTCGCGCTCGCCCACCCACGCCAGATTGTCCTTGCAGCCGGCGAACAACCAACCGGCTTTGCTAAGCCGAGCGGCCGTAGTTGACTGATACTTGGGCGCCAGCGGTTTGGCGTCGCTGAGCACTTTGCCATCGGCCGCCAAGTGGACCAACCAGTTGTCGCGCTCGCCGGCTTTGGGCTCGACCCAGCCGTCGTAGCCGCCCTTGCTTTGGTTCTTGCTGCGACCGACGCCGAGCCAGTTGCCGTTGGGCAGCTTGAGCACATCAATGAGTTCGTCGTCATCAGGGCCGCCCAGCGTAATTTCAATCAGTTTGGTCCCAAAACCGTCGGTGCGCACGACCCAGCCGTCCTTGCCGCCAGCGCCACTGGACGTGGTAAAGCCGACCAGCAACCAGCCGTCGCCATCCGCGGTCAGCGCACTGAAGCGGTCGTCGCCGGCTTTGCCGTAGGTCTTGCTCCACGTCGGCTTGCCATCGCTGGCTGAGGCTTGCAGCCAGCCGTCGCCCAGGCCATTGGTCGCGGTCTGCCAGCCGGCGGCGACGACGGTGTTGGTCGGTAAAGCAACCACGTCTTCCAAGCGCGAAGGTGCAGCCGACGCGGTATCGGCGCGTTCAAAAAAGCCGCATTTGCAGCTGTCTTCGCCGCTGAGACCATCGACGCGCAGAGCTAGGCCATCGGGCTTGTCGGGCGGCGCGTTGAGGTCAAGCGGCGAGCCGCCGCGGGTATCGCCGACCACGAACAGGTCGCCGTCGCGCAGCACGGTACCCCCACGCAGGGTTTCGACAGCGTAATAGTCGATAGTGCTCTGCCACTGCACCTGCAGTTTGTCGTCCAAACGCACCACCCACCCTTGGCTACGGTCGTAGTTGGAAGACCAGTTGGGCTCTCCAATATGCTCAATGACTTGAGTGCCAGCGGTCAACCAGCCGCCCGATTTGCCAGCAGGGCTCAAACGCGACCAACCAATCATGCGCAGGACGTCATCGCCGCCGGCTTTCAAGGTGGTTTCGGACACTGTGTTGCCGCTCTTGTCGAGACGGACCAACCAGCCGTCACCGGCCGTCACCGGTGAAGCCTTGTCCCGCACCCCGACTGCGGCAAAACCGCCGGTCGGCGCTACCGCGAGCCCATACAAGATATCGTGGCCATTGCCGCCCAGCGCGCGCGGCCATAGCCAGTTGCCCTGCAGGTCGAGCTTGACCAACCAACCGCCGGTCTTGGTCTCTGCCGCCTTGCTGGTGGTGCGCTGACCGGCGACGACAACGCCACTGCCATCGGCGACAATCGCGTGCAGCCGAACCCTCTGGGCGCCCACACCAGCGACGTCCATCAACGCCGTCTGCCACACGGGCTTGCCAGCGGCATCACGCCGCACGACCAGAGCGCTTGAGGCCCCACCGCCGGGCTTTTGCTGCCAACCTGCCCCAATCAGACCGCCGTCTACTGTTCGCGTCACCGCTTCGACGGCGGCGACCGCGGCATCTGCGTCCACCGGTGCCGCATCGGCGGCTAAGGGTCCAGAAGCAATGAGGTCCGTGCCGCAGCCAATTGGCCCGCAGACCAGCGCCAACGCGGCCAAACAGGCGGCCGACCAGCGCCAACTTGCTGTTCTAGTTGCTGTTCTGTCGGTAAGCATCACCACCCCCGCGCGCTGTGAGCATAGCAAGGCTGGGCGGTGGGTGCGTGCAACTGCACTGTCGAGCGCTTGCCTAACTAGAAACTTGGGGGCGGCCGCCCCCAAACCCCCGCGGCAGTCCGCAGCTGCGGCCCACATTCCACATGCCGCTCAAGGAGTCTCATGCATCGTGGGTGCCGATTTGGCGGCATGTGGAACTCGTTGTGCTACGCCGTATCGGCGCCGTCACTCATTCGCCGCAGCTCCTGGCCGGGCATGGCGTCAAAGCGGATGTCTTTGCGGAGCCGAAAGCCTTGCTGACCGCCGCGCAACGCGCCAACACTACACAGCGCACCATGTTGCCACAACCACGGCCACATGTGCTCCCAGCCGACCGCCAGCCGGTCGAGCGGGTCATCCATGTCGTAACGGCGCGGTTTGGTGGTCTTGTAGTGCTCAATTGCCGATTCGTAGGCGCTTTCGTACTTGGCGTAGACCACTTCGGGCGGCACTCGGGTGCGAGCGCGCGCGGCGGCGTTTTCGCCCCACTGCAGTCTGCGGGCGTCGTCGCGCAACAAACTAATCACTTCTTGCCCAAATTGCCGCACAGATTCAGGACCTTGTTCGATGAGTACACTGTCGTGGCCGCTCTGACACTGGAAGGCCACGCCCATGCGGTCGTGCATCGCCACCACCGGCAGCCCGCACCACAGCGCCTCAGACACCACTTGTCCATACGTCTCGGTAATACTTGAGTACACGAACAGATCGGCGTGACCATAGAAGTGCCGCAGCACCCGATGCGGTTGTTCGCCAGCAAATTCGCAGCGATGGGCAATGCCCAGATCCTCGGCTAGCCGCGTGAAATTGCGGTGATCCAGCCCGTCGCCGACCAAGGTCAGGGACGCCTGCGGCTCCGCCGGCAGGATGTGTTCGGCAAAGGTGTGCAGCAGTTTGTCGAGGTCCTTTTCGCGCGAGTGGCGGCACACCACGACCAGCCGCTTGCCTTTGGGGAAATCGGCGCGAAACGGGTCGTCACCCAGCGGACTATCGAACATGGCGCGGTCAATGGGCCGCGGAATCACATGGAGCGGAACCTGCAACGTCCCGACTTCTTGCCAATAATTCGCCAGCGCTGCGCATTGCACGATCAGGCCGTCGTGCATGTTGTAGACGCGGGCAAACTTGCGCTCAAAGGTGCGGGCGAAACCACTCCACACGTCGCGCAATGGTTTGAATTTATAGATCTTGTCGTGCAAGACAAACTGCGCCCACGCCGGCAGGAAAATGGTATTGGTCGCCAAACACGGCACACCGTGCAGTTTGCGCATCACCGGCGCCCAATGCATCGCCAACGAGTTGGAGTGCGAGTGAATCACATCGAACTTGAGGTCATTGCCAAACGCCGAATCAGGAAACGGAAAGGCAAACCGCACCCCCGGATGCCCCTTGTACGACAGCGCGGTGAACAGCAGCGAGCCTTCAGGAGCCGGCGGCTCGTCGGGGCCCGGTTGCGGGGCAACAATCGTGACGCGATGGCCGCGCTGTTCCAGATAGCGCTTGAGCGTCTGGGTCGAATACGCCGGACCGTTGGCGAAAGCAATCGACCCAAAGTCGGATAAGATGGCAATGTGCATGATGTTTCAGGCGGCAGGGCCAAGCGGCGTGGGTTCAGACTCGCTGGTCATCGGCGGCCGGATTGGCGCGAGCGGACGCAGCGGCTGCGGCGGCAAGGATAGCCTGTGCGTGTGCGGTTTAGGTGCGAGTCGTGGGCCGCGCCGGCACATCTGGCGCGTGGGCGGCGAGTATAGGCGGGATGGGTGCGCGCTACAACGGCTGGACGCAGCCGCGATCCCCCTTGCCGGAACTGCCCAACCGGTTCAAAATGCCGCCGACCCGCCCGCAGTCTGGGCGCTGTGGTGACCTTCGTGCTGCCCAACTCCCTTCTGGCGCGCTTTATGCCGCAAGAAAACCGATTTTACGTGTTGCTGGGCGGCATTGCCCGCAACGTCTGCGTCGGCGCCGATGCCTTTGGTCGCTTGCGCGACGCCACGACTCCTGAGGAGTTTCTTCGCATTTCCGAACAGCTGCGCGATATTGAGCACGTCAACGACCAGATGGCCAACGAGTTTTACACCGCGCTCGATCAGACCTTCGTTACCCCCATTGACCGCGAGGACTTGCACGACCTGTGCTCGGCGCTCGACACCATCACCGACCTGATGGAAGAATGTACGGGTTTGATTGTCAATTACCGGCTCCCCGAGCTGACCCCGCCGATGCGCGAGTTGATCCGGGTGGCCAAAGCGGCCAGCTACGAAGTCGAAACCATCATCAAGCTGGTCAAGGAGTCCAGCGGCAAATTCGCCGAACTGCAAGTGCATTTGGCGCGCCTGCACGCGTTGGAGAATGAAGGCGACACCGTGTTTCGGTTGGCGCTGGGCGATTTGTTTCTGACTCAAACCGACGCGATTGAGCTGATCCGCCAAAAGGACATCATCGAGGCG
Source organism: Myxococcales bacterium (assembly GCA_009692465.1). Classification (GTDB taxonomy): domain Bacteria; phylum Myxococcota_A; class UBA9042; order UBA9042; family UBA9042; genus SXRM01. The sequence continues at coordinate 17,796 of SHZD01000109.1, forward strand.
CTGGAAGGCACAGTCGACGCCACCGACGAGGTCGGCAAGCTGGTGCGTTCGCTCGCCATGAAACATGCCTGACGGCCAGTCACCAGCGAATTGGAGAGACCCGACCAATTAACGCCGAACGTCAAAGAATTCCCAAACAAAACGGAGTGGTCGGAAGACTCTGGCGCAGGCTCGCGACCCACAAAGCAAGCACTGAGACGCCGAGCAAATCTTATTTGATCGGCCGTCTAGGAGCCTGTCGGAAATCAATCGGTTTTGAAATGTCTATCAGGTTATACACAATGAATCTATTACGATCCGGCAGGCTCCTAGCCAGTCAACTATTCTCAACTGTCCAAGAACTGCCCGGAGTGAATCCGTGCAGTTTCGGACAGTTGCCGCCGTCTAGCCAGACGGCGCTAGGAGCGAGTCGGAATACTCCGACACGCTCCTAGCGGGATTCGATCGCGCAATTCCTGCATGAGCCCTTAGCGAACAACAAAGCAAGCAATCGCAACCGGTTCCATTACGACTTATTCTGGGATAATTCCTAGCAGCAGCGAGATACCGTGTTCGATCCCTTCTATCTCATGGTCATCGTCATCGTCATGGCGCTGGTGTTTGATTACATCAACGGCTTTCACGATACCGCCAACGCGATCGCCACGGTGGTCTCGACCAATGTGCTTTCACCGCGGGCGGCGGTGATTTTGGCCGCAGTATTCAACTTTGCCGGCGCGTTCTTGGGTACCGGCGTGGCTAAGACCATTGGCGGCGACATCGCCGATCCGGCCTCGGTGACGCAAACCGTGGTGCTGTGTGCCCTATTGGCCGCCATTAGCTGGAATCTGCTGACGTGGTGGTTCGGTATCCCGTCCAGTTCGTCACACACCTTGGTCGGCGGCATCGTCGGCTCGGTGTTTGCGCGGCGGGTGTTGGCCCAAGATCAAGACCCATGGACGGCGATCTCGACCTTGGTCGGCTCGGCAGGGGTGGTCAAAGTCCTCAAAGGCTTGGTGTTTTCGCCGTTGGCCGGTTTTGTGGTCGGCTTGCTGATGATGATGATTACCACCTGGGCGATTCACCGCGTTGCCCCGGCGACCGTCAACAAGTTGTTTCGGCGTTTGCAATTGGTCTCGGCCAGCGCCATGGCGTTGTCGCACGGCACCAATGACGCCCAAAAAGTCATGGGTATCGCGACTATGGCGTTGTTCGCCTACTACGGCAAGATGGATCCGCGCGACGCTCCGGCTTGGCTCGACGTCGCGGCCTGGCAAACCAAGCGCGATTTGGTGGTGCCGGTGTGGATTATCGGCGCCTGCGCCTTGGCGATGGCGATGGGTACGGCGGCGGGTGGCTGGCGGATCATGCGGACGATGGGTTCAAAAATCATCAAACTTAAGCCCATTCACGGATTTTGCGCTGAAACGGCTGGAGCGTTGGTCTTGTTCGGGGCGGCACAGCTGCACGCGCCGGTGTCCACCACCCATTGCATCAGTTCGTCGATCATGGGCGTGGGTGCCTCGCGGCGGCTGTCGGCGGTGCGCTGGGGCGTGGCCGGCAACATGCTGTTTGCGTGGGTATTGACCTTGCCGGTGTCGGCGCTGGTCGCGGCCGGTTTTTATCTGGCGTTGCGCGGTGTGTTCGGCCCGTAGCCGCCGCGCTGCGATCCCCCGCTTTGAGCGCAGCTCGGCGTCGCGGCGGCGGTCGAGTAGGGGCGGCCAGTTGCCCAGCCGCCCCTGTCACAGAACCGGACTTGTGGATCTCACATCCGGCTCTTCGGCCTGCCCTGTGGCGGTTTGCCGTTGTTGGACAGAGGCTTGACACCAGAACTTTGCTCGCCCTATTCAGTTGTTGGGGCGGGAACGGGAACGACGTGCTCGGAGTTGCG
>SHZD01000110.1 GCA_009692465.1 Myxococcales bacterium
TGGCCGAGCGTCGATGAGGTCTTGGGCAAGGCCCTGACGTCTTCCACGGGCACCTCCAAGGCGCCTCCTGGACTGCCGACTAGCCTCGGTTCGGCCACCCTTGCCCATGTGCAGGGCATCATGACGATCGACGGCGAGTGCAGTCGCGCCGTGACAGTGGCGGCGGTGGAGTCCAAGGTCAAGGATTCGTTGTTGAGAAACCTGAACTTTACCGTCACCAACTGCGGCGATCCCAAACGCTGCGTGGAGCAGTGCGCCGGCTTTCGCGGCATGAGGATGGAAGCTCGCATTCAATTTCAGCTGCTCGATACCAAAAATGCCAAGAAGATCAAAGAAGTCCTCAGCAACGACACCAGCCCTGATGCCATCGTTGCCATTCGCGCTGCCTTCACGAAAATGGACTATTACGAGGCCAAGCCGGGCGGCAAGGCGGGCGAGACGATTTCGATTACCAATCTGTTTTCAAACTCCGAAATTGGCGTCTCCTCGGTCGGCGGCGGCGACGATACTATCTTGGTTCGCCAACGCTATTTGAGTTCGATTTCGCCAACCACTCCACAACGGTTTGCTTTGGATCCAAAGGCCGAGTTCACGGTTAAGACCAAGAAGGCAGTCATCAACGCCGAAACTTTGTGGATTGAAATTTTTCAGCGCATCTGGATTCCGCAACAAAATCTGTACGCCATCACCTTGGGAGGCGGTGGTGTGCAAATTGAGTTGCAACCCGAATTCGTAATCAACGCCGTCAAGGTGATTGAAGGCGCGCTGTAGCAACCGCACGATTGGGCTCGTAAATGAATAAGTCATTCATTCATGGTGTCCGTTTGCTGGCTGAGTCTGTCGCAAGCTCGCGTCTTTACAGCTGACTCGCTGCTCCGCTCTTTTCGCAGAACGATCGAGTTATTCTTTTACACGCCCTTACACGCCCTTACACGCCCTTACTGGGCCAGCCTTAGTGAACGTCGGCTGCAGCGGGAGGCATCATGATGGCAACCCATCGAAATTTAATGGCTAGCTGTGCTGCTTTGGCGCTCGTCGCGGTCGCAGGCTGCGAGCCCTACTTTGACCGCGGCCTGACTGACGCTGGCAAAACTGCCGTTGCCGATGATGCGGTTAGTAATTTCCCAGGCTTGGGGATCGGCGGCCCTTGCGGGCCCGCCGCGGGTTGCCGCGCAGGTCTAACTTGTGAAGCCGGCAAGTGCCTCGCAAAGCCGGTGACGCCAGAAAATGGCAAATGCCTGTTGGCCGACGAGTGCGCCATCGGATTGCACTGCAGCTGGGCCGGATTTTGTACCGCTCAGCCGGCTGGAACGGCTGCGGCTGGAGCAGCATGCGAGAAGTCATCGGACTGCAGTAAGGGTTTGTTTTGTAAGCAATTGGCCATCACAAGTTGCCCTGCTGGCGCATCGGGATGTGGCAACTGCACCGCGCCGAGCGCCAGCGTGCCTGCTCCGGAAGGCGAGGAATGTACCAGCGCGGCCCAGTGCCCGCCCGGCATGAACTGCGAGACAATTGGTCTGTCCGGCGAATGCAAGAGTGCAACAGGTCAAGGCGATTTGGGCGCCAAGTGCACCGTCACCGCCGATTGTCGGCGCGGATTGTCCTGTTCGCCCGCTCGCAAGGAGTGCATTCCAGGCAGCCTGCTGCTCAATCCTGACCTGTTTGGCGGAGTCGAGTGCAATGACACCGGCGAAGCGAAGGCGCCGTTTGGCGCGGTTGTCGCTGTGCCCCGCGTCGGCGTCGCTACGGACTACTATTCCATGCCGTTTCCAAGCGATCTGCACAAGAAGGGCGGCAAGCTTGACTTGACTGGCCACCCGCGCCCTGGTTTTGGCGTAATTGGCTTTGACGCTGTCGATCGAGTGGCGGAATCCATGGCCGCGGACATGACCGGATGGGGATTGACTACCGCAGCATACATGCGCTTCACCCGGACCTTGGATCCCAAGACCCTCAAGGCAGTTCCGCAGGTTCCCAAAGAGCAGGCGACGGTGCGCCTGATCAACCTGACGACAGGTGCCGATGTGCCGCTGGGTCCCAAAGACAGTGTGGTCTTTCACGAAGAGCGCAACAAGTACATTTGTCGCAACTGGTTGTATGTACACGCCCGCTGGTCCGAAGTCTTGGACCCTGACAAAACATACGCAGTCATCGTTACAGACGGAGTACGTCAAGCATGCGGCAACGGCCTATGCGACAAAACGCTTGGCGAAACCAATCTAACTTGCGCCAATGACTGCACGGACAAGCAAGCCGATACCGCCAAGCCGCTGGCCAGTTTGCCGGCGCCGGCCAAAGGTGCGGACATCGAAACATTGCTCGCCGAAGCTAAGCCGACCAATCCCGCGCTAGAGCCGGCGTGGAAAGTGTATGCTCCGTTGCGCACATTTCTCATGTCCAACGCCGCGGTCAAGCCCATCACGGCAACGGTGTTCACCACCATGGACAGTCGCAAGACAACTCAGCAATTGGTCGAACTGGTCGCGGCCGCCAACAAGCCCGCCTTCGCTCCTAACGGCACGCCGGTGGTGTGCGCCACGGGCGTCAAGTCGCCTTGTGCCGACGATTCTTGGCTTGCGACCACCTTGGGCAAGGCCGGAACTCCCGATCCGCGGTCGTGCCCGGCCAATGCTGACACCCTGCCGTTTTTTGAAATCCACGCCAAACTTACGCTTCCCAAAGTGCAGACGGGCAAGCGCCCATACTTGAACTACAGCAAATCTACTGAGAAAGAGCGCGAAGGCGCCATCAAAATGGATGCAACCGGCAAACCGGCGCTGCTCAACTACGAAAATGTATGTGTGGCCATCACGATTCCGCGCAACCAAGTCAAACCAGTGGCGGGTTGGCCGTTGGCGATTTTTGGTCACGGTACCGGCGGCTCATTTCGCTCTGGCGCCGAGGGCATGGCGGCATCGTTGTCGCAGCCCGCAATCACGGGCAGCCCGATCGGCATTGCTACCCTCGGTTTTGATGCGCCGATGCACGCCAATCGGCGTGGTACAGATGATCTGGGCAAACCAATTACCACCGATCCCGGGCCATTATTTTACAATTTTGCCAATCCGGCGGCTGCGCGCGGCAACTTTTGGCAGGGCGCAACCGACAAGCTGGCGCTGTTTCGCTTCGCCAAGGAATTCGGTGGCGAAGGCATTGTCAACGCTGTTTTGGGCAAAGTTCACTTTGATCCCGGCAACTTAATCTTTATTGGCCATTCTCAAGGTTCGACTACTGGCCCGCTGGCCGTGCCGTACATGAATGGCCTTAAAGGCGCGGTGTTTTCGGGCTGCGGTGGTTCGCTGACTTTTGGTCTTCTGGGCAAGAAAAAGCCAATAGACGCCTCGGTAGGCATGCAAATTGGCCTGCAAGATCTGGGGACTGACCCAACCCATCCCGTGCTGAACCTGCTGCAGAATTACTTCGAGGCTTCAGATCCATTGATTTACGCGCCGCTTTTGCACATTGCGCCGGTCAACAAGCCGATTCACGTCTTGCACACGATAGGCCACGGCGACAGTTTCACTCCGATTTCCACCAGCCGCATATTCGCGGCAGCTGCCCGTACGACCGGCGGAATGGCCACGCCAGTGGCCGCCTTCTATGACAAGATGGACGATTTGGCCTACGCCAACGCGGCGCTGCCGATTGCCAATAACGTCAACGGGGCCATTACGGCGGTGTCGATCCAAGCCAAAAACGACGCAGCCAATAGCCTGTTCGGCAAGCCCTACGATGGTCACTTTGTCGCCTTCAACGACAAGACCATGGTCAATCAGGTGCTCAAGTTTCTGGGCTCGCTGGTCAAAGGCGCACCGTCCGTTCCCAAGTAGCTTTGGCGTCGAGCTTTTGGCCGCCTAGGTTCACTTAGCGCGCGCGACCGGCTACATTGCGTCCCCGCACGACGGTGGCAGTGTTGCAGGGATCCTGCCCTGAGTCGGCACAGGACGCGGCCCAGCATGCCCTTGGCGGCCACCGAAAGCACCAATCAAGAGCGAAAAACCGTTGCAGTCCGCGGCAGTTTGGTCGACTGGGTGTTGCGCGAGGTGTTTTCGCTCCGTCGCACCGACCGCACGGTCTTGTTTCAGCTGTCGCCGATGTTTGCGGTTGTGACCGCCGCCAGCGTGGTGGTGGCGACCTTCACCAAGACCGCATTTCTCGAAAATTACGAAGTTAAAACGCTGCCCTGGATGTTTCTAGGCTCGTCAGCGTTTACCGCGGTGATCTCAATCACGTGGGTGGCGGTCGTCGAACGACTCGATCTGCAGCGCAGGTTCTTGGCGCTGCTTGTTACCGCGATGACTACGTTTGCGGCATTGCACTTGGCGTTTCCACTGGCTCCCAAATCGTTGGCGCTGGCTCAGTTGGTGTGGTGCACCGGAATTTCGCAATTAATTTTGGTCCAAACCTGGAACATGTGCTCTTCAGTCCTGCCTTCGCGGCAAGCCAAGCGCCTATTGCCGGTGCTCGCGGCCGTATCGACATTGGGGGCAGCGCTGGGCGGCGGGGCCCTGACTCTGGGTCTCAAGGTCGTCGAAGCGCAGCACATGATGTGGTTCGTGATCGCGCTTCTGGCCTATCCGATGCTACGTGTCAGCAATCTTATCAAGGTCTTGCAGTGGGCGGGCGATGAACGCGAGTCGGCAGCAGAAGCGCACCTGACCAGCCTTGCTACTCGTCCGAGTCGCGCCACCAACAACGAAGACCCGTCACCAAAATCCGCTAATCCGATTGACAATATTATCCGCGGCTTTCGCACGATTACCGACACGCCTCTGCTATTACGGTTGGCTGGACTGGTGTTTCTGCTGCAAACCGCGTCGCTGATTATTGATTTTCAGTTTTCGACCGAGATCAAGCTCAAATACTCACGCAACGAAATGGCCAGTTTTCTGGGCACGTACTACGCGATTGCCAACTCGGTGGCATTTTTCGTCGCGCTGACCGCCTCGGGGCGCATTGTGCGTGTTGTCGGCATTGGAGTGGCGATTTCGGCCAGTGCGATCTTTGTGGCAGCGGGCAGTGCGGCCTATTTCACGGCGGGCCGGTTTCAGTTTGGCGATCCTTTTTGGGCGATCGTGGCAACGTCATTTCTTGAGCGCATTTTCCAGTTCGCGTTGACCCGCAACGCGATGCAAATGCTGGTGGCGCCTCTGGATTCCAAAAAGGGTGAGCGGGCCAAGACGTTGATCGACGGCGTGGTGTACCGGGTGGCGACCATGGGCACGTCAGTCGTTCTGCTGTTTATCGGTGCCACATCGGAAAAACTGGCCTTGATGGCACCGGTGACAATTTTGGCGTGTATTGGCGTGGTTATCATTGGCCTTTCGATGAATCCGCACTATCGACGCGCTTTGTTTGAAGGGTTGCGTGCCCGCCGTGTCGATTCCGACGTAGATCCGCAGACGCGGGCAATGCTGCAGCGATCGGCGACCGGCGAGGTCCAGCAGCGACTGGCTTCCAAGGACCGTGGCGACGTATTGTCTGCACTCGACATTATACGCGAGTCAAAACTGCCGGTTACGGTGGAGGACTTGCTGCCCCTTGCCCGCAGCGCGGACGAAGACATTGCCCGGCGCGCCCTCGAGCTCATGAACGAACTTCAACTGCGCCCCGAGCGTGCGCTTTTGCTGGGTTTGATGCAGAAAGACCGACCAGCGCCAATTTTGCGTGAAGCCCTTCGGCTGCTCGATAATTATCAAGATCAAGGACTTCTGCCGCTGGTGGCCAACTTCGTGCAGCACTCGGATTTGGGCGTGGCTCGGTTGGCGGTGATTTGGGTGCAGCGGGTGGGTGGCCCGGATTTTGCCCAAAAGCTCAACGCTCAGCTCAAGGACGATTTGCAGAGCCCACAGGCCGAGCGGCGGGCGCGAGCGGCGTACATTTCTAGCGGCTATGTGCTCGATCCAGAGATCGATCTGGTGCGGATGGTGCAGGATCCGTCATTGGCGGTGCGGATCAACGCAGTGGTGTCGATGGGCCAAATCGGGGCGATGGAATACATCGACCCGCTGGTCGACTGCTTGGGCAACGGCGAACTGGTTAGCGCTTCCACGGTCGCATTAACCCGGTACGGCGCCTCGCTCATCGCCTCGCTGCGCGACCGCCAGCGTCGCAAGCCGCTCAACGTCGCCATCCAGTTGAGGTTGTTGCGGATCGTCGAGCGGTTTGGCACCAAGGCTGCCGTCGGCTTTTTGATGGACCAGAGCGAGTCGCCTGTCACGGTCGTTCGCAACAACGCCATTCAATCGCTGTGGCGCATGGCGCGCGATCCGGAGGCGCCCAAGCCGTCGTCGGAGTGGCTGCGAGCCAAAGTCCTCGCCGAGATTGAGACTTTACGCTTGCTGCAAAAAATCGAGCACGCCGGCCGCGGTGCCACTGCCCGGCACATGTTCTTTGGCAGTGAATTGCACTCGTTGCGTCTGCAGGCAGAACGCCGCAGTTTTCGCTTGCTCGGCCTGTTCGACGCCCGCGCGGCCTTTCACCGCGCCTACTTGCACTACCGAAGCAAGCAACAGCGCGTGCGCTCCAACGCCATCGAATTGCTCGACCAACATTTGACAGATGAGGACTTGCGCGCTTTTGTGACCTTAGTCGAGCGCGGCGAGGGCGGTTCTACCGGCAACGAAGGGACGGCCGTCGGCTATGATATTAGGAACATGCAAGCACTGCTGGGCGGCGCCGATCCGTGGTTGGTGCGGGTGTGGCGCTGGACAGAAATGGTGGAGGGCAAGCGAATGACTCGCGATCCGATGGACATGGTTTTCTTGCTCAAGGCTGTGCCGCTGCTTAGCGACCTCTCTGGCGAGCAACTGCTGCCGCTGACAGACATTTTGCAACCGGTGCACATCGAAGCGGGCGATTTGGTTTTCACCGAAGGACAACCGGGCAATCATCTGTATGTGATCCTCGAGGGCGAAGTCGACGTCTTGCGTGGTGCGGAACCTGTAGCTCGACTGGGCATCAAGGAGTGTTTTGGCGAGATGGCCCTGCTCGACCAGTCGCCGCGCTCCGCGTCGGTAAAGGCGCGTAATGATTGCGAGTTGCTGGCGATTTCCCGCGACGATTTTCAGGATCTGCTCGATATGCACCCAGCTTTGGCCCGTGGGGTCATTCGGGTATTGACCCAGCGGTTGCGCGTGGCGACAGAGCAGCAGGCCGACGATAAGTAACAGTAACTACTGACTAAAGGTGGACAGCATGTCCGACCAAGCGAGAATTCGAAAGTGACTTCAAAGAAAATTGCCGGATCGCCAGCGGATCCGCCCGCGCGGCGTGCGCTATCGGCGCGCGAGTTGTCTGGCGAGTTGCAGCACGGCCAGTCACGCGATCTGTTGCACGCCTTGCACCTGTTGACTCCGGCTGGAGATTTGAACGCCGATGCGCGCCGAAAACTGAAGCAAATCAATCACTTTATTGGTCTGCTGCGCCCTGCCCTATTCGACGTGCTGGATCAGTCGGAGCCGGCTACGGTGGTCGACGCTGGTACCGGCAACGGCTACCTGGGCTTGCTGGTCTACGAGTTGCTGGTCGGGCCCGCCGCGGCAGGGACTGTCATCGGCTTGGAAGTCAACGCTGAGTTGGTGGCAAAGGCTCGCAAACGCGCGCAGCGATTAGGGTTTGATCGCATGGAGTTTGTTCAAGGCGCGGTTGCCGAGTTTACCCGGCCGCTCACAAACCTGGCCGTGGTTGCTCTGCATGCCTGTGATACTGCTACGGATGACGCAATTGCGCTCGGACTTCGGCAGCAGGCCAAAGTGATTGCGGTGGTACCTTGTTGTCAGGCGGAAGTGGCGCGGTCGTTCAATGCTGCGCGCTCCAATGAACCTTTGGGCCCGCTTTGGCGGCATCCCATCCAACGTCGGGAGTTTGCGTCGCATATCACCAATGTGATCCGGGCGTTGCTGCTCGAGAGTCACGGTTATCAAGTCACCGTCACCGAGCTCGTGGGCTGGGAGCACTCGCTCAAGAACGAACTGATTGTCGGCCGCAAAGTCCAGCGCGCCAACGCCCAAGCTCGCAGTCAATTGCACGCCCTGATTCAACAATTTCCACAATTGCGCATGGGCCTACTTGACGCCGTGAGGCAGACCACCTAACGTGGCCACAAGCCGGTTCGCCCGGCTGGGCTTTGGATTCCATCGGGGACGTACCGGTTTCGACAGGGGCCACAAAGTTGCGCACGCGTGCCGCGGAGCCTTTGGCCGCGTAAAAAAAGGCAAACCCTCAAGTGCCAACGACAACGTTGAACTTGCTCTCGCCGCGTAAGACTTAAAACACCTTACTAGCGACGGATGTGATGGCTGTGCCCGCCGGGCCGCACATTCGTATACAGGTGGGCTGGCTCTGCGCGCATGTCTCTGTAGCGCGGGGCGAGACAAGAAAGGCCGCGGCGGATGGATCCTGTTGCCTGGGAGCCGCTGTCGCGTACAAATTAGGCAACTACGCACGTAGACTGTTCAATGGCGGGTTTCTGGACGCGGGTTCGACTCCCGCCGTCTCCACCATTTTACGCGAAAAAGCCAATTAAGAGCCGTTGTTGAGTTTGATTAGCCTATTTGGGCGAACTTGCTCTGGTGGCGAATTTGCCCTGTTGGCGAATTTGCTCCGTTGGCGAATTTGCTCCGTTGGCGAACTTGCTGGGCCAGGGAACTTGCTGGGCCAGGGAACTTGCTGGGCCAGCCAACTGATTGGTCCGGCAAGCGGCGCCTGCGCTAGCGACCAAAATGGCGTACACTGCGCCTCCTTCCGCTGGAGCGCTCACCGCATGACCGTAGCTTCCGATCCAACCCGCATGAAATCCCTGCCAAAATGGCGAGGCACCCCTTCCTACATCGCCAGCGACGACTTGTGCTCGACCGTCAATGTCGCCGTCGCCCTGGGCCGTCCGCTGTTGGTCAAAGGCGAACCGGGCACCGGCAAGACGCTCTTGGCTCAAGCGATTGCCGAAGGTCTTGGCCTCAACCTGTTGACATGGCACGTTAAATCGACGACGCGTGCCCAAGACGGTTTGTACTTGTACGACACGGTGGCGCGGTTGAACGATTCGCGTTTTGGTGACCGCGATGTGCGCGATATTGGTCAGTACATTGTGCTTGGCCAGCTCGGTCAGGCCTTTGAGCGCGCTCAAAACGGCGAGCGAGTGGTGCTGCTTATAGACGAAGTCGACAAGGCTGATCTCGAGTTCCCCAATGATTTGCTGCATGAGCTCGATGCGATGCGCTTCAAAGTTGCAGAAACGGGCCGCGACATTGTGGCGACGACGCGGCCGGTCGTAGTGATTACCTCCAACGCCGAAAAGGAACTGCCGGACGCGTTCTTGCGCCGCTGCGTCTTTCACTACATCGAATTTCCCGATGAAGCCCTGCTCGCCCAAATCTGCCGCGTCCATCACGCCGGCGTTGATGAAAAACTGCTGGCAGCGGCGCTGCGTCAGTTCATGCGGGTGCGCTCGCTGCCCGAATTGCGCAAGAAACCATCGACGTCTGAGCTGATTGACTGGCTGGCTGCGCTGCGTCTAGCCGGGATCGACGGCGACAAGCTCGAGTCTGCGCTGCCGTTTGCCGGGGTTTTGCTCAAGCAAGAGCGAGACACTGCGCGCGCGGCCAAGACCGATTTTGCCAAACTCGCTCAACGCCGTTTCTAGAATCCCAGCATGTTTGCCGGATTTCACAGCATGTTGCGCGCGGCTGGCCTGCAAGTCGGAGTCGGCGAGTGGATGAACGTGGTCGCCGCGCTCGACGCCGAGGTCATCGGACCGTCATTGCGTGAATTCTACACGGTGGCGCGCGCGCTGGTGTGCCGCGATGAAGGCGACTACGATCGCTTCGATCAGGCATTTGGCGCGTATTTTCAAGGCGCTGCCCTGCCCTTGCCGCTAGTTCACGACCTGCAGAGTTGGCTCGATCAGCCATTGCATAAGCCGATGCTGACCCCTGAAGAGCTTGCCGCGCTGGAGCATTACGACCTCGACGCCCTGCGCAAACTGTACGAAGAGCGTCTGCGCGAGCAGACCGAGCGTCACGACGGCGGTGGGCGCTGGATTGGCACCGGTGGTACCAGTCCATTTGGCCAAGGCGGGGTGCATCCCACCGGCATGCGCGTCGGCGAAGGCGCGGCTGGGCGCGGTCAAGCGCTGGCGACGGCCAAGGCCCGACGTTTTCGCAACTATCGAGCCGATGTAGTGCTCGACACTCGACAAATTGCAGTGGCGATTCGCAAATTGCGCAGACTTGAGCGCAAAGCGCGGCGGTTGGAACTGGATTTGCCGGCGACCATCGATGAAACCGCGCGCAATTGTGGCGATATCACCATGGTGGAGCGGCCAGAACGGCGCAATCAAGCGCGAGTGGTGTTGCTGCTCGATGCTGGCGGTTCGATGGACCCCCATAGTCGCACGGTGGAAGCGTTTTTTTCAGCGCTCAAGCGATCGGGCGGCCTGCGCGAAGTGGAGGCGTACTACTTTCACAATTGCCCGTACGCCGAGTTGTACACCGACATGGCGATGCTCAATAAGAAGCCGATTGCCGACGCTTTGCGCTCCGTGCCGCCGCACACCTTTTTGGTGGCGGTAGGCGACGCCTGGATGGCACCGCGCGAGTTGTTTTCGTCGTTTGGAGCCATTGAGTATGGGATGGTCGATGAAGTCCCTGGGTTGCAACGCGTCGAGCAGATCGCGGCGGCCTTTGAAAAGCGCGTTTGGCTCAACCCGATCCCCGAAAACTACTGGGGCGAAGCGACGATAACGGCGATTGCCAATGCGATTCCGATGTTTCCGTTGACTGTCGATGGAATGGTTCGGGCGGTTAGCGCATTGATGGGTCGCGGCGAAAAGCGTGCGCCACCGCCAGTGGTTCGACGCAATCCGTGGGCGGCTGCCAGCGCGGCGTGGGATGCTTGAATTGTTTCAACTTAATAGAATAGTTTGGCAACGCGCCTTTTGGTTGACCTTGGGAGTTTGGGGTTGCCTGCCGACGAGCGCAGCAATTGCCCAGAGCAACCGCCAACTGGATGTGCCTATCGAGGCCGGTCAATTCGAAGCGACGCGATCGACCGGCGGGATGCAGTGTGCGATTCGCATTGCCAGTCAGGCCACTGCAACGAGTATGGCCACTGCAGCGAACAAGGCCACTGTCGATCGCGCACTGGATGAGATGGAGCGAGTGCTGCGTGATTTGGCTTTTTTGAGTCGAACTAACCAGATCCATAGCATAAATGCCAACGCCGATCGCGATGAGGTCGTCGTCGATGGCGAGACCGCGGCACTGCTACAGCGGGCAGTCGATGTGTGCCGACGAACAGGCGGAGCCTACGACCCGACCGTCGCAACATTTGATTATCTTTGGAATTTCTCGCATCAGCCGTTTGTTGTCCCGCTGCCCGCGGAACTGCAGTCGCGCAAGGCGATTGCGGGATGTAAGCACTTGGTAGTTAAGCAGAATAATATCATACGCCTGCTTCAGCGCGGGATGCGCGTAAGCCTGCGCTCGATTGCGCGGGGCTATGCGCTGGATCGCGCGGCTCAAATCCTGCGGGCTGGTAACCTCTTAGATTTTCGGGTGATCGCCGATCGGCAGGTCTATGTTCAGGGCCGGACGGGTACCCGCCACTGGTATGCCGTTGCGCCGAACGCCCGAATCAACGACCAGGCTCTGGGGCAGCTGTACCTGTCGAGCCACGCCGCAATTACCCGCACCGATAGCGATTCCTTTGCGATCAAGCTTGGGCAACGCTACCACGACGTGATCGACCCGCGCAGTGCTCAGCCCGCGCAGGGGGTGATTCAAGCTACTGTGATCTCTGCAGATCCGGCGGTTGCCGCGATGTTAGCCGAGGCGCTTTTTGTGCTTGGGCCGCGGGCTGGGATGGCGATGCTGGCGAAAGAACGCTCGGTTGAGGGCTTTGTGGTCGACGCCAAGGGCAAGGTTTTCGCCACCAAAGGCATTGGCGACTTTGCGCGCCTGCCGACCAAGATGGACCTGCTCCCGCAGGCGGCCGAGCCTGTCGGCAAGAAGTGAGCGCGGTCGAGCACGGTTTTCGGCTTAAGGGCCCGAGCAAGAATTATTCGATCGAACCGTGATCGGAACGGAGCGTCGAGTCGGCTTGAAAAGCCGCGAGTTAGCGACCAACAAAGCCAGCAAACGGAACCAGTCCCGCAATGACTTATTCTGGGACAGTTCCTAAGACGGCGGGTCGTCGCGCCAACTTGGCCACTTGGGCTTGCCGCCAGCGCCGTCTATGACGGTAAATGGCCGGTGCGCTGTTGGTCTGCGCCCTAGCATGCTCAGCACTCGCGCACGACCTACCCGCCAATTCCAACCGAGCGCGGCCATAAAACCGCAGGCAAGTCCACCAAAGTGAGCAAAAATAGCTACATCGGAGCCCGACAGGGCGCCCAGGACGTCAAGTGCTACCGCAATCGGGACTAGGAACTTGGCCTTGAGGCGAATCGCAAAGAACAGGTAGACGTCGGCCTCGGGCTGCTGCATGGCAAACACCGTGAGCAAGCTCATTGTCAGCGCCGAACAGCCCACGATGATACCGATATCGCCAAGCAGAGCGCCGATCGCGACTTGCAACAGTCCTCCGACTACGGTGGCGGCAAGGACCAACTGCCAAAATTGCCGACGTCCGGTGTAACGGGCAAACGGCAAACCGAAAAAGTACACGCCGAGCATGTTGAACAGAATATGCGAAATTCCTTGTAGATCATGCACAAGCCCGTAGGTAAGCAAGGTCCAGAGGCGACCGTTTAGCAAGTTTGGCAAGGACAGGGCGAGCCAGTCATCGTACAATCTGGCGGCCGCGGGGCTCTTGAAGCCGCCTACACTGACCAAGAACAGAATGTGGACCGCGGTGCAGGCCGTCATCAGCCAGAACAAATCGCGTCCGAGGTGAGTGCGAAATCTGGCAAGTGGTTCGGGCAGTTGCATGATGGTCCCGGCGCTCAAAGCTACAGAGCTTGGCCGCCAAGTTAGGTCGCTGAATGCCGACGGGCAACCGAAGCAGGCTCCGAGCCGAGCGCTCAACTGGACGGTTCGTTGGACAACTGGTTTGTGGAAAAATGTAAGGAACTGTCCCTGAATAAGTCATTCTGAGATCGGCTCCGTTTGCTTGCTTTGTTGGTCGCTCAGCCCGCGTCCTGAAAGGTCGACTCGCCGCTCCAGTGTTGCGCGAGTCGATCGCGTTAATCTAGGACCTATCCTAATGGCGCAATCCGCACCTGACCACCAGACATCACCTTCGGGGCCGTGGCCTGCAGACCAAGCGGTTGAGGACTTGCTGGCGCAACTGCATGAATTAAGACAGCAAGGTGCGGACGATGACGCACTGACGCTCGCGATGCAGCGCGAAGGCCTTGAGGCTGAGGATGCCAACGCAGTCATCGCGGCCGCGCAATTGCCTGTCATTGCTGATGAATCCAAGCGTGCACTGCGCTTTGGCGTCGATTTGAGCGAAGTGCGGCGCCCATTGCGGCTGGCTCTGACGGCGATGGCCACTCAGCGTGCAGATGCCGGACCGGAACAACTGGCACTGGCCGCTGCACTTCGCGCCTCAGGCGTAGATGCTGGTCCGGCCAATTCCATCGCCCACGAGCTGGTTGATCAGGTTGTGGCGGAGCGCGCGGTCAAGGTGAAGAGACTGCGGCGTTTGGGCTGGCAGGCCATGGTGGCGGGCTGCGTGTTTGCGGTTTTCTTTACCGCGGCAGGGTCCCAGCCCCTGCGTGGCGCCAAGTGGCACTGGATGACGGCAGGCCTGTCGGTGGCAATGGCTGCGTATGGCGCGGCGGTGTATCGCCGTTCGCGGCTTGGCTAAGTGCCGGTTGCCGACCTAGTTTAGGCAGCAAGGCGGCGCAGAACTTCGGCCGCGGTTAGCGGATTGCCACCCTTGCACAAACGGTCTATCCTCCGCGCTCGCGTGCAGTCGTCTAACCGCCTTTGGGCCCGCGACGGCAGCGCAGAGCGCGTGGGTTGTCCTTGATGACCTTCTGGCGCGGCCCCGAATTGCGCCATCGCCTGCCTTAGGCCGGTCAATGGCGTTATTGAATCACTTTGCCGCCACAGCGGCTGCCAGTGGAGTGTCCGATGCTGACGTATCGCAATCAGTTGCCTGCCCTTGCGCGGCCCGACTCGCTGTCGGTGCGGCTGGGAACTACACAAACTCTCCAGCAAATCGATAGAAATCCCCAGTCTGTGACCAATCGTCGGGGTCGCGGCTTGTCGAAATTGTGGCTCGCGGCGGTGGCGTTGGTTGTGGCGGTGCCGGCCCATGCGGCAGATGACGCGCCCGTGGTCGAGAAATGGCCGATGCGGTGGGACCTCGGCTTGGGGCTGGGTTTTGACTATCTGTCGGAGTTCAACTTTATCGGCAACGGCGGTGCCCTCGAAGACCGCCCCGATTCAGCCGGTATGTTTGCGCTGCGCGGCACTGGCTGGTTGCTGGACAATCTGGGCGCTGAGGCGGAAATCAAGATTGTTCCCACGTCGTTTCGTAACGGCAATGGTGGTTCGGCGACCATTTATGGTCTGCGCGCCAATGCCATTTACAATTTGGCGGACAAAGAAGCCACGATGCGGCCGTACTTGACCGCTGGCGCGGGTTTGGAAATCTTTCGCGCTAGCAAGTCGCAAGCCGCTCTCAAGGCCGTTCAGACTTTTGCCAAGGACGCCGACCAAGACGTGGCCTATCTGCTGGGCGCTGGCGTGCAATGGCAGTTCTTGCACCGGATTGGCCTGCGCATCGATGCCCGCTATGTCGCGATGGGTGGCAAGGAAGCGGCTGACCTCAAGGGGAACGCGGTCAGTCATTTGGCCAGTAACTTCGAAGCCTTGCTGAGTTTGGCCTACACGATTGGTGGCAAACCGGGGGACGCGGATGGCGACGGTATCCTTGACGGAACAGACAAATGTGAAGAACAGGCCGAAGACAAGGATGGCTTTCAAGACGCCGATGGTTGCCCTGAGCTAGACAACGACGGTGACGGCATTCCGGACGTCGATCTCAAGGACGCAGCGGCCTCCGACAAGTGCCCCAATGAGCCGGAAGACAAAGACGGCTACATGGACTACGACGGTTGCCCGGAATTGGACAACGACGAAGACGGAGTTTTGGACACCGACGACAAGTGCCCGACGCAGAAAGAAGACAAGGATGGCTTTGAGGACAACGATGGATGCCCCGAAATCGACAACGACAAGGATGGAATCCCCGATACCAAAGACAAGTGCAAGAACGAGAAAGAGGACATGGACGGCTTCAAAGACGAAGACGGCTGCCCTGAATTGGACAATGACAACGACGGTATCCTCGACGCCAAAGACAAGTGCCCCAACGAGCCGGAGACCAAGAATGGCTTCCAGGACGAAGACGGCTGCAAGGATGACGATCCGGACGACGACAAGGACGGCATTTCCAACAGCAAGGACAAGTGCGCCGACAAGCCGGAAACCAAGAATGGCTTCCAGGATGACGACGGCTGTCCCGATGAGTTGCCCAAGGAACTCAAGAAGTTCCACGGCGCGATGCAGGGTATTGAGTTTGAGACAGGCAGCGCCATGATTACCGCCAAGTCGAACAAGGTGCTCGACGAAGCTGCTAAGAATCTGGTGACCTTCCCGGATACACGGCTTGAGGTTACGGGCCACACTGACAATCAGGGCGATGCCGCAGCGAACAAGAAGCTCAGCCTCGAGCGCGCCGAAGCCGTCAAGGCCTACCTTGCAGGCAAAGGCGTGGATGCCAGTCGCATCGTCGCCGTTGGCGAAGGTGACAGCAAGCCGGTAGCCGACAACAAGAACAAGGCTGGTCAGGCGAAAAACCGGCGGATCGAGTTCAAGTTGCTGTGATCACTTGATTTTGGGCTGCCACCTAGCTCGGGGCTAATCCCCAGGGCTAGGGCCAATACCCAGGGCTAGGGCCAATACCCAGGGCTAGGGCCAATACCCAGGGCTAGGGCCAATACCCAGGGCTAGGGCCAATACCTGAGATCGGGGACGAAAACGGAGGCGCCAGTGCAGGAAACTTCACTGGCGCCTTCTGCGTTTTGGAGGTCGTTCGATGCAGCGTTTGCTGATGGTGGCGATGCTGGCTGCGGCGTGCAGCGGTAGCGGTGGCGATCCTCCGGTCAGCATGGACGCGACCGCTGCCAAAGAAATTGCCATGGGCCCGCTGGATGATTGCCCACCGGTGTTTGGCAGCACCTGCGAGTCCGTGTGGCCGTGGTTTGCGTTTCAAGCGCCGGCCAAGACCGCGACGGGAGTCAAGAATGACTTGCAGAGCAAGTGGTTTCTCGCCGCCAAGGACGGCAAAGGCGTGGACGTCGCCCCGATTAACCGCCGCGATGGCGTCTCGCCGGTGACGCCGGTGGTGATTCTGCCGCCTAAGCCAATTGACCCCAAAGTGCTGGCCGATGAAACCAAGCCCAGCGGTTCGTTGGCGGTCGATTCAGCGACAGTGATGGTCGACGCCCAGACCGGCAAGCGCATTCGCCACTTGGCCGAACTGGACCTCAATAGCACCGATGACAGCCGTCGTGCGCTGATTTTGCGGCCGTATGCGCCGCTTGGTTTTGGCAAGCGCATTGTGGTCGGGCTGTCCAATAAGCTGCTCGGCAAAGATGGCCAGCCGATGCCTAGAGCTCCTGCATTTGCCAGCTTGGTGACCGGTACAGCTCAGGAAACTAGCGCTTTTGGTCGCGTTGATCGGCACTTTACCGCATGGAAACAAGATCTAATCGCCTTAGAGAAGGCTGGATTGCCCCGAGTCGATCAAGTCGCGGCTTGGCACTTTACAACGGCGAGTGCCGCATGGGTGACGGGGCCGGCCGTAGATTTACGCAGTAAGTTTATTGACAAGGTGGGGAGCGATGGGTTGGGGCTGAAAATCGAAACAATTGAGGTAGATCCCGAGTTTGTGGCCGCCCTGCCGGCCTTGATGGCGACGCCGCTGCCGGCTGGCGCGACAGTCATTGTGGCGAAAATGCATCCGGACATCGCTTTGCGAATTCGCGGCCAATTCGAGCTGCCCAACGCGATGACCAAGGGCCAAGATGCCGATTCGCTGCTCAATTGGAGCGGCGATGAACCGACGGTGGCCCTGCAGTCGCAAAATCTATGGCGACCGTTTGCGTTGGTGGCCGGGCCTTTGGCGCTGCAAGCCAAAATTGCCCCGCCTCTTACGCTGTACGGACATGGTTTCCTCCGGCAAATTTGCCTCGATTTTTGCATTACCAGTGGGGTGGCGGACCCAGCGTCGCATTTCTTTCATGCGGCGGGCGCGGTGGCGGTGGGTACCGATTGGTGGGGGCTTTCACAGCCAGAACTTGGGATTGCGCTTGGCATTTCTGGCGACATGTCGAAGGCTCCTCAGTTGACTGAAAAGTTGCTCCACGGTGCGCTGTCGTACATCGCGTTGTCGCGAGCGATTCAGCATAAGGTGGCCGATGACTCGCGCTTTGCGGTGCTGGCGCCGCTTGAAAAATTGCCGCGCCCGCTGACCGACGGCAAGCAGGGATTGCGCTACAACGGCAATTCGCTGGGTGGCATCCAAGGCACGACCATGGCAGCCCTGCATCCGCAAGTCGAGCGAGCGGTGTTGCATGTGGCCGGCGGCGTGTGGTCGACGATGATGAATCGCTCATCTAACTTCGCGGCATTTTTGACTATTGTCGGGGCTAGCTACCCCGACCCCTTTGACCAGCAAGTCGCGTTTGCGCTGATGCAAAGCCACTGGGACTTGGCGGATCCGGTGCATTTTGCCCCGCTGGTGGTGAGCAAGCCGCTGGCGGGCGCTGTGGCCAATCGCAAGGCGTTGTGGCCGATTAGCTGGGGTGACAGCCAAGTGCCGCAGCTGGCGTCGTCGATGTTGGCGCGCAGCTCAGGAGCGGTGCTGCTCGGCCCGCCGGTCAGCGAATGGCTGGACGTTCCCGTTGCGACTGAGCAGCCGTACGGTGGAAATGCCGCGTTTATTCAGTGGGATTCGCTGCGCGGCGGTCACCCGGCAGGCAATGCCCCGCCCCAGTCCGACAACATGTCGCATTACGCGCCGCGCTGGATGCCGGAATACAATCAGATGATCGGGCGCTTTTTGTATGGCGACGGCAAAGTGGAGCAGCGTTATTGCTTGGCCCGCGATACAGACGGGATGTTGCCGTGTACGATCCAGCAGGACATTCCAGAGAAGGCCAAAGATATGGCAGCGTTGCCCAAGTTGCCGCCGGCCGAATTCAAGGCCAACTGACTGCAGTTACACCCTAGCCAAATCCGCGCTATTCTGGCGCGGCCGGAGGTCGCTAACTATGTCGCCCAAGTTCAAGATTTTATCCAGGTTTACAATTTCGCGCAATAAGATCATCATCATCGCGCTTGCCGCCATGGTTTTGACTACCGTCTCGGTCGCTTGGGCTCGGTCCGGCGGCAGTTTTCGCGGTGGTGGTTTTCGTTCTAGCTCCAGCTCCAGTTCGTCGTCGTCGCGGTCGTTTGGGTCGTCGTCCTCGTCGCGCTCGTTTGGATCGTCATCGCCTTCATCGAGTTACCGGCCAACCCCTTCCTATGGCGGCACCCACTTTGTGCCTGTGCCGGTATCCGGCAGCACCTATTACTTTGGCGCCCCGCGCCCTTACCGCAGCTACACCAGCTACCACAGCTACGGCTCGGGTGGCAGTTTGTTCGGTAGTATCATGGCCTTGCTGGTCGTCGGGGTGATTTTCTTCGTCATCGTCTGGATCATCATTGCGGTGGTGCGCGCGCGCCGTCGGAGCGTCGAAAATCAGGGCGGCGGCGATGTGGGCTGGGTGGGCAACGAGCACTGCGACGTATGGCTGATGCAATTTGGCGTTCAAATGCAAGCACGTGAAATTCAAGATACTTTGGAGGCGATGGCCTCGAAGATCGATCCCGACAGCGAAGACAGCCTGAGCTACGCACTGCGCACCATGGCCCAACATCTGCAGGACAAGCTGGAATTTATTGAGTATGCCGCGGTGCGTGGCACCGAAAAAATGCCGATGGCCAAGGCCGAGGATCAGTTTCAGTTGTGGTCGGGTAATGAGCGTGCCAAGTTCAATCGTGAGATTGTGCGCGCTGACAGTGGCGGCGTGCGGCACCAACAGAAAGAGATGAAAACCGACGGCATTCGTGACGAGGATGGCCAATTGGCGGTGGCCGAGTTCTTTGTGGTGTCGGTGGTGCTGGCTGTACGTGGCATGGCGTTTGTCCGGCAAATTCATAACAGTTCCGAGTTAGTCACCAATCTTGAGAAAATGGGCACCGTTACCGGAGGGCAATTGGTGGCGCTCGAAGTGGTGTGGTCGCCGGCTGCGCGCAGCGATGCGATGGGCCGCGAGGACATGGAAGGTCGGTATCCCGAATTGGCACCAGTCTAGAGAGCCGATCAAATAAGATTTGCTCGGCGTCTCAGTGCTTGCTTTGTGGGTCGCGAGCCTGCGGCACTTGTTCAGTGGCCTGCGGGTTGGCGTCAGGCCGCTCCGTTTTGTTTGGGAATTCTTTGAGGTTTGGCCTTAATTGGTCGGGTCTCTAGGAGCCTGTCGGAAATCAATCGGTTGTGAAATGTCTATCAGGTTATACACAATGAATCT
>SHZD01000111.1 GCA_009692465.1 Myxococcales bacterium
GTCACTTGGCTCTGCGTCACTTGGCTCTGCGTCACTTGGCTCTGCGTCACTTGGCTCTGCGTCACTTGGCTCTGCGTCACTTGGCTCTGCGTCACTTGGCTCTGCGTCACTTAGCGCCGAGTGGAGTCACGGCATTTCACCTGTCAAATCGATACTTTGACCTGCAACCGGTGGCCGCGGCGCTGGCGGCGGATCACGGCTGCATGGCGCTGCGCCGAGAAGACGCCTACATCAGCCCAAGCGAAGTGGCGGAGGGTAAAACTGAATCATTATCGGTTATTGTTACACGCACTGCCGACGCGGTAGCTCCTTTGTTGGCCGACCCTAACTGGACACGCTTGCCCGGCAATGGGCCGCGTTGGGACGACGACCACGCTTCGGCTCTCGATGGTCTGGATGTGCGGTAAGAGGAACAGCATTTTTTGCATCGACACCGCTCCGAATTTTTGGTTTACTCCCCGCCGCTCATTTGGGCACCCATAGGCGAGAAGAAGGAAGTATAATGCCGATTTTCGACCTTCCCATCGCTGCACATACCGCTTCGCCAGTCGCTTTACCGGTCGCTGCACGGGTCGCTGCACGGGTGGCTGCACCGGTCGCTGCACGGGTGGCTGCACCGGTCGCTGCACGGGTGGCTGCACCGGTCGCTGCACGGGTGGCTGCACCGGTCGCTGCACAACCCTGCATAGCCGCAGTTTTGCTGGCCTTGGCTTTACAGGCCTGCGTAAGTGGCAGTTCCGGCGGGTCGGGCGCCACAGGCGCAGCGGTCGCCGCGGATGCCAAAGTGGTCGACATCATGGTGGGTGACGCGGCAGGATCACCCGATTCGGGCAGTCTCGATGGCGCAGTCAATCAGGATGCCAAAGCCAAGGACGCGGCGACTGGCGATACGCAGCCGTCCGGCGCGGACATCGCCGTGCAAGATACTGGGGTCACCAAGGACGAGACGGCCAAGCAACTTGCGGAAGCGAAAAAGGCCGAAATCGAAGTCTACTTAGCCTATTGCAAGCAGAATTTCACCTGCGAAACAGGCGTCAACTATTCGAATACCCAAGCATGCATAGACGAGCTTTTGGCTGAAGGCGGTCTGGTATTTTTTGGCGATGGGCTCCAAGCGATTGCGGTCGGCAACGCCAAGTTCGATGCCAGCAAACTTGCGGGTTGCTTGGCGACCTTGGACAGCAAGTGCACGTTTTTCAAAGCACCGCGATTGCCGCAGGCCTGTGCGGACCTGTTCGTCGGTCTGGTCGACGTCGGCTTTGCCTGCACCAACGCCGAGGACTGCAAGACCAAATTCTGCAAGAAAAACGATCTCAATGACGATCAATGCAAAGGCGCCTGTGCTGTTGCGGCCAAAGTTGGGGCTTCGTGCGCTATAGACGAGGGCTGCGAGATGCCGTCCATCTGTTCGCCAGATAACAAATGCGCCGCCTACACCCCTGCCAAAAAGGGCGACGATTGCTTGGATGTGAACTGTGCAGAAGGACTCTATTGTCTTGAAGACGGCGATACCTATACCTGTTTTGACCCAATTGCCATCGGTGCAGAGTGCAATGTCGGCGATTTCGCCTGCAAAGGCGGTTCCTATTGCCTAGCTGGTGCGGTAGGCAGCGCTGGCAAATGTGTCTCCACCGTCGAGGTTGGCAAATCGTGCAACAAAAGCGGCTGGTATGCCGGTTTGAGCGACAACCCGTGTGTGGACGACCATGTTTGTGTGTCGCTCAGCGAAGAATCGACCCAAGCGACTTGCGAGCCACTTGCGCCAGTCGGCAAGCCGTGCAAATCCACCGACCAGTGCAAGGGTTGGGACGAACAATGTTCCGGTGCCAGCGCGAGCAAACTGACTTGCAACTATCTGCCCAGCAAGGGCGTTGACTGTGACCCGCTGGAGCCGGAGGACTTGGCCGTAGGGTTTCTAGACTGTTTGCCGCCGTTCGTCTGTAACCCCAAGACCACCAAGTGCGTCGATCGGCCGCCAGCTGGCAAAGCTTGCATTGAATTCAAGTGCGCGACTGACCTGTGGTGCGATTCCGATGGAGAAACTGCTGGTGTTTGCAACGTTTTTGCCGACGCAGGTCAAGAGTGCATCGCCTTTGAAGAAGACTCGTCGTGCAAAGAAGGCCTGATTTGCGGCGCAAAAACAGAAACCTGTCAGTTGCCGGTCTGCAAATAGACCGTCCGGCCTGCAGAAAGCTGTGACCGACTGGGCAGTTGCGGCTGACCCTCAAACCATCTAACTAGAAACTAACTAGAAACTTGGGGGCGCGCTGCCCCCAAACCCCCGCGGTGGTCCGCAGCTGCGGCCCACATTCCACATGCCACTCAAGGAGTTTCATGCATCGTGGGTGCCGATTTGGCGGCATGCGGAACTCTATCCACATTCTCAAGCCTTAGAATCAGTTCGCCCTATCGCCACGCTGCGCGGCGCTGTCGGGGTCCTTGTTCACGGCGTTGCTGTTGTCTGGCGGTTGACTCCCATGGCGCGAATTATTAAACCATTGATTTATTTGGCACTTATCGCCATGAGCACTGGGGCTTGCGGAAACACCGCTGCGAGCAAAGTTGCGGTGACGGCGGATACTGGCGCCAATTCCGCTGGTGATGTGGCTGGTGACCAAGCCAGTGCCGGCGAAACCAGTGCCGGCGAAACCAGTGCCGGCGAAACCAGTGCCGCTGACGCCAATGCGAGCGAGACTGGCGCGGACACGGTCACCGCGCCCGCTTTCCCGCCCCAACCTTGCGATGGCTTGATTGCCGCTGCTTGCGCGCTGCCGTGGCCTTCCAATCTGTACCTCAAGCCGGATGCTAGCCGTAAGACCGGGTACACATTGAATTTTGGCGACAAGTCTCTGCCCGGCGGACAAAGCATGGGCAAATCCATCAGTCCAGCTGACTACACTTTGTTGGATGGCTATTCGGTGGGGAGCTCGCTTTTGCTCCTGTGGCCCGATTTGGACGTGGCCAACTTAGCCAGCGAGGCCAGCATCAGCCAGTCGCTTGAGGCAACAGCGCCTTTGGTGATTGTGGAAGTCACCAGCACTGGCAAAGTCGTTCGTAAGATCCCGTACTGGGCAGAACTGGATGCAACTGAGGACGATACAACTAAGAAAACGCTAATCATTCGGCCGGCGTTGACCCTGCTGCCGGCAACCCGTTATGTGATAGGGGTGCGCAACCTCAAGGATACCAAGGGCAAGCTTCTCGAGCCGACTCTTGCGTTCAAGAATCTGGTTGCTGGGACCACCGCTGGCGGTCCCGACGCCAGTCGGCAGGCGCGCTTTGATGACCTGCTTGGAGTCTTGGCCAAAGAGGCGTGGAGCAAAGATTCTCTCATTGTCGCATGGGATTTTGTCACCAATAGTGAAGAAGCACTTCATGGTCGCCTGTTGAAGATGCGGGAAGAAAGCTATAAAGCCATGGATTCGACCGCTCAAGCGCTCAAGATCACCACAGTCAAGACGTTCACGGAGGCCGAGAACGCGGATATTGCGGTGCAGCTGGATGGCGTGTTCACCGTGCCCAACTGGCTGTCACCGCCGACCGAGGACAGTCGCAATCTGGTGCTCGACAAACAAGGCTTGCCGATTCAACAGGGATCGATCGACCGGCCCTTTGAGGTGCGCATTCCACGCTCGGCACTCAAAGGCGAGCCGCACGGGTTGCTTCAGTACGGCCATGGCCTCAATGGCAGCTACGCAGAGGTCAATGCGGGCTACAATGGCACCATCGCCAACACCCACAAGCTCATTTTGTATTCGTGCTACTGGACGGGGATGAGCGAACTTGACGTCGCATCCATCATCAGCACTATCGTGAATATGAATGATTTTAGGGTGATGGCCGACAAGCTCCACCAAGGGATGATCGACCAATTGATGCTGCAGCGAGCGATGCGCGACCAGTTTGCCAATCTGCCGGAAGTCAAGAAATTAGGCATAGTTGTCAATACTAAGGAGATGTTTTACTCGGGAATCTCTCAAGGCGGAATCTATGGCGGCACGATTTTAGCGCTGTCGAAGGATGTTGAGCGCGGCCACCTGGGGGTGCCCGGCAATAACTACGCCATGCTTTTGCAGCGTTCGGTAGATTTTGACGGTTTCTTTGTCATCGTCGCTGGCGAGTACCCAAAGTCGGTGGACCAGCAAATCCTGTTGATGACCATCCAGTTGCTATGGGACGCCGTGGACCCGATCACGTGGTATCGGCATATCGAAATGGATCCGCTGCCCGGTAATTCCAAGCATCAGGTCCTGATTGTGCCGGCCAAAGGCGACTGGCAAGTGGCGGTCGTGACGAATGAAAACGCCGCTCGCTCCAACTTTGGTTTTCCGATCATGGCCAACTACGGCAAGCCGGTTTTTGGAGTGATTGAGCAGGCTTATCCGTATGTGGGTAGCGGCATTGTGCTATACGACCATGGCAATCCGTGGCCTGGTCCGGGCAATGTGCCGCCCACAGACAAACTGGGCGATCCCCATGGTAAACCACGCAAACTGGCTCACCATCAGGCGCAAATGGTCCATTTCTTGCGGACCGGCGAAATCAAGGATGTGTGCGGCGGCGATGGGTGTACCCCCCAGTGACCGCGAGTCCCAAATTCACCACCGAAATTCCCCGCGACCCCCGATTTGGGATGCCAGTGCCCTGTCGCTCGACAAGGAGCAAGGAGCTCTTCTGTCAGGGGCGTACTCTCATACGTCCCTGACAGAAAAGTGGCGCAGTGACGCCGAGATGCGCCCAAAGCGGGGGATCGCGGGAGTGCGCTGAGTTGACACTTGGACTATCGCGACGATACTGCCGCGGTGGCGAGTGTCGCCGGCAGCAAGTGCAGGGAATTGAGGCGACGATGAGCGAACGATTGTCGCGAGAATTGCGCAGTATTCGCGCCCAAGCCGACATTGTCGCGCGGTCCTCGGGGCGCCAGACCAATTCCGTTCACTACTTGATCGCAATGTTTGTGGTCGAGTGCAAAGCCCGCGATGTGCTTCTCGAAACTCACGTTGACGACAAAGTAGTGCTCGACACCTACGAACGCATGCCGGTTCGCGAAGATCCGGCCGACGCTCTGGCTGAAATTCATCGGCAGTCGGCCAAGCTGACCGAAACTGCCAATCTGCCAGAGACGACCTCGATGGTTCTGCTGGCGAGCCTACTGCGGGTTCGCGATTGTTTGGCGTGCCGGGTGCTGGAGAAAGCAGGGACCAACGTCCCCGGGCTGCGCTCGCGGGTCATCGGTATGGTCAACTTTGAACAAGATCGCGGCCATACAGGTCAATTTGCCATCGACAAGCTGGCGGCGCCCAAACCTGTCGACAGGCCGCGAGTGCCGACTCAGCCGGTCAGCGTCGCCCGGCCGCCGGCATTGACTGGATCCGGGTCGCCCTCATCGAGTACCCATGTGCAGGCTGTTGGCCAAAAAATGCCGTCATTGCCAATGGATGTCGACCAGTTGAGCGATAACAATAACCGCGAAAGCGCTAGGCAAAACCACAACAGTCAACACGGCGCCAACGGTAGACCGGAGCCGAATCGGCAGCCAACTTCCCATGAACGCCAGCGCCTTGAAGTGACGCGCCCGCCCGAGCAGCTGCCGTTGTTGAAAAACGTGTTTCAACTGACGGCCGAAAGCTACCCGACGCTGTGCGAGCTGGGTCGCAATCTGACGGAACTGGCACTCAAGGGCAAGATTGACCCGGTAATTGGCCGCGATGCCATCATTGAGCAGGTGTTGGACGTGCTGATGATGCGCCATGCCAATAATCCGTGTCTGATCGGCGAAGCTGGGGTCGGAAAGACGGCCGTCGCGCAGGGGATCGCGGCGCGGCTGGCGGGAAACCCAGGCCAATACGGCAAGTTGGGCACCGCCGTGCTGGTTGAGATTTCAGTGTCGGCGCTACTGGCGGGCACCGGGCTGCGCGGGTCATTTTCCGAGCGCATGGGTCGGTTGCGCGACGAAGTTGCCAAGGCGGATGGACAAGTTATTGTATTTATGGATGAAGTTCACACGATTATGGGCGCAGGTACCGGCGATGGTCCGCTGGATGCAGCCAATGACTTGAAGTCGGCGCTGGCCCGCGGTCAGTTTCCGCTGATCGGCGCTACGACCAAAGCGGAATACAAACGGCACATAGAAGCCGATCCGGCCATGGATCGCCGCTTTCAAGTGGTCGAAGTGCCAGAGCCCAGTGTCCCCGAAGCGCTGCTGATCATGGCCGGGGTGGCGCCGACTTTTGGCCGCCATCACGGGGTCAGCTATGCCCATGACGCCTTGGTGTCGGCGGTGCATTTGTCCAAGCGTTTCGTGACCGATCGCTGCTTACCCGACAAGGCGATTGCTGTGCTCGATCGCGCTGGAGCTCAGGCCAAGCGTGCGGGACGCAGTCACGTGCTTGTGGATGACGTGGCGCGCGCAGTTCATACGCTGACGGCAGTGCCGATGGAGCGGTTGTTGGCCGACGAGCGCGGTCGGATCCGCGACTTGGCCGCCGATTTACAGGGAAAGATCGTCGGTCACGACCAAGCAATGCAACGAATTGCCAAGCGAATTCAGCGAAATTATGCTGGGTTTTCCGGCGACAAGCCGGTTGCCTCACTGCTGTTTTGCGGTGCCGCTGGAGTTGGCAAGACGGCGACTGCCCGCGCGTTGGCCGAGCTCCTTTTCGTCAACAGCGACGCCTTAGTGCGCTTCGATATGAGCGATTTTGCCGAAGCCCATTCGGTGTCGCGGCTCATGGGGTCGCCGCCGGGCTATGTGGGCCACCAACAAGCCGGTCAACTGGCACAGGCGATGCAAAAGCGGCCGTATCGCGTATTGCTGTTTGATGAAATCGACCGCGCCGCTCCAGAAGTGCAAGCCGTCGTGGTCCAATTGCTTGAGAGCGGCAAAGTGACGGACAGCCACGGCCAGGTGGTCGATGTACGCAATAGTATCATCGTGTTTACCACCAATGCCGGTGGCGATGTGCTGGCTCAACCGCGGCGCCGGGCGATTGGTTTTGGGCCGATGGATGCCGCACCGATGTTTGTCGACCAGCCCGATGACAGCACTCTGTTGGCTCTTGATCAAGCCGCGCTCGATCGGGCGAGCGCAGCGGTGGCGCCCGATCTGTGGCGGCGTTTGGATGAAGCCATTGTGTTTCGACCCTTGGGCGTAGAGGCGGCCAAAGCGGTGGTTCGCCGCGACATCGATGCCAGCGCCCAGCGATTGTACGAAGCGCGCTTGATTCGCTACGACGCCGATGAGTCAGTCGTTGAATTAATTCTCGAACAAGGTCTGGACCCCACTTCGGGGGCGCGGCCTCTGCGTGCACGCGTCGAGCGACTTGTCGAGACATTCGTGACCGACTGCATTCTGGATGGCTTGCTCCGGCCAGGAGATGACGTTACGCTGACCGCACGCGATGGCCGGGTCGTGGTGCGCCAATCCCCAGCGGCGCCCAACGCATTGGCGAGTTGACCATGTCTCCCACGCGCACTGTTGAATTCAGGCTACTCGCCATCGCGACAGGTCTTTGCACTTTGGCTAGTGCCGCCTGCGATACCGAACCTGTTGCCGTCAAGCCCACTTCAGTGACACCGCCTCAGTGCGTCGACGTCAAAAAGTTTGGCAATGGCGCCCAATGCAATGCCAACGACCCGACGGTCGCCCTGTGTGGCACGGCGGCACGGCGGGTGTGCGCCTCCAACTGGTTGTGCTTCGATGCGCCAGAACTCGTTGATTGTGCGTGCCAACTAGCTGAGGACTGCAAAGCCCGCACCGACTACATCAACGAGGGCCGCACCGCCGCCAGCAAGGCGCCGCTGGCCAGCTCTTGTGTTGGCGGGCGCTGCGGTGGTCGTCCATGAATGGCCGCCGACGTCTGTAGCGCTGGTGGTCAAAATCCATGTCTACCAGTTGGTATGCGCAAAACCTGATGCCGCTTCTGGCGCTTACCGACGCTGAGCGCGCTCACGAACTCACCTTTGCCCTGCTGCGCGCCGCTAAGCCCTTGTTGAGCGCGGTCGTTCAGGTCGTCGGTCCGCCACAATTGCCGGTCACCGCTCTTGGTTTGCAGTTTGCCAATCCGCTTGGCTTAGCCGCTGGTCTGGACAAACAGGCCGAGGCGCTCGAGATGTGGCCGATTTTGGGCTTTGGTTTTACTGAGATCGGCACGATTACGCCGCAACCGCAAGTGGGCAATCCCAGACCGCGTTTGTTCCGATCGGTGCCACTTGGGGCTATCGTCAATCGAATGGGCTTCAACAGCCATGGTGCCGAGGTCGTGGCGACGCGTTTGCCGGTGCGCGGCCAGCGTTCAACACCGATTGGCGTCAACGTCGGTAAAAACAAAGACACGGCTAATGCCGATGCGATCTCTGACTACGTCGCCGCAATCGTTCGCTTGCGCAACTATGCGGACTACTTGGTGATCAATGTGTCCTCGCCGAATACGCCCGAGCTGCGCAGCTTGCAATCTCCCGAATTTCTGCATGGCTTGGTGCGCCAGTGCTGCGTCGCTGCGCAAGATGTCCCCCTGTTGGTCAAGGTCGCCCCGGACTTTGCCGCCGGTGAATTGGAGGCAACGGTGATCGCCGCAGTCGATGCCGGTGCCGCCGGGATCGTGGCATGCAATACCACCTTGACGCGGCCGCAGATCGCCGATGCCGTGTTGCAGCAGAGCGGTGGCTTGTCGGGGACACCGCTGCACCAACTGGCAGTGCAAACCGTCCAGCGTGTGCATAGTGCGGTGGGTGCCCGGGTGCCAATTATTGGCGTCGGCGGGGTGGCATCGGCGGACGACGCGTGGCGGATGGTGCTGGCTGGGGCAACTTTGGTGCAGTTGTACTCTAGCCTGATTTTCAAAGGGCCTGGACTAATTCGTCCTATTATTAATGAGTTGAAGCTGAGAGTTGCTCTCGATTTCGGCGGCGACTGGCACGCTGCGGTAGGTGCGGCGTCGACGCGCTAAAGGACGATCAAAGCCAGCGACCTTTCAGTGCGGCGAACGTGCGAATTGGTCTGGTAGCGCACGCCAGCAACGGGTACACTCTCGCCCCGCCGTTGCGGTAAGCTAGCGTATGTCTGCAATAATTCCGACACCTTCCGTTGCGCGCCACGTCCATGTCGTGTCGCTTGGCTGCCCTAAAAACCGGGTCGACAGCGAGCACATGGTCGGGCAATTGCAGCGCGACGGTTGGGCGCTGACCGGCGATCCTGCTGCGGCTGACCTGTATATTGTCAACACTTGCGCGTTTATTGAAGACAGCAAGACCGAGAGCGTCGACGCCATCTTAGCTCTGGCCGATTTCAAGGCGGCCAGACCAGGCAGCAAGCTAGTCGTTGCCGGATGCCTTGCCCAACGCCATGCCCATGATCTTGCCATAGAATTACCAGAGGTTGATGCCTTTGTCGGCACCGGCGAGTTTGACCAATTGTCCCGGCGTCTGGGTTTAGACGGCGCGGCAGCGACATTGGGCCACGGTCACCGCAAAGGCCGTCCCGAGTACATTGCGGACCACTTGGAGCCGCGCTACGTTGCGCCCAATTCGTTCAGTGCTTACCTCAAAATTGCTGAGGGTTGCGATCAGGCGTGTTCGTTTTGCATCATCCCCAAGCTGCGCGGTACTCAGCGCTCGCGGCTGGTGGCAGATTGCGTGGCAGAGGCGCGAAATTTGGTCGAACGTGGCGTAGTGGAAGTTAATTTGGTCGCCCAAGACCTGACCCACTATGGTATCGACATCGGCCAGCCCGAGGCCCTTGCCGACTTGGTCCAGCAGTTGGGGCGCGTCGATGGCTTGCGCTGGGTCCGGTTGATGTACGCCTACCCGCACAACTTTAGCGACCGCCTCATCGATGAGATCGCCCAGACGGATAATTGCTGCAAATACATTGATATGCCGTTGCAGCATGCCAGCGACGCGGTATTGCGCGCCATGAAGCGCCTGACGACCCGAGGCGAGATTGAGACGTTGTTGGCGAAATTACGGAGCCGAATCAGTGGGTTGACCTTGCGGACCACCATGTTGGTCGGCCATCCCGGTGAAACCGACGCTGACTTTGCGCAGTTGCTCGATTTCGTCAAGACGTGGCGCTTTGACCACTTGGGTTGTTTCGCATACAGCCGCGAGGACGGGACCCTGTCGGGTCGGTTGGGAGCGCAAGTGCCGACGGCGCAAAAGAAGTCGCGCAGGGATAAAGTTACGCGGTTGCAGGAGAAAATCTCGACTGAGATTCTGGCCGGTGCGGTAGGCCGCGACCTCACTGTGCTAGTCGAGGGACTGTCGGAGGAAACGGAGCTGCTTCTGCAGGGGCGTACTCAAGGACAAGCTCCTGAAATTGATGGGGTTGTCTACATCAATGATGCGCCAGATGACATCGGCCGCGGCCAGTTTCGCACGGTGCGAATTACCGAGTCGGGCGCCCATGATTTGGTCGGCGAGGTCATCGCATGATGCGTTTGTTGGCTCGCGGGCACGCGGTAATTTTCGGCCAGTTGATCGGCATTGCGGTCGGGGCGACCGGTTGCGCCGCCAGCGTTGAACCCTTGAAATTGCCAGCGCCGGTTGCTGGTTTGGCCCATCCCGCCATCGTGCGCACTGGGATTGCGGTTATTTTCGACGCCAATCCGACCCGAATCGCGGTGGTCAAGGATCGACCGGACCTGAGTGCGCGGGTGCAGAAATTTCGATTTGCCGTCGCCGATGGCTCTGCGTATGTCGATCAGGTCGCGCCGCAGTGGGGCCACGCCTTTGCCCAAGCCGGTACCTACGATGTGTCGCTGCAAGTTTGGGATGACCAAGGTGGCACTTCGGTGGCTCATTCGCAATTGTTAGTCGTCAGCGATCTTGCGGCTTCCTGCACGGGGACGACAGCGCCCCAATGCGATACAGGAGCCTGTTCGGCCGGTTCGTGTACCAAAGTTGGCTGCGCTGGCGCCGTGGCCTGTACGATCTTGGGCCCGGCGGCCAAGTGCATTGCTGGGCAGTGCTCCATCAACTAGAACCTGCGACAGAACAAGTCGTTCTGTAGCGAGTCCTTTTTGCGTGCTTGGTCGGTCGCTAACGCGCGCCTTTGCAAGCCGCCTGCACGCTCCGTTCCTATCGTGGGTCGATCGAGTAACTCTTGCACGGGCCCTTAGGAACCGTCCCACAATAAGGCATTGTGGGACTGGTTCCGTTTGCTTGCTTTGTTGGTCGCTAAGCTCGCGTCCTGAAAGGCCGACTCGCCGCTCCTGTGTTGCCCAGATCGAGCGAGTTATTTCAGGACAGTTCCTTAGCGAACCCGACGTCTCTTGACCGCGAACCGCGAGCTACGTTGCCGGACGCGATTTCCTAGTGACAACCTACCGCGGTTCAAAGGCGTTCCATGGCAAGGCAGGGCTCAAACGTAGGAAAATTCTGGTTACTGCCAGCATTGACCGCGTGGTCCGCGTGCGTAGGCGGCGGTAGCGGCAGTGGCAGCAGCGGGCCAACTACACCCGGCGGCGAGGTCGGCAGTCCCTGCGTTGAGTCTCAGTCCATCGGTGGATGTTGGGCCGTCGCCGGCGTGGCGCAAAAGCTTGCCTGCACGGACAGCAAATGGACCGAAGTGGGCCGGTGCCCCGCTGGCGAGATCTGCAAGGTCACGGTCAGCAATGGCTTTGCCCAAGCAGAATGCAGCAACTCCTCAACGGGCAATGTTGCCGACAGCGGCGCAACCGCTGACGCAATCGCGGCGGTCGACCACGGAGCAGACGGAACTGAAACCGCTGACATTGCGATGGCCGACGGCGCTGCCGACGACGACGCTGACGACGCTTCGGCGGTGGATGGCGACGCAACCGACGAAACGGACTCGGTGTTTCTGCCAGACGAATTGTCCAAACTTGATGTAACTGGCCCAGAGTGTGGCAACTCCGTTTGCGAAACAGGCGAAGATTTAGGCAGTTGCCCGGCGGATTGCCAGCCTAAACCGATGTGCGGCGACGCGGCTTGCAATGGCACTGAAAACCCCGTGACTTGCCCAGTGGATTGCAAAGCGATGTGTGGTGACACATTTTGCAGCCAGGGCGAGACCGCGGCCACTTGTCCGCTGGACTGCCCGGTCAAATGTGGCGATGCATTGTGCTCGGTTGGCGAAAATGCGCTGTTTTGTCCCCAAGATTGCCCCTCCAAGTGCGGCGACGACGTGTGTACGGAAAGTGAAACAGTGGCCACGTGCGCGCAGGACTGTCCGGTCAAATGTGGTGACGGGGTCTGTTCGGCGCCCGAAACGAACGCTTCCTGCCCCGCCGACTGCAAGCCAGTATGTGGCAATGGAAAGTGCGAAACTGGTGAAACTACAGCAGATTGTAGCAAGGATTGCCCGCCTGCCTGTGTCAAGCAATGCTCTGGCAAAACCTGCGGCGCGGATGGTTGCGGGGGCAGTTGCGGCACTTGTGCCAGCGGCTCCACTTGCGACCTCGCCGGCGTATGCAAGCTCAATACCAAGTGCGGCGATGGCTTTTGTGACCCTCCCGAGACCAACGCGTCGTGCCCGACCGACTGCAAGGCGAGCGGTCACCCATGCAATGCGGCGTGTGGCGGCAAATCCACGGCTTTCCCGTGCTACTGTGACGCCGCGTGCAAGAATTCCGGCGATTGCTGCTCGGCAACGGGCGTCAAGTCGACTACCTGTGCTGGTTCGACCTGTGCGATTTGTAAGTAGCCAACAGGAAACAGCTAATTGGCGTGCAACTCGATCGTCGTGTGCAGTTTGACCCCCGGATTGCGGTCGGCGATGTAATCGGCGCGAAAGCGGGTCTCGGTCAGTAGGCACAAGTTGCCCTGGCCATCCGTAAACAAGTCGCGGGCATAGGCATCTTCGAAGGTTCTGCGATTGACGGCAGCGTCGAGCGACACCCAGCGGCACACCGACAGACTGAGGCCCTCAAACGCCGCATCGACGCTGTATTCGTCGCGCAGACGGGTCTCGATAACGTCAAACTGCAGCGGACCCACGGCGCCAACGATCCAGTCCGAGCCAATGACCGGTCGAAACAATTGGGCCGTTCCTTCCTCACAAACCTCAGTGAGCCCCTTGGCCAATTGCTTTTGCCGCATTGGATCTTTGAGGCGCACCCGCCGGAACAGCTCCGGGGCAAAACTGGGGATACCGGTAAACTGGAGCACTTCACCTTCGGAAAATGTATCGGCAATTCGAATGGTTCCGTGGTTGGGAATCCCAATAATATCACCAGGATAAGCCTCATCGACAATTGACCGATCGCGTGCCAAAAAGGTCATGGCGTTGCGCACCGCGATATCCTTGCCAGTTCGCACATGGCGCAGAGTCATGCCGCGGCGAAAAATCCCAGAGCACACCCTGACAAAGGCCATGCGGTCGCGGTGGTTTTTGTCCATATTCGCTTGAATTTTGAACACAAATCCAGAAAATTTGGGTTCTTCCGGGTCGACGACGCGCAGAACAGTTTCGCGCGGCTGAGGCCCGGGCGCCAAATCGCAAAAGCAATCCAGCAACTCTTTGACGCCAAAGTTATTGAGCGCCGAGCCGAAGAACACCGGTGTCTGCTGGCCACGCAGAAACCGTTTTTCGTCGTAGGGCTCACAGGCCCCCGCCAGTAATTCGGTTTCTTCTGTGATTTGCTGCAGGTGCTTGCCAACCATCGAGCGGGCTCGCTCGGAATTGAGGTCGCCGATGACTTCGCGCTCGTTCTTGTGGCCCCGCTCGGCCGCCATGTAGAAATTGAGGGTGTGGTCGCGCAAATCGTAGACGCCTTGAAACTCCTTGCCTTTACCGATTGGCCACGTAACCGGCGTGCAGACCATGTGCAGTTCTTTTTCCAAATTATCAAGCAGATCCAGAGGGTCCATCGACTCCAAGTCCATCTTGTTCATGAAAGTGATGACCGGCGTGCGCTTGAGCCGACACACCTCCAACAGCTTACGTGTCTGTGTTTCGACCCCTTTGCTGGCGTCGATCACCATCAGCACCGCGTCCACAGCCGTCAGCGTGCGAAAGGTATCCTCAGAAAAGTCATTGTGACCGGGCGTGTCCAGTAGATTCAGCTGTAAGCCACGATATTCAAACGTCATCACCGCGGTGGAAACCGAGATGCCGCGCTCGCGTTCAATCGACATCCAGTCTGACGTCGCTGATTTTTGGTTTTTCTTGGCTTTGACAGCCCCGGCTAGGTGGATCGCGCCGCCAAACAGCAGCAGCTTTTCCGTCATCGTCGTCTTGCCAGCATCGGGGTGCGAAATAATGGCAAAGGTGCGGCGACGGGCAATTTCGCGATGCAGTTCAGCTTGTTCAGCAGATGAAGAGTCAGTAGTCATGGTCTTTCAGCGCGGCGGTAGGCGCCGAAACGGGGGGCCGAGTTTAGCAGGTTATCGCCTAGCTGTCGCGGCATTGTGAGCGCATTGGCAATTGCCGTTGCTCGGTGCGGGCTAAGGAACCGTCCTGAAATAACTCGATCGATCTGGGCAACACAGCAGCGGCGAGTCGGCCTTTCAGGACGCGAGCTTAGCGACCACCAAAGTAAGCAAACGGTACCAGTCCCAGAATGACGTATTGTGGGACAGTTCCTAAAGCACCAAACATATTCCTGTCAGCGCAAGCACCACCGACCGCGGTCTGTAGCCTAAACCAGGTGTCCCGACACCAAAATGCCATTGGTTTCCATCGGGAATGGAGCGGCGAGACGCCTCGGGCGCGAGTTCGCGACCCACGAAACAAGCAATGAGCACAGAATCAGATGGAATCTGATCGGTGCTCTAAGTCGGCAAGTGTGGCTGCCAGCCTTGCAGCAGCTTGGTCACGAACTCCATACGGTCATTGCCCCACACCAGCTCGTCACCGACAAAAATCGACGGCGCACCACAGGCGCCGCGCGCAAAAGCCTCGGCCGATGCGTCGATAAGGCGCTGCTTGACGGCAGCGGTGTCAGTGCCCGCCAGCAGCGCCGCGGCATCTTGACCTTGGGCGCTAAGCAGACCGGCGAGCACTGCCGCGTCCGCTAGGTTAGCCCCGTGACCCCAATAGGCCCGAAACAGCGCGCCGGCGACCGTTCTGTGCTGCGCGCCGTCGAGCTGACACATCACCCGCAGCGCTTTGACCGAGTTCAAGGGGAATTGCGCAGGCCACGCAAAGGGCAGTTGGCGCGCATCGGCCCAGCGAAACATGTCTGTCATCAAGATGTTGACCTTGTTCGGCGCAGAATTCAGAATGGGTGCGCGGTCGATACCGAGGTTCTTGAACAGGCCTCCGAGCAGGAATGGTCGCCACGTTACGCTCGCACCTTGAGCCGCGGCAACACGCTCAATTTCTTCGTGGGCCAGATAGGCGTACGGCGAAGAAAAATCGTAAAAAAACTCAATAGTTCTTGAAGTCATGCTGCCGTTCCTCTTGGAGTTTGGGGCAATGATGGGCGGACTTGGACCCGCTAATTGCGTACTTGGAAAATCGGCTCAAAAAAACCAGACCAGCCGGTGCCTAGGAGCCTGTCGGAAATCAATCGGTTGTGAAATATCTATCAGATTATACACAATGAATCTATTACGATTCGATAGGCTCCGAGCCAGTCAACTATTCTCAACTGTCCAAGAACTGCCCGGAGAACTGGCCCAATCAAATTCGTGCAGTTTCGGACAGTTGCCGCCGTCTAGCCAGACGGCGCTAGGAGCGAGTCGGAATACTCCGACACGCTCCTAGAATTTGAATTCAGAAAACTCGTCAGACACTTGCCAGCCAGAAGCAGCGGCGACCACGAAGGGCAGGCGATCCTGCCCCCAAAACAGCTCACCGTCCACCACAAACGCTGGCGCGCCGAAAACACCAGTCGCCAGCGCTTGATCGGTGCGAACGCGCAATTCGTGTTTAATTTCGGATGTTTGGGAGGACGCCAGAATATCGGCAGCCGGCAAACCAAGCTGGCTGAGACACAGTGCCACCGTTTTCGCATCGGCAAGATCGGACTGATTGACCCAGTAAGCGGCAAAAAACGCATCGGTAACGGCTTGCCATGTGGACGGCGGGCAAGCCAAAAGTGCGCGCAAAGCATCAACGGTGCGGTTGGGATGCTTGGGCGGCGCGGCGATCGGCACCCCAAACCAAGTCGCCCAGCGCACCACGTCATTGCGGTTGTGGCGTGCTTTGGGCGGCGACAGGACCGACGATAGGTTCTGCGCTTGGCCGATGGCAGCGAACACGCCGCCCAGCAAGAAGGGCTGCAACTGGACCTCACGGCCCGTCTGGTCGGCGAGCCACTGGCGCTGCGTGGATGCTAAGTACGCATAAGGACACGAGAAATCGAACCAAAACTCGATAGGGGTTCGATTGGCCGTCGGCACGATAGTCGCGCAAACCGGTTGGTCTGGTGTCATGGCCACTCCGCGGGATCGAGGGCAAGTTTGATGATTCCCAAAGGCATTTTGGCCGTGCCGCGCAGTTGGACCCACAGATCTTCGCTATGGGCCTGACCGCTGGCAAAACTGGCGATGGCGTACTGCAGGCGATAGGGCTGCGGTCCGACTGCCCACGACGCAACTTGGCGCCAGCCACCGGTCGCGGACCGTAACCAGACGTGCACCGCGGCATCGGACTCGTTGGCGCCCCCTTCACAACCAGTTGCCAAGACAATCCGTTGACCTGCAACGGATGCAATGCCGTGAACTGGAGCGTGGACCAATTGCTCGATTTCTGCGCGCTGCGTCGAGCGCGACCAACGCACGGCGACGTTGGCAAAATGGTCGGCGTCGGTCCCGGCGTCGGTGCCCCACAGGACGGCGTCGTCGACAAATGCTAGACCGACCGCTCGCCACAGCTGGCTGCCTTCGCCGATGCAGTCCCAGTGTTCGCCGTCCACGCTGCGCCACAGGCCCGACTCGCGGTCATTGTCGCCGGTGCCGAGCCACAGGCTGTCATCGCTGGGATCTTGCTGAATGAAGTGAATATGCCGAATCGCGCCCGCCTCGAAGCTGCGAACGATAGCGAAGTTTTGGCCGTCATCGTCGGACCGATACAGGTTAACTATCTGATCTCGCTTTGGATTCAGACTGTATTGGCCGACCCATGTTCGGCCAAGGCTGTCGACTAGGACGCCCAATCGGGCAGGCTTGCGAAAGCCGGTGTAGCGCAAAGCGATCGACCACGCGCCGCTTGTCGTGTACCGCAGCAGTGCGCCAGAGACACCAATGAGGCGGGTGCCAGAGGGCAGGGTGGCAACGTGTAAGATGCCACCGCGCAAGGCGTTTTCAGCGTGATCGCCCAAGGCTAGTTGCTCAACGAGCGAGCTTAAGCGGCCAACAGGGCCGGTCAGTGCCCGAGCGACCACGGCTGCGCGGACAACTTGAGGCTGAAGTGCGTGGGGAATCGTCAAGACTGGCTGCGCTGACCCTGTCAGTTCAGGCAACGACGCCAGACATGGGCCCAGAGAGGCAAGTGCCTGCACGCCGTCTGCCTGGTTCGGCGGACGGACTTCAAGCAGGTGCCGACCGCGCCACTCAGCCGTGATCGCGACGCCAGCTGCTAGCCACTGGGCAGCGGGCTTAGGCCGCGGCAAGACGATACGGGCAATTTCGCGGGCAAATGCCAGAGGCATGGCAATCGCAATCAGGCTGTGAGGATCTGCGAGGCCGCCGTTCGCCGCAGGCAGGCCGGCGCGGGCAAGCCGACGCAGGCAAGCCGGCGCAGGCAGCCGGCGAGCGGTGGCGATCGGCGATTAGGCCTTAGAGGACGCCAAGAAGGCGCGCACACCAATGTGCTTTTCCTTGCGGGCGCGGCGCAATTTGTTGCGTTGCTCGGTGGTCAGCTTGGCTTCAACGGCCTTGAGTTTTTGGCGGGCCACGCGCTTGGCAGTCTTGCGCTGGGCGTGGTTGAGGTTCTTAGTGTTTGCCATGGTTATCTTTTGATTTCGCGGATGTCGCGGTTGGTTTGCCGAAGGCCGCCGGTCTTGAGCTGCCTGCGGGGGCGCGGACTTTAGCTTGATACTGGCAGCAACGCAATCGAAAATTCGTTGGGATCGCCGGTCATTCTGCTTGGCCAACGCTCGCGTGTCGACTGCACTTGCTATGGGATGTCAATCCGCCGAACGACTTGCGCCTTGCGATCGACAAAGTACAGACGCTCATCTGGTCCGACCGCTAAGCCCGCCAACGCACCTGCCGGCAAGGCGGTGTCCAACGTCGCCCCAATCTTGCCATCGGTCGAGACGCCAAAAATCATGCTGCCGCCAACGGTGGTGAAAAACAGGTAGCCGTCGTGCAGAACCAAGCCGCTGGGCTTGTCTAGGCCATCCAGAACGACATCAAGCTTGGCGCCAGTCACCATTTTCATGGCGACTTCGACCGGATAAAGCTTGAT
Source organism: Myxococcales bacterium (assembly GCA_009692465.1). GTDB lineage: Bacteria > Myxococcota_A > UBA9042 > UBA9042 > UBA9042 > SXRM01. The sequence continues at coordinate 18,320 of SHZD01000111.1, forward strand.
GCTGGTGCCTGCAGTGCCCGTGGTGGTGTCGAGTCGGACGATGCGGCCGTTGCCGGTGTCCGCGATGTACAGCATTTTGCTCTCAAGATCGTAGGCCAGATGAGATGGCGTATTGGCCACTCGCGCTAAACCGAGCTTGGCATACCGTTTTTTGGCGCCGTCGGTGTGGTCGTCGCCGCCGTGGACGTGCGGCGCGCCAAAGTCGTACCAATCGATGCTGCCAGCAACGCCATTGAACACGAAATACCCAGTGCCACCGGCTGAGGCGATGCCCATGCACGAAGGCGTGTCGTGCATCATGTCCAAGTGGACGCTGGCGGCGTCGGGGCCAAACTGCTTAAATTCTGCTAGATCGCCGGGCCACAGTGCGGGTCCCATGAAATCATTCGCTTTCGCATTGCCGTGGTAGGTGTTGCGTGAATCACCACAACTGGCGAAGTGGTTGCCGTCGGCGACGAAAGACAGGGCGTTGACGAACTCTAAGAAGTGCAAAGTGGAATCAGCGTAACGCAACACTGGGCCGGCAACGGCCCCACTGTCGTCGATTTGGGCGATGACCAGCGAGTCATCTTTGCGATTGGCGACCCACAGCTGGCCTTTGACTATCGGATGAAAGGCCAGCGCAGCTGGATCAGCAAGTTTGGTTGACAGAACAGTAGTAAATTTAACAGTTTCTGCACCACCGCCGGCCCCAATTAGCCAACCTGGCGGGACGCACTTGGCCTTTTTGCACACCGTGGATGCGCAATCACCGCCTACGGCACAGGGCTGACCGATGCCACAGGGAGTACACGGGCCACCGCAGTCGACGCCGGTCTCACCGCCATTGGCAGCGCCATCGGTGCAAGTAGGTGCCGGCGCTGAAGTTTCCGCTGTAGCTGAGGAATCCGCCGTCTGCGCCGTCGCACTGTCTGCCTGAGCGGTTGCCGACGATGAGGGGGAGCCAGTATCCGCGCCGCAGCCACCGCTAGTTGCGGTCAAGATCGCGCACACTAAGATGAATGCTACTTGGCGCATTGTAAAATCCTTGAACTAGTTGGTTTTTGAAATGCGCATGGTCGACTGACCTTGAGCGAACCGCGCATTTTGCAGGTTCGGCGGCCACTGTCAACGACGATGTGCTGCCGCGATCCCCCGCTTTGGGCGCATCTCGGCGTCACTGCGTCACTTTTCTGTCAGGGACGTACGAGAGTACGCCCCTGACAGAAAAGCTCCTTGCTCCTTGTCGAGCGACAGCGAGCGACAGCGAGCGACAGGGCACTGGCATCCCAA